>JBBRKS010000129.1:0-11313 GCA_038231775.1 Rhodobacterales bacterium | reverse complement strand
TCGCCGTAAATCCGCTTGGCCTCTTCGCCGAACCATTCGATGTAAGCCGCACCGTAGGCGACCTCACCCTTTGCTTCGGCCAACGGTTTGCCCTGTTCGGCCGTCATGATGGCGCCCAGATCATCGACATTCGCCATGCACAGGTCGTACCACTTGCGCATCACGGCGGCGCGTTCCTTGCCGGTGCGGGTGGCCCATTCATGGCGCGCCTTATCAGCGGCTGCAATCGCGCGGGCCGCATCGGCACGGGTCAGGTTCGGCACCAATGCGATCACATCGCCCCGCGCCGGGTTGGTTACGGCAAAGGTCGCACCATCCGCCGCATCGACCCATTCCCCGGCGACATAGGCCTTGTTGGGCAACAGCGATGGGTCTTTGAGCATCGCGCGCAGATCGGTTACGGAATCGAGCATCATTTGGCCTCCAAATCTATTTGCCAATCCAATGACAAAGCTGCGAAGAAAAGTCCAGTTCCGGGGCAGGGTCTGGACCTATGGTTTGATCAAATCTGGCTGACAGGGGGAAGACATGCAGGATATCGACCGGGCGTATCAGAACGGCGCCTTTATTGCGGGCGCTGACGCGTATCCACCGCGCTGGAATGCCGCAGCGCAGGCGTTCCGCGACGGGTTGGGGGCAAGGGCGGAATTGGGGGTGGCTTACGGTGCGGGTGAGCGGCAGAGGTTCGACCTGTTCCGGCCCACGGGTCCGGCAAAAGGCCTGATGGTGTTTGTCCATGGCGGCTATTGGCTGGCCTTCGGGCGAGAGGTGTGGTCGCATCTGGCAGCGGGTGCTGTGGCACGCGGTTGGGCCTGTGCGATGCCGTCCTACACCCTGGCCTCCGCAGCGCGGATTTCGCAGATGACGGACGAGGTGGCGCAGGCGGTGCGCGCCAGTTCGGCATTGGTGGACGGGCCGGTTGTCGTGACGGGCCATTCCGCGGGCGGGCATCTGTCGGCCCGGATGGGGTGTGCCGATATCGGTCTGGCCATGGTGCGCCGGGTGGTGCCAATCTCTCCCCTGTCGGAGCTGGAGCCGCTGCGGCAGACGGCCATGAATGACCGTCTGCGGTTGGATCTGGACGAGACCGCCCGCGAAAGCCCCGCCCGCCTGAAACTGCGAGGTGGCTGTGCGGCGCATGTCTGGGTTGGCGGGGCCGAGCGTCCGGCTTTTCTGTGGCAGGCGAGGACCTTGTCCGAGGCATGGGACTGCCCGTGGACAGTTGCCCCCGGGCGGCATCATTTCGACGTGGTCGATGACCTGACAGAGGCGGGGTCGGCCTTGATGGCGGCCTGTCTGGACGGGGTCTGACGCGCAGGCTTGCTGCATTCAGGCTGGGAGGGCCGCCTGCCCTCCCAGACCCACCCGTGAGTATTTGGCAAAGAGCAATTGCGCAGAAGTAGGGCGGGATGGGGTTTGATGGGACGATCGTTCTGCTGCCGTTTCCCAAAGGGGGCGTGACGGGAAAACCGGCAAATCCCCTTGCCGCGTCCCTTCAAGAAAGCGTTTCGCGCAGCCAGTCTGGGGTGAACTCGACCCTGTCACAACCGGCGAACTGGGCAAGGCGTTCCAGTTCGGCCTGCAGTTTCTGACGGCGCAGGGTGCCCATGGCGATGCCGGCTTCGGGCCAGAAGGCGCGGACCCGCAGGGTGTTGGCATCGCGGAAGGCCTTGGTGTCGATGCGGCCGATCAGTTTGGCCCCTTCAAGGACCGGAAAGACATAGTAGCCGTATTTGCGCTGCGGTTCAGGCACGAACACCTCGATCCGGTAGTGAAAGCCGAACAGGAATTCGGCGCGGTCGCGGTCCCGCAAGGCCGGGTCAAACGGTGACAGAATGCGCAGGCGGCCGGGCGGGTCCGGGGCGTCGTTGGCGACTTGCAGGATGTCGGGGCGGGCGAGGCTGCGTTTGCGGCTGCCAGTTGCGCCCTCAACCTCAACCGCGACGATCTCACCGCGTTCCAGTGCGGTCTGCGCCCACAGTTTGGCTTCCTGCGGCGTGATCAGATGCCAGTAAGCGCGCAATTCGCTGGCATCGGCAAAGCCCAGATGGTCAAGGGCGGCATTGCAGGCCCAGTCGATCATGCTGGCGCGGTCACCTTTCGGGGCGCGGTGCGGTTCCGGGATCACGCGATTGGTCAGGTCATAGACCTTGCGGAAGCTTTCGCGCTTTGTGATCGCCAGTTGTCCGGTACGCCACAGCCATTCGAGCGCGGTTTTTGACGGGTGCCAATCCCACCACCCGCCTTTGCCGCGCACCTCTCCCTCGCCCACATCCGATGTCGTCAGCGGGCCTTCGTCCTCGATCCGGCGCAGGATGGTGTCAAATCGCGCCTCGTATCCCGGACGGAACCATTTGGGCCAGTTCGTGCGCAGGCGGATTTCATCGCTGGCAAAACGGTGGTGCCAGTGGCCATGCAGATGAACCGGCAGGATTGATGCGTCGTGGGTCCAGTGTTCCCACAGGGCGCGGTCTTTCTCGATCAACGTGTGCAAGGCGTCCGGCTTGTAGGACTGGCGGCGCGACCACAGGATCATGTGATGGGCGCGTTCCACAATGTTGATGCTGTCAACCTGAACAAAACCGATGCGGTCGATCAGGTTGGCCAGAGCAGCCCCACTGGCAGCACCTGTCGGCGGTTCGGCCAAAGCGTGACGGTCGAGGAAAAGGCGGCGGGCTTGCGCGTTCGCGATCAACATGGCCGCACGCTAACAGGCGCCGGTGCGGTGGCCAAGCGGCAGATCGGGCTGGCGCGGCTCAGATTCTGTGACGGCATTTTGCGGAGCGGGTGTGATGCAAGGCGGCGGGACGACGTTCAGTCAGATTTCGGTCGTGACCTCTGACAAGGTCACGACTGAAACGGCGACAAGCTGAAGGTGGTGGACGCCCTAACGGCGAGGCTGACGGACCTGGGCCCGCCGCCCTATGACGCGCTCTCGCCGGGGCTGATGGATTATATCGCGACGTTCACCGCCAAGGCGAATGGGGTTTTGAAGTAAGCAAAGTCGGGAATTTCATACACCCGCGCCCAACGCCAAACAGCGGGGGTTTCACACCCCCGCGCCCTATGTCGAAAAGCGGGGGTTTCACACCCCCGCGCCCCCGTGGAATATTTTCGCCTGGATGAATGGGATCAGGTCGCGCCGTACAGGCTGCGCATCTCGGCAAAGCTGACAAGGCGTTGGGTTTGTTCGTCCCACAGCCTTAGCTTGATGCAGGCCAGACTTTGCCCCAGCGTCAGGATTTGCGCTTGAGCCAGTGCGGGCTGGTCGCGCAGCACCTCTGTCAGGCGGTAAAACGGGATGCGGCTGTACAGGTGGTGCACATGGTGGATGCCGATGTTGCCGGTGATCCATTGCAGCGGTTTGGGCAGCTTGTAATGCGACGAGCCTTCAAGGGCCGCATCATGGATCTGCCAGTCGGGATCTTTGGCCCAATGGGTCTGTTCAAACTGGTGCTGCACATAGAACAGCCAGACGCCGATCGTAGCCCCGATCACCGAGGTCGGTATGTAGATCAGCAGGAACGGCATCAGCCCGCCCATCCACAGGATCAGACTGACCACCATAACGATCAGCGCATTGGTGCCCATCGCCGAGGTCCAGTATTTCCAACCGGAATTCATCAGCCCCAAAGGCAGGCGGTTTTGCAGGATGAACAGATAGCTTGGCCCCAGAATGAACATCACAACCGGGTGGCGGTACAACCGGTACATCAACCGGCCCCAGCGGGTGCGGGCGCGGTATTCGGCCACCGTCAGCGTCAGCACATCGCCAATGCCGCGGCGGTCAAGATCGCCGTGATGCGCGTGGTGGATCGCATGGGTACGCTTCCACACATCATAGGGTGTCAGAGTAATCACGCCCAGCGCGCGGCCCAGCCAATCGGACACGGTGCGGTTGGCGAAATACGACGCATGGCCCAGATCATGCTGGATGATGAAGATGCGCACCAGAAAGCCGCCATTCACCACCGCCAAAGCCAGCGACAGCCACGGCGACACCTTCAGCGCGGCCCATGCCAGCGTCCACAGAAACAGGAAGGGGACAACCGTCACCGCAAGCTCGACAATGCTGCGCCAGGTTGACGGCTCGCGGTAGCGCGCCAGTTTCAGAACCCAAGCCCGGGCGCTGTCCTGCCGCGACTGCGCGACATCGGTGTCAGAGGTCATTCAGGGGCCTATCTGAAAGGCGCAGAGGAACGGCTGGACGCAAGGTTCGGCTTTCACTCTGAGGAGCCGGGGCTTTGCCCGGATGCATGTCCTATTGTGGACTCTTTGTGCGCGCCGCGAAAGCCTGTTTCGCGGCGCGCTTTGGTTAGACAGCCGATATCCGCTGCTTTTTTGTCACGAATTTGAACGGTAGGACGTCAATGACCTACTGCAATCCGATAGCAATGCGCGCGGGCGGCGACCAAGTTTGGCAAATTTGGTGCCCCCGGAAGAGGCGTGATTTGCTGTGGCTGCAAATTAACCGTCCGCACGGGGCCTAAGGTGATGCAGTTGGTCACAGTGTGGTTGCCGATGGCGCCGTTTTGGATTTGGTTCATGTCGTCCTCCACCCTCCAGTCTTGCTGGTCAACCTCGTCGTTCAGACAAAGGATAGCCCGATCACATTTCGCCGCAGACGGTTCAGTGTCATATAAATCTAGGAAAGCGGCCAGATGCCGAGGAGCAATTCTGTCGACCACACCATTTGCCCCAACGCTATTATTGAGTCTCTTACCTCTGCTAAACGTGCGCTGCGGCAACGGTTGCAAAACATATCGCCTGCCTTCGTTCACAGAGCTAGCGATCACGAGTGTTCGGTACTCGGAAACAGCATTCCAAGAAAGGCGCGCTCTATTTCTCACGTGCGGATAATTTGTCGAAACGTCGCCGACCCCGGTTCATCATCGAACAAGGGTGATCCTTCCAGAATCGCCCACCCCGACAATTCCAAATCGGCATGGTCCATCTGCCTATCTTGCTGTTTTCAAGTCAGACTTTCGCTGCTTTTCTGTTGCGGACTTTAGCTGTCCACAGGCGGCCATGATGTCCTCGCCCCTCGGCTTGCGGATCGGGCTGGCGTAACCTGCGTTGTGGATGATGTCGGCAAAGGCATGGATGCGGTTGCCGGATGACCGTTTGTAGGGCGCGCCGGGCCATTCGTTGAACGGGATCAGGTTGACCTTGGCCGGGATGCCCTGCAGCAATTCGACCAGCCGGAACGCGTCTTCCTTGGTGTCGTTCACGCCGTCAAGCATGACATATTCAAAGGTGATCCGTTCAGAGTTCGACAGGCCGGGATAGGCGCGCAGCGCGTCCAGCAGGGTGGCGATGTTCCACTTCTTGTTGATCGGCACCAGTTTGTCGCGCACCTCATCCGTGGTGGCATGGAACGATACCGCCAGCAGACAGCCGATTTCGGTGGCCGTGCGGGCAATTTCCGGCACCACGCCAGAGGTGGACAGCGTGATCCGGCGCCGACCCAGCGCAATCCCCTCATCGTCCATCACGATCTTCATCGCATCGCGCACGTTTTCAAAGTTGTACAACGGCTCGCCCATGCCCATCAGGACCACGTTGGACACCAGCCGCCCTTCTGGCTTGGGCTGGCCCTTGACCGGCCATTCTCCCAGATCATCGCGCGCCAGCATGACCTGACCGACAATCTCTCCGGCCGTCAGGTTGCGCACCAGCTTTTGCGTGCCGGTGTGGCAGAACGTGCAGGTCAGCGTGCACCCCACCTGAGACGAGATGCACAGCGTCCCCCGGTCGGTTTCCGGAATATAGACCACCTCAACCTCGTGGCCGCCTGCGATGCGGACCAGATACTTGCGGGTGCCATCTTCCGAGATTTGCTTTGTGACCACCTCTGGCAGTTCAATGGTGAACTGTTCAGCCAACAAAGCGCGAAAGTCTTTGGCGAGATTGCTCATCGCCATGAAATCGCGCAGGCCCCAGTAGTAAACCCACTGCCAAAGCTGACCGACCCGCATCTTGGCCTGCTTCTCGGGCGTACCCGCCGCAATCAGTGCTGTGCGCAGCTGGTCCCGGGTCAGGCCGACGATGTTGACCTTGCCACCCTCGGCCAGCTTGCGCGGCAGGGTCAGCACGTCTTGGGTGATAGGGGCAGAGGCAAGGGTCATGGCAGACTACTTTGGTGCGGGATTCTTCTGGCTGATCGGTCCCTATAGGGGAATTGCACGCGAAAGAAAACACCAAGTGCTTTGCACAGCCCAACCGCCACGCCGTTGGCCAGCGGCCTTGAAAAGAACCGCGCCCGCCCCCGTCGCCTATTTGCAGCGGCTTGAGGCTTCGGCCATCGCGGCGGTAAAGCCTGACAGGCTGAACGTGTCCTTGGTCTGGGTGCCCTTGCCGGAATGCGCGGTCAGCGTCGCCTCTGACCCCTTTTGCAGCGCGGCCATCAGCTTGGCATCATCGGCAGCGCTGGCAGCCCAGGCCCATTCGCCCTTGGTGGTCATCTGGAACGTGTTGCCATCAACCGTCACCTCGACATTCGACTTGTCGGCGAAGGTGTAGCCGCCGGTGAACGACGTCTCACCACCGGTCTGGCCGGGGCGAAAGGTCACGAACAGCAAGGTGTCACTGCGCTTGACCGAAACCGGCTTGCCGTCACGGGTGTTTACGCTGCCCTTCGGTTTGGACACGCCCCAGCATTCCTTGGGGTTGGTGTCGGCAAACACGCTCCACGCGGTTTTGGTCGCAACCAGATTGTCGGACTGCGCTGCGGGGGTTGTCTGCGCCTGACCCGGCACGGCAAATTGCCCCTGCACCGTCAGTCCCAAGGCCAAAGCAAGCGCTGTGCGCACCATCCTGTTTGTCATCGTTCAAACCTCCAGTAGCCTCTGGCCGCCCGGGGCCCTTTGATGCGGGGCTTTTCCTGTGGCGCGGGACATATTCACTCGATATTGCACATCTAACCGATAATGGCAGTTTTGCGAAAGCCCCATGGGCTGAATTTCGCCAAGACGTGAAGGGACGGACATGGACAAGACAAACCGGCAGCCGCTGACTATGGTGGAAGTCTGGCGCGGCGGGCTTTTGGAAAGCTTTCACGCAGGCCACGCGGTGATCTGCGATGAAAAGGGCGAGATTGTCGAGGCGTGGGGCAACCCCGATCAGGTGATCTTCCCGCGTTCGTCCTGCAAGATGCTGCAGGCCTTGCCATTGGTTGAAAGCGGTTGCGCCGATGCGGTGGGCCTGACAGAGGCGCAACTGGCCTTTGCCTGCGCCAGCCACAAGGGTCAGGCCCTGCACGTCAAGATGGCGTCAAGCTGGTTGGAAGGTCTGGGCATGGGTGAGGCGGACCTGCGCTGCGGGTCCCACGAACCCGGCGACAAGATAGAACGTGACCGTCTGATCCGCGCCGACGAAAGCCCGTGCCAGTATCACAACAACTGTTCGGGCAAGCATTCGGGGTTTCTGACGATGAACCGCCACATCAAGGGCGGGCCGGACTATGTCGAACACGACCACCCGCTGCAGGTGATGGTCAAACAGGCGTTCGAAGAAACCACCGGCGAAACAAGCCCGGGCTGGGGCATTGACGGCTGTTCCGCCCCGAATTTTGCGACCAGCATGCATGGTCTGGCCCGGTCGATGGGCCGCTTTGCTGGTGCTACCGGTGAGGGTGATGCCCGCGACCGGGCGATGTTCCGGCTGGGCCGGGCGATGGCGAAATATCCCGAACTGGTGTCAGGCGACACCGGGGCGGACACCGAACTGATGCGCGCGATGGACGGGCGGGTCACGCTGAAAGGCGGGGCAGAGGCGGTGCACATCGCAATCCTGCCGGAACTGAAACGCGGCATTGCGGTCAAGATCGTCGACGGCGGCTACCGCGCCTCGGATGCTGTGATCACGGCATTGCTGGTCCGGTTGGGCGCATTGGATGCCAACCACCCCTATGCCAAAAAGCGTCTGGATGCGGTGCAAAAGAACTGGCGCGGCAAAGAAACCGGCATCGTGCAACTGGCTCCGGGCTTTTTGTAGGCCGTACTCGCCGCGCAAAACAGCAAAGGCCCCCACCGTTCTGGTGAGGGCCTTCTTAATGGCAGAAACCGGCGCGGAGAAAGGGTGGGGGCTATGTTCCACCGAACCGGCCTCTGCGTTCTGTAAGTCCGGTATGGCGGGCGATCATGTCAGGTCCGGGTCAGGCGCGTGACACCGGTGTGGCCATTTGACGACCGTACCGCGGCGGCATCGGTTTTTTTTGAGTATTTGGACCTGGATGAATGGGACGAGCCTGTTCTTCGGTTTGAAGCCGATTTGCGATTGGAAGCCACCGTTTGATGTGCCGCAACCCTCTTGATTTGTAATGGCCCGGCGATAAAGTTGTGACATGACCGTTCTGACCCCGACCCCGTTCCTGCCCCCCGAACGCCCGCCAGAGCAGGTTTGCTTTGACCGGCGTGAGTTTGGGGTGATCTTTTCGGTCTATGGCAAGATGGTCGCGACGGGTGAATGGCGCGATTACGCGCTGTCGACCCTGCGCGACATGGCGGTGTTTGCAATCTTTCGCCGCACGGCAGAGATGCCCTTGTACCGCGTGGAAAAGCGACCTGCCTTGCGCGCCAAACAGGGCATGTACGCCGTGGTTGGCATGGACGGGCGCATCCTGCGGCGCGGCCACGACCTGACACAAGTGCTGCGCGTGCTGGAGGCAAAGTCAGTCCGCGTGATCGAATAGGCTGGGACGCGTCAGCCCTTGGCGGGTCGGCCTTTCCGGGCACCCATCTTCATGGGGGCGCTTTTACAAACGCCGATGGCTGCGCAGCGGGCTTCCCTCAGCCGCCTCAATCCGGGTGATGGCGGCCGCAATCCCCTCATAGGCGACGGACATCGTGTGGCCGTTGGCGTGGATCAGGCGGGTCGCATCGACGGCCAGGGCGACATGGCCGGGCCAGAACAGCAGGTCGCCGCGCCGGAATTCGCCTTGTACCACCGCGCCCGCCGTCTCTTGCAGATCGGCGTCGCCCGGCAGCGCCACCCCACAAACATGGTGCGCAATCTGGACCAGACCAGAGCAATCAAGCCCCGCGCGCGAATTGCCACCCCACAGGTACGGCGTATGCAAAAACAGTTCCGCCACGGCGACCGGATCAGCCAGATGCTGACCCACCGGCAGCAGGTGGCTGGCCGGGATATAGCCTTGCGTCGTCTGGGCAAAATCGCCGACCTGCCCCAGCACCGCCACCTTTGCCCCCATCGGCAGCGCCGCCAGTTCCTTCGATGAGACTTTCGGTTGCGGATACAGATGCGTCCCGGTTGAGGCGATCCAATGCGTGGGCGTCGGGCCATCTTCCAGCGCGTTTTCCTGCAGCCAGCCGCAATAGCCGTCTTTCTCGGCAAAGCCGAAAGCATGGCCATGATCGCGGTCGATGACGACAAACCCCTCACCCAGCCACAACTGCCGTTCGCGCACACCGTCCGGGGTGCGCAGCAAATCGACCAGCGGCGCTGCGACCTGCAACCTTTGCCCCTCGGTGTAATCCGCAGCCTCAACCATCCCACGCAAGGAGACATGGGCCACTCGGGTCGTCGCAGGGGTCAGCCTTCGGTCCATTTACAGGCCAAGGATGGCGGGCAAAGCGCCCAGCACCGCCCGCGCCCCTTGCCCGACGCCACCTTTTGGACGGGCCGGTTGGTCGGAAGGCGAGTGGGCGTAGATGTCGAAATGCAGATAGCGCGGGTTGTTCACAAAACGCCGCAGGAACAAAGCTGCAGTGACCGATCCGGCAAAACCCCAGCCCGGCGCATTGTCCAGATCGGCTATCCCCGGCTCGATGATCGGTTCATAGGGGTCATGGAACGGCAGCCGCCAGACCGGATCAAACCCCGCAACCGCGCCCGCCTCTAACGCCGCTACCACATCTGGATCGTTGCAATAATAGGGCGCAAGATCCGGACCGACCGCCACCCGGGCTGCCCCGGTCAGGGTGGCCATCGACACGATCATATCTGACGGCTCCTCCTCGGCCCAGGCCAGCGCATCGCCCAGAACCAGCCGCCCTTCGGCATCGGTATCGTTCACCTCGACCGTCAAGCCCTTGCGGCTGATCAATATATCCTTGGGACGCATCGCATTGCCAGCAATCGCGTTTTCCACCGCAGGCACGATCACCCGCAACTGCACGGCCAATCCCAATGTCATGATCATATGCGCCAGCCCCAGCACGGTGGCCGCCCCGCCCATATCCTTTTTCATCAGGTTCATCCCCGAGGATGGCTTGATGTTCAGCCCGCCGGTGTCAAAACAAACCCCCTTGCCAACCAAAGTCAGCTTCGGCCCCGCGCTGCCCCACCGCATGTCCATGATGCGCGGCGCGCTGGCAGCGGCGCGGCCGACCGCATGGACCATCGGGAAGTTCTGCGTCAGCAGATCGTCGCCCCGGATCACCGTTGTCACAGCGCCAAACCGGGTGGCAAGTGCGACAAACGCCGCCTCCAATTCCGCAGGCCCCATGTCAGAGGCCGGGGTGTTCACCAGATCCCGCGTCAGAAACTCACCCTCGGCCATCGCCAGCATCCGGGGGCCATCGACGCCTTCAGGCAGGCGCAACAGAGCCTCCGCTGGTTTGCCAGCGCGGTAACGGTCAAACCGATAGGCTTGCAGCAGCCAGGCCAGAACCGCCTCGTCGCGCTGCGCTTGGGACAGGGTGCCAGCCAGCGCCCAGTTCCCCGCAGGCAGACCGGCCACCGCCTTGGCAAGGCCAAACCGCAACCGCCCCCGCGCCGCCGCAGAACCAAGCCCCGCAATCGCCGACCCGACACCGTCACCGCCCGGGATCAGCCGCACATCGCCCAACCCGGCGGCAAACCCGGTTGCAGTCAGCCAGTCCTTCTCGGGCGATCCTTCAAGAAAATCAGGCCACTGTTCTGCCGTCACCACGGTCAAGGTACGAAACGGCGCAGAGGGGTCAGCGAAACGGGCTTGGGTCATGGCATTCTCCTATGCCGGAACCCTAGCCGTTCCGCGTGTGGCTGCAAGACCCCAGCAGCAGGCCCAGTCCCCACGCCGACCCCTTACCCCTGCGTCAGTCCCAGCAGGTTGCGGTCGGCGGACAAGGACCGCTCCGCCACTCGCAACAAGCGCGCCCAGACCGCAGAGAAGGCCGTCACATCGCTGCGTTCGACACAGGCACTGACATCGGCGGCGATCAGGCCCAGACTGACCAGCCCCAAATTCTCGCTCATCCGCTGCAACCGGCGCAACTGGCGCGCCATGTCAGCCAGATCATGCGCCTGCACCTGTGCCGCCAGCCCCGACATCGTCAGCGCCAGTTCAGTCAAAGCCCGCGTCACCACCTG
>JBBRKS010000128.1:0-11396 GCA_038231775.1 Rhodobacterales bacterium | reverse complement strand
TTTCCGAAACGAAAGTTCGGTTTGCCACACCGGGCGTGACCTTGACCTCCAAAGTCATCGACGGCACCTTCCCAGACTATTCCCGCGTCATTCCGACAGGCAACACCCGCCGACTGGAGGTGGATGCTGCAGAGTTCGCCAAGGCCGTTGACCGTGTGGCGACCGTGTCGTCAGAACGATCACGTGCGGTCAAGCTTACGCTTGAGGATGACCGGCTGATCCTGTCCGTCAATGCCCCGGATTCGGGCGCTGCCGAAGAAGAGCTTGCCGTGGCCTATGATGCAGAGCGACTGGAAATCGGCTTTAACGCCAAGTATCTTTTGGAAATCGCAGGCCAGGTGGACCGAGAAAACGCGGTCTTCCTGTTCAATTCATCCGGCGATCCGACCCTGATGCGCGAAGGCAATGACATGTCGGCAACCTACGTTGTCATGCCGATGCGCGTGTGACCACTCCCGGAGGCGCTGCCTCCGGACCGCCTGAATATTTGTGCCAGAATGAAAGGGGTTAGCGGGTGGGTGGTCTGGCCATAACCGCGCTGAGCCTGTCGCAGTTTCGCAGCCACCGCGCCACGCGCCTGCAGTTTGATGGCCGCCCGGTCGCAATTTGTGGGCCGAATGGGGCGGGCAAAACCAACATATTGGAGGCGATTTCTTTGCTGTCGCCCGGGAGAGGTCTGCGGCGGGCGTCAACAGTCGAATTGGCCCGAATGCCCGCCTCTGTCGGCTGGAAGGTCAAGGCAGAGGTGCGTGGCTTGGGCGGCTCGTCTCATGACGTGGAAACGTGGGCCGAGGGCGATAGCGCGCGCGAGGTTCGGATTGACGGTAAGGCGACCAGCCAGACCTCTTTGGGCCGTATTCTGCGCATCCTGTGGTTGGTGCCCGCAATGGACCGTCTATGGATAGAGGCGCCAGAGGGGCGCAGGCGATTTCTGGATCGCCTGACGCTTAGCTTTGCACCGGATCATGCTGACGTCTCTTTGGCCTATGAAAAGGCGATGCGGGACCGCAACCGGCTGTTGAAAGAGGGTGCCACCGACCCGCACTGGTTTGCAGCTTTAGAGATGCAAATGGCTGAGGCAGGCGTGCAGATCATGGCAAATCGCAAGGTGGCGCTGGCGCGGCTGGTTCTGGCCCAGCAAGGTGCCGATACCGCCTTTCCGCAGGCTGATCTGCGCCTTGTGGGCCCCGAGGGTGCAGAGATTGAAGATCTCGGTCTTGCCCTCGCGCAGGGGCGGCGGCGCGACATGGCTGCCGGACGCACTTTAATCGGTCCGCACCGTACGGACATGCAGGCAACTTACAGCGCCAAGTCCTTGCCCGCCGATCAATGTTCGACCGGAGAGCAGAAGGCGCTTCTGATCAGCCTTGTTCTTGCCAACGCGCGGGCTTTGGCGGCCGATCTGGGCCAACCGCCCGTTTTGCTGTTTGACGAGGTTGCGGCCCATCTTGATGCCGCACGACGCGCAGCGCTTTACGACGAGATTTGCGGGCTGGGGGTGCAGGCTTTGATGACCGGAACTGAACCCGGCCTGTTTGACTCGCTTGGGAGACGTGCGCAAAATCTGATGGTTACGGATGAGGGCGGCGAGAGTCGTATTGACCAGAATGGATATTGAACGCATTCCGGAATGGGCGTTAGGATTGGCTGATGACCGCGAGATTGCAGGTCTTCTCGCCCGCTGCTTTGATACCGATTTCGGCGTGCGCAGCTATTTTCAGACTAGGCAGCCCCTGCATCTGGTTCATCGGGGCGGCCCGATTGTGGCGCACATGGCATTGCAATTCAGGGCCATGCGGCTGGGGGATCGGTTGATCATAATCGCCGGTCTGGCCGATGTGGCAACTGCGCCGGAATGGCGTGGGCAAGGGCTGGCTGGGCAAATGTTGCAGGCGGCGATCGTCGAGGCGAGAACTTCTATGGCAGACTTTCTGCTGTTGTTCGGCACGGAGCACTTTTATGCGGCGACGGGTTTGCGAACGGTGCACAACCCGATGATCTGGGTCGAAAGGCGCGGTGCTGTGACAAAAGATATTTGCCGCGAACCAGCCGAGTCCTTGATGGTTCCGCCGCTGCGTGACGTAGAATGGGATGAAACCGCAACGCTGGAACTTTTGGGGAATTTGTTCTGATGACACTGACACTTGCGGAACTAGGCCTCTATGCCTTGGGGATGGCGGGCCTTTGGGCGGTGCCGGGCCCGGTTTGGGTAGCACTTTTGGCGCGGACTCTCTCGGGCGGCTTTGCCTCGGGCTGGCCTTTGGCGGTTGGGGTCACGCTGGGGGACTGTCTGTGGCCTGCTATTGCGATCTTTGGCATGGGTTGGGTGCTGTCAGTTTACGGTGATTTCCTGCATGTGCTGCGCTGGGTGGCGGCGGCAACATTTGCGGTCATGGGGGCCTTGCTGATCACCAAATCCGGCGCGCTGATGTCGGCTGACAGCAAGTTGACCCGGCCCGGCAAGCTTGCTGGCTTTATGACCGGCGTTGCGGCGGTGATTGGCAACCCCAAGGCGATCTTGTTCTATATGACCGTTCTGCCGGGCTTTTTTGGCGATCTGTCGCACCTGACGGCTGCAGATACGGCGGCTGTTCTGGCGGTTTCGGTCGCAGTGCCGTTGGTGGGGAATCTTCTTCTGGCCCTGTTCCTAAGCCAGGCGCGCACGATGCTGTCCAGCCCAAGCCGGGTGCAGAAACTGAACCGGATTTCTGGCGTGCTGCTGATCCTTGTCGCTTGCGTGATTCCCTTCGTATGACCGCTAAATATTGTGTCCAACGCGTGACATTCCCCCCCGCTGCCGCTATAAATTGCACGCTTATGAAGGGGTGCACTGCACATGGCTGAAGAGCCCAACAAGACCGAAAGCTACGGCGCCAGTTCCATCAAGGTTCTCAAGGGGTTAGATGCTGTTCGCAAGCGCCCCGGCATGTATATCGGCGATACCGATGACGGGTCGGGCCTGCACCACATGGTGTACGAAGTGGTCGACAACGGCATCGACGAAGCGTTGGCCGGTCATGCGACCGAAGTTAGCGTGAAAATCCACGCCGACAGCTCTGTTTCGGTGCGCGACAATGGCCGTGGCATCCCGGTTGACATCCACGAGGAAGAGGGCGTTTCGGCGGCCGAGGTCATTATGACCCAACTTCACGCGGGTGGAAAATTCAACAACACCGACGAATCCGGCAACGCCTACAAGGTCTCTGGCGGTTTGCACGGCGTCGGCGTTTCGGTCGTGAATGCCCTCTCGGAATGGCTGGAGCTGACGGTCTGGCGCAATGACACCGAATACCGCGCCCGCTTTGAAAACGGCGATTGCGTGGTGCACGTCTATCCGGTCGGCCCTGCCCCGGGTCGCAAAGGGACAGAGGTGCGCTTTCTGGCCTCTGCCAAGATCAATGTGCCGACTGGCACCTTCTCGAACCTCGACTACCAGTTCAAAACGCTTGAGGTTCGCCTGCGAGAATTGGCGTTCCTGAACTCTGGTGTGAAAATCGTGCTGGAAGACGAACGCCCGGCAGAGGCCGTTCGCGTTGAGATGTATTATGACGGCGGCGTTCGTGAGTTTGTCAAATATCTTGACCGCTCCAAAGCCCCGGTGATGCCCGAACCGATTTACATGATCGGCGAAAAGAACGGCATCGGGGTAGAGGTGGCGATGTGGTGGAACGACAGCTACCACGAAAACGTACTGCCGTTCACAAACAACATTCCGCAGCGCGATGGTGGCACCCATCTTGCTGGTTTTCGTGGTGCGCTGACCCGCACAATCAACGCCTATGCGCAATCGACCGGCATTGCGAAGAAGGAAAAGATCGAGTTCACCGGCGATGATGCCCGCGAAGGTCTGACTTGCGTTTTGTCGGTCAAAGTGCCCGATCCGAAATTCTCCAGCCAGACCAAGGATAAGCTGGTGTCGTCCGAGGTGCGCCCGGCTGTCGAAAATCTGGTGAACGAAAAGCTGGGCGAATGGTTCGAGGAAAACCCCGGTCCCGCCCGTATCATCGTCTCCAAGATCGTCGAGGCCGCTGTAGCGCGCGAGGCTGCCCGGAAGGCGCGCGATCTGACGCGGCGCAAGGCTGCCCTAGACGTCGCCTCCCTGCCCGGCAAACTTGCCGATTGTCAGGAGCGCGATCCCGCCAAGTCTGAAATCTTTCTGGTAGAGGGCGACTCGGCTGGTGGCTCTGCCAAACAGGGCCGCTCACGTGCCAATCAGGCCGTTCTGCCCCTGCGCGGCAAGATCCTGAACGTCGAACGCGCCCGCTTTGACCGGATGCTTGGCTCTCAGGAAATCGGTACTCTGATTACCGCTCTGGGCACCGGCATCGGTCGAGATGAGTTTGATATCAAGAAATTGCGCTACCACAAGGTCGTCATCATGACCGACGCCGACGTTGACGGCGCGCACATCCGCACTCTGCTGCTGACCTTTTTCTTCCGCCAGATGCCGCAGCTGATCGAGGGTGGCTACCTCTATATCGCGCAGCCGCCGTTGTACAAAGTGGCCCGTGGCAAGTCCGAGGTTTACTTGAAAGACCAGCCTGCCCTTGACGATTATCTGATCGAGATGGGTGTCGAAGGTGCTGTCCTGCGCATGGCCAGTGGCGAAGATATCGCTGGCGCTGACCTCGCCCGCGTCATCGAAGGGGCCCGCGCCTTCCGCCGTGTGCTGGACGCTTTCCCGACGCACTACCCGCGTGCCATTCTGGAGCAGGCCGCTTTGGCGGGTGCCTTCGACCCGGGCCGCGCTGACGGTGACTTGCAAATTGTGGCCGATCAGGTCGCCCGCCGCCTGAATCTGGTAGCGCCTGAATTTGAGCGCGGCTGGAATGGCCGCATCACCCAAGATCACGGCATCCGCCTGTCCCGTATCCTGCGCGGGGTCGAGGAATTGCGCACACTTGACGGCGCGGTTCTGCGGTCGGGTGAGGCGCGCAGGCTTTCGACCATCGCGCAGCGCGACCGTGATGTGTACCGCGAGCCCGGCAAGCTGGTCCGAAAAGAGCGTGATCAGCCCGTCTATGGCCCCGTTGACCTCTTGAAATCGGTTCTGGCCGAGGGTGAAAAGGGCCTTTCCTTGCAACGCTACAAGGGCTTGGGCGAAATGAATCCCGGCCAGTTGTGGGAAACCACTTTAGACCCCGAAGCGCGCACGCTGTTGCAGGTCAAGGTCGATGATCTGGCCGAAGCGGACGACATCTTCACCAAACTGATGGGCGATGTGGTCGAACCGCGGCGTGAATTCATTCAGGCCAACGCGCTGAACGTGGAACATCTCGACATCTGACTAAATCATGAAGCCAGATCAAAAGGCGGCTGCGACCGCTTTTTTCGGTCTGGTGACCCCGGCGTGATTCGAACACGCGGCCTACGGTTTAGGAAACCGTCGCTCTATCCGGCTGAGCTACGGGGCCTCAAGACCTGCACGGCTTGTCGCCGAAAAAGCCGGGCTGCGCAACAAATTTGGGGTACGAATTTTGAAAAGAAAAGGGGGAGTGAGTTTGGCCCACCACTCCCCCTTGGGGTCCATCGCGTCTGAGTTGAGAGTTTGCAGGCCGCGTCGGATATCGCCGAAGCCTTTGTCTGGCTCCGTTAGCGGTAACATACCGTCGAATCACGCCTTGGACAAGCGAAAGATTTGGGGCTAACACTGGACAAACAAAGGGGACACCTGTTGACCAAAGCCACCGGAACCGACCCACGCCGCACCTTGACGCTTCGCGATGTGTCCGAGGCGTCTGGCGTCAGTGAAATGACGGTCAGCCGGGTACTGCGCAATCGTGGCGATGTGTCGGCGACCACGCGGGAACGTGTGCTGCAGGCGGCCCGGACCCTTGGCTACGTGCCCAACAAGATCGCTGGGGCCCTTGCCAGCCAGCGCGTCAATCTGGTCGGCGTGATCATTCCGTCGCTGTCCAACATGGTTTTTCCCGAAGTGATGACCGGAATCTCAACCATTCTTGACAACACCGGGCTGCAGCCTGTGGTTGGTGTGACCAACTATCTGCCCGCCCGCGAAGAGACGGTCTTGTACGAAATGCTCAGCTGGCGTCCTTCGGGCGTCATTTTGGCCGGGCTTGAACATACCGCCCCGGCGCGCGCCATGCTGGCCCAGGCGGGCATCCCGATTGTCGAGATCATGGATATTGACGGTCCGGTCGTCGACAGCGCCGTCGGCATCTCGCACCGCCGCGCTGGCCGCCAGATGGCCGAGGCGATTGTCGCCTCCGGTTATCGTCGCATCGCGTTCATGGGCACCCAAATGCCCAACGATTTCCGTGCCAAAAAGCGTCTGGAGGGGTTCGAAGAGGCCCTGAAGCGCGCCGGAATGGCCCTTGTTGACCGTGAGTTTTACGACGGCGGGTCGGCCCTGTTAAAAGGGCGCGAGATGACGGCGGCTGTTCTGCGCCGTACTCCGGATGTCGATTTCCTGTACTATTCCAATGACATGATTGGTGCAGGCGGTTTGCTTTACTGTCTGGACAAGGGCATTGATGTTCCAGGTAAAGTGGGGCTTGCCGGGTTCAATGGGGTCGAACTGCTTGACGGCCTGCCGCGCCGCCTTGCCACCATGGACGCCTGCCGACTAGAGATTGGTCGCAGAGCTGCGCAGATCATCGCGGGTCGGAATGAACATCCGGATATTGGCCCAGAGGTGGTGGAATTGTTCCCGACCCTGCAGCCTGGCGATACGATCAGGCAGCGTTGATTAGACGGCCCAATTCAGACAGGCGCAGCCAAAAGGCGACCATCGAGGTGGCCAGTGATGCGCGCCGAAATGATGGTTCCTTCGGGGTGATCTTCAGCAAAGCTTACTTCAGTAAACTGGCCGGTCCGTCCCATTCTGGGGCTTTCCATCAAAACCTGATGAACGGCGCCCAGTTGCGTGGAAAGGTGCTTGGCCAACGAAAGCTTTCCCGAAGCGCGCAAACGCGCCGCTCGCGATTTAATCTCGGGTCCCTTGACCTGCGGCATCCGCGCTGCCGGGGTTCCCTTGCGCGGGCTGTAAGGAAACACATGCAGGAAGGTCAGCCCACAGTCTTCGACCAGCTTAAGCGAGTTTCCGAACATTTCTTCGGTTTCGGTTGGAAAGCCTGCAATCAGGTCGGCACCGAAGATCATATCCGGGCGCAGCCCCCGCGCCTCTTCGCAAAACCGGATCGAATCTTCGCGCAGATGCCGCCGTTTCATGCGCTTCAGGATCATGTTGTCGCCCGCCTGCAGGCTCAGATGCAAATGCGGCATCAGGCGTGGTTCGGTCGCGATGGCCTCCATCAGGGCAGGGTCCGCCTCGATGGAATCAATCGAAGATATCCGCAGCCGGGCGATATCGGTCAGCCGCAACAGCCGCAGCACCAGATCACCAAGCCGGGGCGTGCCGGGCAAATCAGCCCCCCACGAGGTCAGATCAACCCCCGTCAGCACAACTTCAGCAAAGCCTTTGTCGACCAATCGTTTGACCTGTTCCACCACCACCCCCGCCGGAACCGAGCGTGAATTGCCACGGCCAAACGGGATAATGCAGAACGTACAGCGGTGATCGCAGCCGTTTTGCACCTGAACATAGGCGCGCTGGCGGCCGAACCCATCGATCAGATGGCCTGCCGTTTCGCGCACGGACATGATGTCATCGACTTGAATTTTCTCTGTTATTCCAATCAGATCGGGAATATTCAGCGCTGCTGAAAGCCCCGTCCAGGTATCGGCTTGCATCTTTTCATGGTTGCCTATCACCCGCGTCACTTCGGGCATTTCGGCGAAGGTCTCAGGCTCTGTCTGGGCGGCACATCCGGTAACAATCACCGCAGCGCCGGGGTTCTCGCGGGCAAGACGGCGGATCTCTTGTTTGGCCTTGCGCACCGCCTTGGCAGTTACCGCACAAGTGTTCACAATTACCGCGCCTGACAGGCCAGCAGAGGCGGCAAGCTCTTTCATCGCCTCGGACTCGTAGGCGTTCAACCGACAGCCAAGTGTGGCAAACACCGGCGGCTTTTCAAATGGCACGTTCATGCGTAGGCCGCCAGAACGTCTGGCGACAGCCAACCATCAAAGACATGTGCCACCGGTCCCGTCAGCCAGACACCGTCGTCGCGCCAGTCCACCTCTAACGCGCCGCCATCCATCTGCAATCGCACCCTGCGGCCAGTCAATCCACGCAAATGGGCTGCCACCGCCGTAGCGCAAGCCCCCGACCCGCAAGCCAAAGTAATGCCCGCCCCACGTTCCCAAACGCGCATACGTAAATGATCTGGACCAAGGATCGCGGCGAACTCTACATTGCAACGCTCGGGAAACAGCGGGTCATTTTCCACCTGCGGCCCAAGGTCCGACAGGTTCACCGCCTCTGCCTCCGGCACAAAATGCACGCAATGCGGATTTCCCATGCCAATTGCTACAGGATCGCCCGTCAGCGGCAGATGCAGGGTATCGACAGGTTGCGACAAAGGAACCTCGGACCAGACTTGCTGGGGCGCGCCCATGTTCACCCAGACGCTGCCGTCCCCGCGCCGTTCCGCCGACAGACGCCCGCGCGCCGTCATCAGAGATACGTCGGAAATTCTCAGGCCACGCATCACAAAATCCGCAACGCAGCGCGTCGCATTGCCGCAGGCCCCGGCCCGGCTGCCATCGCTGTTCCAGAAATCCAACGCAAAATCAGCGTCATCCGCGCTGCGGATTTCAGCCAGCTGGTCAAAACCGACACCGCGATTGCGGTCACCAAGTGCCCTCGCCAGCCCCTCTGTCATGATAGAACCACGTCCACGCGAGTCGATCACGACGAAGTCGTTGCCGGCCCCGTGCATCTTCATGAAGGCCATGCCGTCAGGGGAATCTGTCATTCTCATGCCGGGCATATACGCGCCAGTTGGCCGTTTTGCCAGTCCGCAAAGGCTTTGTATCGATCCGTCTGTCTGTTCTGCGCCATGCCGTAGGCTAGGTGGGGCATACACTTGCCCAACGTTTCGCGTGTCAAGGCAGCAACGGTCTGGATGCTATGCTACAAATCCGTGTCAGAACGTGCCTGATCAGCTTCAAACCCGACGATGCCAGCGAAAAACAAAAAGCCCCGCATCTCATTAAGATTGCGAGGCTCTTTGCAAAAACTTGGTGCCCGGAAGAGGACTCGAACCTCCACGTCTTGCAACACTGGTACCTGAAACCAGCGCGTCTACCAATTCCGCCATCCGGGCGTATCGTGGGGCGCGGTTTAGCCGTGCCCACCGGGGGTGTCAACGGGGAGACGGCGAAAAATCTCGACTTGCTTTGGTCTTGCTGGCAGAACCGCGCATCTGTATTCAGGCCGCAGTGCCAAGATGGTGACTGTTCTAACCAACCTTTGCGGAGGCTCCATGAGCAAGCTGGTCACGATCTTCGGCGGTTCTGGTTTTGTCGGTCGCTACATTGCCCGCCGTTTGGCGCGCGACGGGTGGCGGGTGCGCGTGGCGGTCCGTCGTCCGAATGAAGCCTTATTCGTGCGCAGCTATGGCGCTGTTGGTCAGGTAGAGCCAATCTTCTGCAACATCCGTGATGATGCTTCGGTTGCGGCGGCGCTGGCGGGTGCTGATGCTGCGGTGAACTGTGTTGGTACGTTTGATGCCGGTGGGGCCAACAACTTTGACGCCGTGCAGGCCCAGGGTGCCGGACGAATTGCGCGTTTGGCTGCGGCGGCCGGTTTGCGCACGCTGGTCCATCTGTCGGCCATTGGTGCTGATGCGAAAGGTGCTTCGAACTATGCACGCTCGAAGGGCGAGGGGGAAAGGGCGGTTCTTGCAGCTTTCCCCAAGGCGCTGATCCTACGTCCTTCTGTGATTTTCGGCCCAGAGGATGGTTTTTTCAACCGCTTTGCCGGGATGACCCGGATGGGCCCGGTTTTGCCACTTGTCGGCGGTGACACGCGCTTTCAGCCGGTTTACGTTGAAGATGTTGCCTCCGCCGCCGTGATGGGTGTCGATGGTTTGGCCAGCGGCATCTACGAACTTGGCGGTCCGGATGCTGAAACGCTCAAATCCCTGATCCAGCGGATGCTGCTGGTTGTCCAACGTCGCCGTCTGGTTCTGAACCTGCCCTTCTGGGTTGGGTCTGTCATGGCGGGCGTGTTGGGTGGGGTGTCTGCCGTGACGCTGGGGCTGTTTCGCAACACAATCCTGACGCCGGATCAGGCGCGTCAGTTGCGGCAAGACAATGTTGTGTCGCCCGGAGCCAAAACCCTCGCCGATCTGGGGATCGAGGCGGCCAATCTGGGCGCGATTATTCCGGAATATCTGTGGCGCTATCGGTCCACCGGCCAGTTCGCTGCAATCCGGGATTCCGCCAAAAATCTGCCCAAGACATAAGACCTGACCGGAGATCACGATGAGCGTGTTGAATGACATTGTTCTTGGCTTAGTCGAGGGGATCACAGAGTTTCTGCCAGTCTCCAGCACCGGGCACCTGATCATCGCAGAGCATTGGCTGGGCGTACGGTCGGAAACCTATAACGTGGTGATTCAGGCCGGGGCTATCGTTGCGGTCACGGTGATTTACTGGCGCCGCATCGTTGACCTGTTGACAGGTTGGCGGCTGCCTGAAAGTCGCGACTATCTGCTTAAGATACTGATTTCCTTTCTGATCACAGCTGTTCTGGGTCTGATCGTCAAGAAGCTTGGCTTCCAACTGCCGACCGCGATTGCTCCGATTGCGTGGGCGTTGATCATCGGTGGCGTCTGGATGCTTGGGGCAGAGGCTATGGCCCAACGTCTGCCCGACAGTGCCGTTATCACCCTGCGCGTGGCGATTGCCGTCGGTCTGGCGCAGGTTGTCGCGGGCGTGTTTCCCGGCACCTCGCGGTCGGCCACGACTATTTTTGTTGCCATGCTGCTTGGCACATCGAACCGGGCTGCGGCGACCGACTTTGCCTTTCTGGTCGGCATCCCGACCATGTATGCCGCAAGTGGATTTGAACTGATCAGCCAAATCCGCCACGGCTCTGTCGAGGGCGATTGGACCTCGCTTGCTGTGGCGTTTGTCGCGGCCACCGTTACGGCGTTCGTCGCGGTCAAATGGCTGTTGGGCTATATTCGCGGCCACCGCTTCACCGTTTTTGCGGTCTACCGCATTCTTGTGGGGGCTGCCTTGCTGGGTGCTGCGTCGTTTGGGCTGCTAACCTAGCGCGAATCGGGCTGATTGTGGCCGCTACGGAGCAGAAATCGGCGGGAATTTGCAGGATACGTATCGCGTACTGACCTAATTATCGCCCTATTTTCAGGCGACCAGATAAATTCTACCGAGAAAAGCATTTATAGGTCAGTAGTGCTGACTTTTATTCCTCGCGCCACCGCGTTATGAACCCTGACCCGACCGTGAACCTGGGAGATTACCCTATGGCCGTGCAACGCATGCTGAAATTCGTGACCTTG
>JBBRKS010000127.1:0-11504 GCA_038231775.1 Rhodobacterales bacterium | reverse complement strand
GAAGGTTCACTGGACCACGTGACCAAGAACCCGCAAGTCATCGAAGTTTATCTGGGCCGCGGTTGAAGGAGAGCACCATGCTGGAAACCAAAGGTCTTACGCTGCATTACGGTGGCAGCCAAATCCTGCACGGCATTGATTTTAAGGCCAAAACCGGGGAAGTCACCTGCGTGATGGGCACCAACGGTGTCGGCAAGACCAGCCTTCTGAAAGCGCTGGCGGGCACCC
Organism: Rhodobacterales bacterium; assembly: GCA_038231775.1. GTDB lineage: Bacteria > Pseudomonadota > Alphaproteobacteria > Rhodobacterales > Rhodobacteraceae > Stagnihabitans. Next base: position 11,276 of record JBBRKS010000127.1, on the reverse strand, counting down.
ATATCAGGTCCGGTGGCGAGGTGATCCTGAACGGGCAATCGCTTGGCCGCCTGCGCCCGCAGGATATGGCGGCGCGCGGTGTCGCCGTCGTGCCGCAGGGCCGGATGATCTTTCCGTTGCTGACCGTGAAAGAGAACCTTGAAACCGCCTATGCCCTGTTGCCCAAGTCCGAACACAAGGTCCCGGATGAGATTTATGACCTGTTCCCGGTGCTGAAAGACATGACCCGCCGTAGGGGGGGTGACCTGTCGGGCGGCCAGCAACAGCAACTCGCCATCGCCCGCGCCATGATCATGAAACCCAAGGTCTTGCTGCTGGATGAACCGACAGAGGGCATTCAGCCCAACATCATCCAGCAGATCGGCCGCGTGATCACTTACCTTAAATCCAAGGGCGATATCGCCATCGTGCTGGTCGAACAGTATTTCGACTTTGCTTATGGCCTCGCCGATCAGTTCTATGTCCTGCGCCGTGGCACCGTCGCCATGCAAGGCAGCCGCACCGAACTGACCCAGGATCAGTTGCGCGCCGAAGTTTCGGTCTGACAGCGCACGGCCCGGCTGATTTGCAGCACCACCAACAAAGATTAGGCCTTGAGCGCAGCATCCCCTTCATTCGGATAGACTTTACCGCAAATTTGCGGCATTCTTTACGCAATAAAAACATGAACCGGACCACGGGCGTCAGACCCGGGCTGGTCGAGCAGTCAAGGCAGGCAAAACACCGTGGTGACCCTTACCGGCACGTCAGGGAACGACACCCTGACCGGCAGCACATTCGCCGACTCGATTTCGGGCGGCAGTGGCAATGACGTCCTGTATGGGGGCGCGGGCAATGACAGCCTGTATGGCGGTCTGGGCGACGACACCCTGTCGGGCGGGTCGGGCAGTGATCTGATTGACGGTGGGGCCGGGATCGACACCGCTGATTATTCAGCGTCAACCGGGGCGGTGACGGTCAACCTGACAACCGGGGTGAACACGGGTGCGGATGCCAGTGGCGACACGCTGGTCGGTATCGAGAATGTCGCAGGGTCCGGCTATGCCGACCGTTTGACCGGCGATGCCGGGGCAAATGCGCTGTATGGCGGGGCGGGCGATGACACGCTGATCGGTGGGGCTGGTGCGGATCTGCTGTCAGGCGGCAGCGGGTTTGACACGGCGGATTATGCCGCCTCGACCGCAGGGGTCAGCGTCAATCTGGCAACCGGGTTGGGGTTGGGCGGCGATGCGCAGGGCGATACCCTCACCGGGATAGAGGCGCTGGTCGGCTCAAGTCAGAATGACAGCCTGACCGGCGACGCCAACGCCAACGCGCTGTACGGCGGCACTGGCACTGACACGCTGATTGGTGGCGCAGGGGCCGACAGCCTGTACGGCGGCGCGGGCAACGACGCAGTGGATTATTCCGCATCCGCCGCTGGTGTCACGGTAAACCTTGCCACCGGCACGGGTTCGGGCGGCGATGCGGCGGGCGATGTGCTAAGCTCCATCGAAAAGGTCACCGGGTCAGCCTTGAACGACAACCTGACCGGATCGTCTGCCGCCGAGACGCTGCTGGGTGGTCTGGGCAACGACACGTTGGTGGGCGGTGCGGGCGCTGATTTGTTGGACGGTGGCGGTGGCATTGATACCGCGGATTATTCAGCCTCAACCGCTGGCGTGACGGTGAACCTGTCAACCGGGGTAGGGTCGGGCGGCGATGCGGCGGGCGACACTCTGAGCGGGATCGAGAACCTGACCGGTTCGGCCTACAACGACAGCCTGACCGGCGATGCCGGGGCCAATACGATCTTTGGCGGTGCGGGCAACGATACCCTTTCGGGCGGAGCAGGCGCTGACAGTCTGGACGGCGGCTCGGGCATTGATACGGTGGATTACTCCACCTCTGGCGCGGGCGTTTCGGTCAACCTTGGCACCAGGGCTGCCTCGGGCGGCGATGCGCAGGGCGACACCTTAAGTGGGTTTGAAAACCTGTCAGGTTCGGGCTTCAACGACACGCTGACCGGCGACACCAACGCCAACGCGCTGTACGGTGCGGCGGGCAATGATGCGCTGTATGGTGGCGCAGGCAATGACAGCCTGTTCGGCGGCGACGGCAATGACACGCTGGTCGGCGGCGCGGGGGCGGACCTGCTGCAAGGTGGTGCGGGCATTGATACGGCGGATTATTCCGTCTCATCCTCGTTCGCACCCTCGGCCGTCAACGTCGATCTGGCCGCAGGCGTTGGATCGGGGGGTGATGCCGCTGGCGACAGTCTGAACGGGATCGAGAATGTCATCGGCAGCGCTGGCGCTGATACGCTGACCGGCGACTATCTGAACAACTATCTGTATGGCGGGGCCGGAGCCGACTACATCTCTGGCGGAGCGGGGGATGACACGCTGTCCGGCGGCGCGGGGGCGGACACGCTCTATGGCGGAACGGGGATGGACTACCTTGATTACTCCGCCTCGAATGCCGCCGTCAGCGTCAATCTTGAAACCTGGACAGCCCTGTACGGCGATGCGCAGGGCGACGTTCTGTCCGGTGTCGATGGCATTTTCGGATCGGCCTTCAATGACACGCTGATCGGGTTCAACCAGTTTGGACTGAGCGACGACATCTATACCAACGTCTTTTATGGTGGGCTTGGCAACGACTACCTCGACGGGCTGGCGGGCAACGACAGCCTGTTTGGCGGCGCTGACAACGACACGGTGTTTGGCGGCGACGGGGACGATACCGTTTTTGGCGACGCGGGCAATGACAGCGTCAGCGGCGGCGGCGGCAATGACATCGTCGATGGCGGCACCGGCAACGACACGCTGACCGGAGACGCAGGCAATGACAGCCTGTTCGGCGGCGCGGGCAACGATCAGGGCTTTGGCGGCACTGGCGAGGATCAGATCTACGGCGGCGACGGCAATGACAGCCTGGGCGGCGGCGAGGGCAATGACCTCGTGTCGGGCGATGCGGGCAACGACACGCTGACCGGCGATGCGGGCAATGACAGCCTGTACGGCGGTCTTGGCCAAGACAGCCTGTATGGCGGCACTGGCAACGATGCGGTTTATGGCGGCGACGGCAATGATCTGGCCTATGGAGGCGATGGCAATGACGTTCTGTCCGGCGATGCCGGTAACGACACTCTGCTGGCCGATGCGGGCAATGACACGCTGTTTGGTGGTGCTGGCACTGACTTCCTTGACGGTGGCGCGGGCAATGACAGCCTCGACGGAGGCCTTGGCGACGACACGATTCGTGGTGGGGATGGCAACGACTATCTGGCGGGCGGGGACGGCAACGACGATCTGACCGGCGGTGCGGGCGCGGACACCTTCCTTGGCGGCGACGGGTCGGACACGATCCACGGCGCGATCGGCGACTTTGCCGATGGCTCGGAAAGTGAGGGTGACAACGATGTGCTGGACCTGACCGGCGACTGGCCGTTCCGCATCCTGCGCGACACGTCCAACCCCGAGAACGGCCACGTCAACTTTCTGGACTCGTACGGCCACATCATCGGCACGCTGGAATTCCGCAACATCGAGACGATCATCTGCTGCTTTACCCCCGGCACGCGGATTTCCACGCCGCACGGGCCGGTTGCGATTGAGAACCTGCAGCTGGGCGATCTGGTTCTGACCCGCGACCACGGCCCGCAACCCTTGCGCTGGATCGGCACGCGGCGCATCGGGCCGCAGGCTTTGGCGCTGGACAATACGCTGCAACCCATCCGTCTGGCGGCGGGCAGCCTTGGCCACGGCCTGCCCGAACGGGACATGCAGGTGTCACGCCAGCACCGCATGCTGATGACCGGACCGCGTGCCGAACTGCTGTTCGGTGAGGACGAGGTTCTGGTGCGCGCCTGCCATCTGACCAACCTGCCCGGCGTCACTGCCGTCAGGCAGGCCGAAGTGACCTATGTGCACATGATGTTTGACTGCCACGAAGTGGTGCTGGCCGAGGGCGCGTGGAGCGAAAGCTTCCAGCCCGGAGACCGCAGCCTTGGTGGCCTTGATCAGGCAGAGCGTGATGAACTGGTCAAGATATTCCCAGAGTTGTTCGGCGCGGCCCCGGTGCATTTCGAAAGTGCCCGCGTGACGCTGAAGGGCTTTGAGGCGAAGGTGTTGCTGACGGCCTGAGTGCCACCGCAGCATCAGGCGCGTTTGAGGATGGGCTGACGATTTTTCTGCGAAAAATCCTGCCGCTTCGCGTCAGTTTTCAACCTTGGTACGCGGTTTGCGGCGTTCATCTGCGTTGCCAATATTCTGCGCAGGTTTCCGGTATAGCTGTCTCAGCCAACCGATCAAATGTGATCCGGCTAGGGTCCGTAAGGATCAAATCCACATCCGCCTCCGCAGCACGGCAAGTCAAGATATGGCCACAGAGGTTCCTGATAGGCTCAGATAGGGTGTTTGGCCACAGCATGGTGATAGGATGAGTAGATTGCCGAACCAAACGCCGCTCGCACGATCCAGACGATCCAGAAACAGGTAACGATGGCGCGGAAATTCTGGCAGGCAAATCAGCCATCAGCCCAGCGAATCCAAGCCTGACAGAACCAGGCCCTCACCAAGACTGGGTTCCTGCACCCTACGCCCGCGCCGCGGGAAACCACTAAACCATTGAAAACCTTGGAGGCGAGTATCGGAATCGAACCGATCTTCACGGATTTGCAATCCGGTACGTAACCTCTCCGCCAACTCGCCGCCGTTAAGGTAGTCAGTACATATCGACTTGGATCGTCCAGTGCAAGGGCAGGTGTCACACCCAACGCGTTCCATAGATCACTCCGCAGCGCCCCTTCATTCAGGTACAAATACTCCACGGAGGGTGCGGGAGGTGTGACACCTCCCGCTTTGCGACGTTGGGGGCCGTCTTTCGGCGAATTTTGTCGCGCAGGCCAAGCGCGGCCCGCAGCCTAGTCCACCGCAAATTCGGGGCCCGCGATATGAACGGCCAGCAGGCAGCCGTTCGGCGTGAAGGAATTATGCTCTGACCCGTCGCGGTAAAACACCAGATCGCCGGCTTTCAGGATGCGCCCGTCGTTTTCGTGCAACTCGCCCTCAAGGATCAGGAACTGCTCGTGGCCGTTGTGGCGGTGGCCGCGGGTCGTCATGCCGGCGGGCATCCGGTAGACGTGAAAGCCGGTGCCCAGCGGGGCCTCGGCGTCCAGTTGCAGCACGGCGTCGCCAAGCGCTTGCCCATCCGGATAGACGAAGGGTTCAAAGGCGGCGGTGTGGATGTTGGCAACCTTACGGTCGGTTTCGGTGATGTCGCGCATGATGGCTCCTGAGGTTGATGAAGGGGATGGCCTTGCAGAGGTTTGGTCAGAGGCCGGGTTTGGGTTCCGGCACGAGGTTGCAGGCGAAATTCTGATGGTCCGGGCGTCGGGGTCGCGAGGGCGCCACGCCAGATGCGGTCCCTCGTACTGATACCGCCATTGATCCCGTGCAGGCGAGGCGTCATTCTCAGCCGACCCAACGAAAGGCGTTTGCGATGTGGAGCGATGACTTGATCTGGATCAACACCCCGGCTTTTGCGGGAATGTCTGGCGATGTCCTGCGGGTCGTGACGGGCGAGAACGGCGATTTCTGGCGTGACACCTACTACGGGTTCCGCCACGACGACGGCCATGCCTGTCTGGCACCGGCCGGGGCGGAGTTCACCTGCGAGGTAAGTTTTACCGCCGACTACAGCGCGCAGTATGATCAGGCGGGTCTGATGATCCGGGCTGATGCGGCGCACTGGATCAAGGCGGGGATAGAGTATGTGAACGGTGCCGCCCATCTGGCGACCGTGGTGACCAACGAAAAATCCGACTGGTCGCAGATGCCGTTGCCCGGCTTTACCGGGGCGCTTGGCCTGCGGTTGACGCGGGTCGGCGATGCGGTCTGGGTGCAGTACCGGCTGGCGCAGGCTTGGGCGATGTTCCGTCTGGCCTATTTCCCACCCGAGTTGCCGGTAAGCTGCGGTCCGATGGCTTGTTCGCCCTCGCGTGCTGGACTGACGGTCGAGTTCCGCGATTTCCGGCTGGGCGATCCGGTCTCGCGCCAGCCTTATTGACGGTCGGGCCCGGGTGTCAGGGCCAGAAGGAAGATGAGTATTTGGACCCGGATGAAAACCGGTAGGGTCAGGCAAGATGCCACGCCTCAAGCTCTGGCCAGTCATCCGCCGGTATGACCTGTGCGGTCTGGGTGACATCGCGGGTCCAGCCGAACAGGGCCAGGAACGGCGTGGCACCCACCTTGGTCATATGCGGGCGGTGCGCCTCATTCCAGACCGTCTGATGGGCGGGCTTGATGATCAGCGGGGTTTTGGGACCAAAGCGCCAGCCATGCGGGCCGGTCAGGGGGACGTAAAGTTCCGGGGCTGCGTGGTGGTGGTCGCGGTACAATATGTGCGGCGCGATCAGGAAGATGCCAAAGTCATAGCCTTCGGCGGCAATATTGGCCGCTTCGCCGATCAGCGAGGCGTAGGCGTGACCGGTCGTGAAGGCTTGCCCAATCTCGTCTTCCGGGTAGCCCAGATACGCGGTCCAATTCAGGTAGGGGGATGCTGCCGCAATCGCTTGGGCGAGCGCCAGATGGGTTGCAGCCAAAGGGGCCAGCGCGTCGGCCAGATGGGCCGCTACAACGGGATTGGAGCGCGGCGCAAGCGTGACCGGCCCGCCGCGCCACCGGTTCAGGCCCGCCCGCACCTCGGCCACACCGGGGCCGGGCAGGGCCGCGATGTAGTGATCGGCTTCGTCGATCAGGCGGGTCACCAGCACTTCGCCCCGGGGCTGTTCGGCCATAGGGTTTGCGCCGATCTGCGCCAGCATCGGGGCCGGGTCCTGTCCGTCACGGGCTGAGGCGATGCGGTACACTTCAAGCGCCTCAGCGCTGATCTCGCCTCTCTGGTACAGTGCCATCGCCGCACCGTACCGGGCGCGGCCCGATCCTTTCGCCCCCAGCGGCAGCGACAGATTGGTCATTCGTTGGCCCGAAATGCCATGCGGCGGTCGCGTTCGCGCCGGATTTCGGCGCGGTTCATCATCCAGCCAGCGGTCAGCACGCACACCCCCACCGTCAGGACTATCAGAGTGGCCAAGGCGTTGATGTCGGGCGTCACGCCCAGCTTGACCTTGGACCAGATCAGGATCGGCAGCGTCGTCGTGCCCGGTCCGGTGGTAAAGTTGGTGATCACCACATCGTCCATCGAGATCGTGAAGGCCAAAAGCCAGCCCGACATGATGGCTGGAAAGATCACCGGCAGCGTCACATCGCGCAACACCTGCCACGGCCTGCTGCCCAGATCCATCGCGGCTTCTTCTATGGCGCGGTCCGCCGACAACATGCGCGACTGCACGATGGTCGTCACGAACACCATCGAAAAGGTGATATGCGCCAAGGTGACCGTGGTGAACCCGCGTGCCGCCGGCCATCCGACATACTGCGCCATCAGGATGAAAAAGATCAGCGAGGATATGCCGGTGATCACCTCTGGCATGATCAGGGGGGCGGTCACGAGGCCGGAAAACAGGGTGCGCCCTTTGAACCTGGAAAACCGTGCCAACGCAATTCCAGCCATCGTGCCAAGGATGGTCGCACAGGTTGAAGAAATGATCGCGATTTCAAGCGACAGGCGCAGGGCCTGACCGACTTGCGCATTCGACAGCAACGCACCGTACCACTTGGCCGAAAAGCCGCCCCATACCGTCGCCAACCGCGAGGCGTTGAAGGAATAGACGATCATCGACAGGATCGGCACGTAAAAGAACGCGAACCCGAAGCCCAGCATCGACAGAAGGAAGGTGTTGGACCGCTTCACTCTGACCTCTCCCGCGCCTGGGCTCGCGCGTCAAAGCGCGAATAGATCATCATCGGCCCGACCATCAGGATCAGCAAAGCCACCGCCACCGCCGACGCCATCGGCCAATCGCGTGCCGAAGAGAACTCATCCGAAATCACCCGCCCGATCATCGGAGAGGAGCTGTCGCCGACCAATGTCGGGATCACCAACTCGCCCGCGGCCGGAATGAACACCAACATGCCGCCCGCAATGATGCCCGGAATGGATTGCGGCAGGGTTACATCGCGAAACACCGCAAAGGGGCGCGACCCAAGGTCCATCGCCGCCTCGTCCAGGGTCGGGTCAAGCCGTTCAAGGTTGGCGTAAAGCGGCAGGATCATGAAGGGCAGGTAGGTGTAGACCATGACCAGCACGACCGCAAAGTTGGTGTGCATCAGGGGCACGTTGTTCACCGCCCAGGCTTGCGGGACCAGCCAGTTCCACCCCTCGGTCAACAGCCGGTTGAACCACGAGTTTGACCCCATAAGCCCCATCCACGCATAGACCCTAAGCAGGAAAGAGGTCCAGAACGGCAGGATCACCAGCATCAACAGGATGTTGCGCCAGCCCTTGTCCACCCGGGTCAGACCCAGGGCCATCGGGTAACCGATCGCCAGACACAGAACCATCGCCACCGCGGCGTTGACCAGCGATGTCACAAAGGCGCGGATATAGAGGGTGTCGGTGAACAGGCGGCTATAGCCGGTCAGGTTGAACCACGGGTTCGCCCCGCCAAATCCAAACGGCGGCGCGGTAGAAGTTCGGGTCGCAAAGCTCATCCCCAGTACGATCAGGAACGGGATCAGGAAGAAGATCAGCAGCCAAAAGTACGGCAGGCCGATGATCATGTCCGACCAGCCGCGACGGTTGAACCAGCGCGCCAGCACCGCCTACTCCGTCAACAGGATGGCAGAGGCGGGGGCGAAGGTCAGCCAGACCTTGTCGTACCAGTCGGCCACACGCTCTTCCTCGGCCCCGCGATTGGCATTGACGGCATGAACGGACACCAAAGCCCCCGACGGCAGGGCGATGCGGTACAGCGAGTCCTTGCCGAAATAGGCCAGATCCTTGACCTCTCCGGCGATGACATTGGCCCCCTCAACCGGGGTGCGGTGAATGGTGATCTTTTCGGGGCGCAGCGCCAGCGTCAGGCCTTGTCCAACGGCCAACCCAAGAATGGCACGGGCCTGCACCGCGCCACCAAGGGCGGGCACATCAACGGTGATGACATCGCCAATCGCCGTTACCTTCGCCTCAAACGCGTTGATCGAGCCTAAGAAATTCGCCACGAACCGAGAGTTCGGAAATTCGTAAACCGACCCCGGCTTGCCGACCTGCCGCACCTCGCCCTGATCCATTACGGCGATGCGGTCTGACAGGGTCATCGCCTCTTCCTGATCATGCGTGACCACGATGAAGGTGACACCAGTGCGTTCCTGAATCGACATCAGTTCGAACTGAGTATGTTCGCGCAGTTTCTTATCAAGGGCCGCCAAAGGCTCATCCAGCAACAACAATTTCGGTTGGCGGGCCAAGGCGCGGGCCAAAGCCACGCGTTGGCGTTGGCCCCCCGAAATCTGATGCGGCTTTCGGGTGGCATAGGGCGTCAGTTGCACCAGATCCAGCATCGCACGCACACGGGCCTGCCTGTCAGACGCGCTCATCTTCTCATGCTTCAGCCCGTAACCCACGTTCTTTTCCACCGTCATATGCGGAAACAAAGCGTAGCTTTGGAACATCATATGCACCGGGCGCTCCCACGGCGGCACAGCCCCCATATCCACACCGTCAATGAAGATGCGGCCAGCGGTTGGCGCCTCAAAGCCTGCCAGCATTCGCAGCAAGGTGGTCTTGCCACACCCCGAACCGCCCAGAAGTGAGAATATCTCACCCTTCTCGACGGTGAGTGTCACGTTGTTTACGGCCTGAAAGGTGCCAAAAGACTTTGACACAGCTTCGATGCGCACAAGCGGTTCGGTCACGTTAGCCTGCCTTGATCTCGGCCCAGGCGCGGGTCAGATCGCGTTCCTGCTCTTCGGTCTGCGGTTTGGGCGTGTACATCCGCTTCAACGTCTCGGCATCCGGATAGATCGCCGGATCACCAGAGATTGCCGGGTCAACCAGCGACGTCGCCGCCTTGTTGGCATTGGCATAGCCGGTGTAATCGGTGCATTTGGCAATGACCTCGGGGCGCAGCATGTAATCGAGGAAGGTATAGGCGCTGTCAACATGGGCGGCGTCGGAGGGAATGGCCCACAGGTCAATCCACGCCGGAACCCCGGATTTGGGCACGAAATATTGCAGGTTCAATTCAATCCCGGCATCCTTGGCGCGCGCCTTTGCCACCCCGTAATCGCCTGACCAGGTGTTGGCCACGCACAGTTCCTTGTTGGGCAACGCGGTCAGATAATTGGCATTGTCGAAGGTTGAGACATATTGCCGGATCGGCTTGAACGCCTCGACCATCTTTTTATAGTCGTCCGGCCCGGCGTTTGACGGGTCAATCCCCAGCCATGACAGCACCATGAACCCAATGTCGGTCGGGCTGTCCAACAGGCTGATCCCGCAATCGGCCAGTTTGGCGGCATTTTCGGGCTTGAAGATCGTCGCCATGTCGGACAGGTCGGCATCGGGCAGCCGCTGTTTGACCATGTCCATGTTGAAGGTAAAGCCCACGGTGCCCCAGAAATAGGGCACACCGTATTGGTTGCCGGGGTCAAAACCGTCCAGCACTTTCATGATCTCTGGGTCAAGATTGCCGTAGTTTTTCAGCCTTGTACCGTCAAGCTTTTGATAAATGGCGGATTTTATGAACTGCGGCATGACCAGACCGGCCTGAATCACCAGATCGTACCCGGTCGATCCTGCCAGCATCTTGGCCTGCATCTCTTCTGCGCTGGCATACAGGTCATACACGACGTTGATGCCGGTTTCGGTCTGGAAATCGTCAATCGTCGTCTCACCGATGTAATCGGACCAGTTGTAGATGTTGATGCTGCCCGCATCGGCATAGGACGGCTTGACCCACGGCGCGGCAAGGCCAGCCCCCAATCCGGTCAGAAGTGTGCGGCGCGAAAGTGTCATGACGTTCTCCCCTGAGGTTTGGCCGTTTTTGCTGGCGATCGGCCTGTTTTGATCAAACTTGCACGGCGGCTGACGTTTCGCCAAGCATTTCCGCGTTGATCACGGCGATTTGCCGTTCCACTGGCGCGGTGTTCAGCGTCATCACCGGCAAATACTGGCGCAACAGGTCGTGATGACGGCGCACGCCGTATTCCAGGTCCGACAGATGAAAACCCTCAAACGCCGAAGACTTCATCGACTCGTTTGACCAGATCGACAATTGCTGATCCTCGGCAGAGGTTTCGCGGTCAATCCTGTAAGCCAGATAGCGTGCGACCCGTTGCTGGCGCGTTTCATTCGGGCGGCGGTACAACCGGCCGGTGACGCGAGTCGGG
>JBBRKS010000126.1:0-11622 GCA_038231775.1 Rhodobacterales bacterium | reverse complement strand
TTCGCGGATCGCCTTTTCCACCTTCGAGATCATCGCCTTGTCCCAGACGTTGATCACCACCATGCGCGGTTCCGGCACGTTGATCGTGCCAAGCTGGTTGATCGGCGTCATCTGGCCATAGGCATCGACCTGAATCGGGTCCAGCATCGAGGCAGAGGCCCGCCCGGTGCGGAGTGAGGCGAATTCGTTCTTCAGCGCGTTCAGCGCGCCTTCCATGCGGCGCTGCAGGCCGTCAGAGTCAATGTCCAGATCGTCTTGCGCCATGGAATCCTCTTGGATGTCGTGTGCCCGCTGACCTTGCCTGCGGCTTTTCAGCATTTGGGCGGCCGTTCAGCCGTTTGCCGCTTCTAACAGCAATATTACGGGCTGCGAAAGACCGGCCTGACGCGAAAACGCAGGGCCGGCCCAAAGTCGCTGCGCAGGCGTCAGCCGTGCACCCGCGTATAGGTGCCCTGCCCCGCCAGAATGCCGCGAAACCCGCCGGGTTCGTCGAGCGAAAAGACAATGATCGGCAGATCGTTGTCGCGCGCCAAAGCGATGGCAGAGGCGTCCATCACGCCAAGGTGCTGCTGCAGCACCTCGTCATAGGTCACGGTGTCATAGCGCTTGGCGCCGGGGTATTTCTTGGGGTCCTTGTCATAGACGCCGTCCACCTTGGTGCCCTTGAAGATCGCCTGACAGGTCATCTCGTTCGCGCGCAGGGTCGCGGCCGTGTCGGTGGTGAAATACGGATTGCCGGTGCCTGCCGCAAAGATGCAGACGCGCTTTTTCTCAAGGTGGCGCACAGCACGGCGGCGGATATAGGGTTCGCACACCTGATCCATCGGGATGGCGGAAATCACCCGTGTGTGCACCCCCAGCGATTCGAGTGAGGCTTGCATGGCCAGCGCGTTCATCACGGTCGCGAGCATGCCCATATAGTCTGCCGTCGTCCGCTCCATCCCTTGCGCGGAACCTTGCAAGCCGCGGAATATGTTGCCGCCGCCGATCACCATGCAGATCTCGACCCCCAGATCACGCACGGATTTGACCTCTTCAGCGATGCGGTTGACCGTGGGCGGATGCAGGCCGTAGCCCAGATCGCCCATCAGCGCCTCACCCGAGATTTTCAGCATGACGCGGGAATAAGTGATCTTGGGGTCGGGGTCGGACATGGTGGCCTCAAATTCTGGGGACTGCGGGGTGGGGTTGTTGGCTTTGGCGCCAAAATGCGGCAAAACGCCGGAAGGTTCAACCGGGGCACAGCGTAAAGCGGTGTTGCGCTGGTTGACCACCAACAAGGCGGGGGCCAGCCCCCGCACCCCCGGGAGTATTTGGACCTAGATGAAGGGGATAAAAGCCGTCTCACGCGAAAGACCGGTGCTGATTGCCGGGCCGACCGGCAGCGGCAAGTCGGCGCTGGCCGTGGAATTGGCGGCACGTGACGGGCGGGTGATCGTGAATGCCGATGCGTTGCAGGTGTATCAGTGCTGGCGCGTGCTGACCGCACGGCCTTCGGTGGCCGAGGAGGCAGCACTGCCCCACGCGCTGTATGGTCATGTCGGGCGCGATCAGGGCTATTCTGTCGGGACATGGCTGCGCGAGGTGGCGTTGCTTTTGACCCGTCCGGTGGTGATCGTCGGCGGCACCGGCCTGTATTTCCGCGCCCTGACCGAAGGGTTGGCCGAAGTGCCCCCCGTCCCGCCCGAGGTGCGCGCCGAGGCGGATGCGCTGCGCCTGTCGGGGCAAATTAACCTGATGCGTCAGGCGTTAGACCCGGAAACCGCCGCCCGCACCGACCTTCTGAACCCGGTCCGCGTGCAGCGGGCCTATGAGGTGCAGCGGGCCACCGGGCGCGGGCTGGCTGCTTGGCAGGCGAGTGGCGCGCCGCCGCTGCTGGCCCTGCACGACGTCGAGCCGCTGGTGTTGCGCCCCTCAGTCCCATGGCTGGACGCCCGCATCGCCGCCCGTTTTTCCGTGATGTTGGAGACCGGCGCGCTGGACGAGGCCCGCGCCGCCCTGCCCCACTGGCAGCCTGACCGCCCGTGGGCCCGCGCCATCGGGGCCGCTGACCTGATCGCCCATCTGCGCGGCGAGATGACCCTTGAACAGGCGCAAACCTCGGCCATCCTCGCCTCACGCCAATATGCCAAACGCCAGCGCACCTGGTTTCGCACCCGCATGGCAAACTGGCATCCGGTGGTGCCGGGCTGATTTGCGCGCCTCTTCGACCACAGGTTGCAAACCTTCCCGCGCCGGACTGCTCTTTTCGCTTGGTAGAGCGACCAGCCTCACGCTATCACTCAGGCCTGCCCTGACGCATGAGACATCATGACCCCCACTGCCCCCCCTTCGACCTTTCGGCTGATCGCTATTCCGCGACTGGCAGCCGGCGGCCGCTGGCGGGTCGAGGCGATGCGTTCCCTGTCAGAGCCGTGCTTTTTGTGGTTCACCAAGGGTCAGGGCCGCATCACCTTGGCCGGCCAGACCCGGGGCTACACCGCCCACAACGGCATCTTCATTCCGGCAGGGGTGATGCACGGGTTTGAGGTTGGCGCGCAAGTCTTTGGCACCGCAGTCTTTTTCGGGCGCGAGCCCGGGGTTGATCTGCCCAAAGACCCCCTGCACCTGCGCATCCGCGAGGTGCACGCCCAGCAGGAACTGAACGTCACGCTTGATGCCATCCAACGCGAAATGGACGCCGACACCCCCGGCCATGCCCGTGCGGCCGAGGCGCATCTGGGCCTTTTGGCGGTGTGGATCGAACGCCAAGCCGCCCGCGCGCCCGGTGATGCGCAAAAACCTGACGCCGCCAAGAAACTCGTCGCGCGATTCACCGATGTGATGGAGCGTCGGTTCCGCACCGGGGCCGGGGTTGGTGATCTGGCGGCTGAACTTGGGGTGACCGCCACGCATCTGACGCGCTGCTGCCGTCTGACCTGCGGACGCTCTGCCATCGACCTGTTGCAGGACCGCCGGATATTTGAGGCGCGCAAGCTGTTGTCGGAAACCCGGATGCCGGTTAACCGCGTCGGTGCCAGCCTTGGGTTCGCCTCAGCCGCCTATTTCACCCGCGCCTTTCAGCACCGCACCGGTGCCTCACCCACCGCATTCCGCCGCAGCCTTTAGCCGATTCGTCAGCGGGCTTTGGCACCGATTCGTCCGTTTAAACGGAAAGCCAGCCGCCATTGCGGAAATCCCGACAGTCCCCAAATCGCGCCCCAGACCGCGCCAAACTTCATGCCGCAGCGCAGCATCGGCCCGACGCGGCAGAGTCATGTCGCAAACGTTATAGGTGACGACGATTCCAGTCGTTGACGCAGGCCGCGAAAAGGTGCGGAATAGGTCAGTGAGCACGTGCACCGCGCCAGCCGTTCCGCAATGGATGGGCAGGTCGCGCAAGCGGTGCCTCAGAGAATTGAAAAAACAGGGCAATGGCCCGACAGGGAGACCACAATGAATGATCTGACCAAGTTCGACGCCGTGCATCCGGGTGCCGTGATGCACCTTGGCGAAGTCAAGGCGGGCAAGCTGGACCGCCGTGAATTTCTGACCCGTACCACCGCTTTGGGTGTGTCTGCCGTGGCGGCCTATGCCATGCTGGGCATGAACGCCCCGGCCAAGGCCGAAGACGCCAAAGTCGGCGGCATCGTGCGCGTCGGCATGGAAACCAAGGCGCAGAAAGACCCGCGTCTGGCAGACTGGCCGCAGATTGCCAACGTGTACCGTGGCTGGCTGGAATACCTCGTCCAGTACAACCCTGATGGCTCTTTCGAAGGCCGCCTGCTGGAAAGCTGGAAAGCCAATGACGACGCAACGGGCTACACGCTGAATGTCCGCAAGGGCGTGAAGTGGCAGAACGGCGACGATTTCACCGCCGACGACGTGGTGTTCAACTTCACCCGTTGGGCAGACGGGTCGGTTGACGGCAACGCGATGGCCTCGCGCTTCCCCGGCCTGACCGAATCTGTCGCCAAGATGGATGCCGCCGGTGCCGCTGTCGTGGACGACAAAGGTGCTGCCGTCATGATCAACAAACTGCGCGACGGGTCGGTCGTGAAGGTTGACGATCACACCGTTGAACTGAAAATGTCGGTGTCCGACATCGCCGTTGTGGCCGCGATTTCCGATTACCCGGCTGCCATGGTGCACTCGTCCTTCAAGGACGGTGATGATCCCTCGGTCAACGCCATCGGTACCGGTCCTTATGTGCCGGGCGAAATGTCGGTCGGCCAGAAGATGGTTCTGGTCCGTGCCCCTGACACCCATAAGTGGTGGGGTGGCGTGGCACCACTGGACGAGATTCACTACATCGACTTCGGCACCGATCCCTCGGCCATGGTCAACCTCGCCAACTCGGACGAGATCGACATGAACTACGAGACGACCGGCGAATTCATTGACCAGCTCAACACCCTTGGCTGGACCAAGTATGAAGCGGTCACCGCGTCAACCATCGTCTGCCGCTTCAACTCGGCCACGTCGGACCTGTACAAGGAAAAGGAAGTGCGTTCCGCCCTGCAGCGCGCCATCGACCCGAAAGTCGTTCTGGAACTTGGCTATAAAGGCCTCGGCACCACGGCTGAAAACCACCATGCCTGCCCGGTTCACCCGGAATACGCCAAGATCGACCCGCAGACCTTCGACAAGGCCGGCGTCAAGGCGGTTTTGGCCAAGTACAATCTGGCGGATTCAGAGTTTGAATTCATCTCGCTGGATGGCGGCTTTGAACTCGACACGTCGGACGCCGTGGCAGCCCAGCTGCGCGACGCCGGTGTGAACGTCAAGCGCACCGTGATGCCGGGCTCGACCTTCTGGAACGACTGGCAGAAATACCCGTTCTCGTCGACCACGTGGAACCACCGTCCGCTGGCCGTGCAGAACATGTCCTACGCCTATACCTCCACCGGGTCATGGAACGAAACCGGCATTGCCAACAAGGACTTTGACGACGCAATGACCAAAGCCCTGTCGCTGGCCGACGCGGACAAGCGCCGCGAAGTGATGGCCGTGATGGAGAAGATCCTGCAGGATGAAGGCTACATCATCCAGCCCTACTGGCGCTCGCTGTTCACCCACGCCAAGGCCAACGTGAAGGGCGTCGAAATGCACCCGTCGTTTGAACATCACCACTACCAGTGGTCGCTCGCGTAACTCTGGGCAACGGGGCGGGGCGCTGATATCGGCGCGCCCGCCCTTTTTCCATCCTGCCATTCCGGCCTCTGACGGGCCGCAAGTCTGACACGCCGCAAGGTTGATAGTCGGGCATTCCAACAGTCTGACACCGGGGACGCATTCATGCTCAATTTCGTGATCCGGCGACTGGGAGTGATGTTGCTGACAGCACTGGTCCTGACCTTTGTCGTCTTCTTTCTGACCAACCTGCCGCCCAATCTGGAAAAACTCGCAAGGTCCGAAGGCTCTGTCCGCATGACGGATGCCGCCGTCGCCTCGTGGATCGAAGACCATGGCCATGGCGGTTCGGTGTTTTACCGGTATGCCGAGTGGCTGGGTGTGGCGCCGGGTTGGGTGCTGACCGATGCAAAGGGGGTCACACGCGGCTTGTGTATCGCGCAAAATCAGGACCCGGCTGCTGCGGACCATTTCTGCGGCATCCTGCAAGGCAACTGGGGCTTTTCCACCGTCTTCAAAAAGCCGGTTCTGGCCTCACTTGGCAAGTCTATGGCGGCCACGGGCTGGCTGATGCTGTGGGTCATGGTGATCATGGTGCCGGTCGCCCTGCTGATCGGCGTGCTGGCCGGCATGCGTGAAGGGTCACGCACCGACCGCGTCCTGTCGACCTTTTCCATCGCGACCAGTGCGACGCCTGAATATGTGTCCGGCGTCATTCTGGTCGCCCTGTTTGCCTCACCGGCCACCGGGTTTTCACCGATCTTCGCCAACTGGGGCTGGCTCAGCGGCAAGACGCTGTTCTTTGGCACCGCCACCTCGGCGATGGACCACATCACCTTCTGGAACTTTGCCCTGCCAGTTGCCACAATCGCGCTGTACGGCGTGGGATATATCGCCCGCATGACCCGCGCCTCGATGACAGAGGTGATGACCCAGCAATACATCCGCACCGCCCGCCTTAAGGGTGTTGCGTTCCGTGATGTCGTGATGCGCCACGCTTTGCGCAACGCGATGATCGCGCCCTTCACCGTGATCATGCTGCAGTTTCCCTACCTGCTGAACGGCGTCGTCATCACCGAGACCTTGTTCAACTACAAGGGCTTCGGGTGGATGCTGGTCACCGCCGCCGGCAACAACGACATTGAAATGCTGCTGGGTGCCTCGGTCGTCGCCGTGATCTTCGTGCTGGCCACTCAGCTTATTTCCGACATCGGCTATGTCTTCCTCAACCCGCGCATAAGGCTCAGCTGACATGGAAATGATCTCCTGGCCGATGATATTCGCCCTGATGGCCAAGCAGTTCTGGCCGGTCTGGGGGGCCCTTGTGGTGACCTATGTGCTGTCGATCCGCTTCAAGCGCAAGCTGGGCCTGTACGGCAAACTGTTCGATTCGCCCGTCGGCATGATCGGCTTTGCCATCGTGATGTTCTGGGTGTTCACTGCGGTTTTTGCCAATGTGATCATGACGTTTGATCCCTTGGCGCAATTGGGGTCGGTCAAGAACCCGCTGCCCGGAACACCGGTGCCTGCGGGAACCGAGGGGCAGTATCCGTGGTTCCTGCTTGGCGGCGACCACCTGGCCCGCGACGTGTTCTCGCGCATGGTGATGGGCGCGCGTCAGGTGCTGATCATCGCGCCTGCGGCCACCACCTTCGCCTTTCTGGTCGGCATCACGCTGGGTCTGCCCGCAGGCTATCTGGGCGGCAAGCTGGACACCGTGTTGTCGTTCTTCGCCAACCTCGTTCTCGCCTTCCCGGTGATCCTGCTGTTCTACCTGCTCGTCACGCCAGAGATTCGCAACACCGGCATCCCGGTCGTTCTGGCCGCCATTCTGTTCCTGATCCCGATCGGCTTTTTCGTGGTCCTGTTCAACTCGCGCTTCCACACCAACCCGCCCAAACGCAACCTGTATGTCGGCATCACGCTGGTGCTGGGCCTGTGGGCCTATTCCGGCCTCGCCTTCAACTCTGATCCCTTGGGTGTCTGGGGGATGGAGCCGAACCTCTTGAACGTCTTCGTCTCGGTCGTGTTCGTGAACGCCCCCACCGTGTTCCGCATCGTGCGCGGCATCGTGATGGATATCAAATCGCGCGACTATGTGGCGGCGGGCCAGACGAGGGGCGAACAAGCCTGGTACATCATGCTGTGGGAAATCCTGCCCAACGCCCGTGGCCCGCTGATCGTCGATTACTGCCTGCGCATCGGCTATACGACCATCCTTTTGGGAACCTTGGGCTTTTTCGGCCTTGGAGTTACCCCCGAAAGCCCGGACTGGGGTTCCACGATCAACGCAGGCCGCAAGCTGCTGTCGCTGGTCCCCCACCCCGCCGTCGTCCCAGCGCTTGCGTTGATGAGCCTTGTTCTGGGCCTGAATCTGCTCGCCGACGGCCTGCGCGAAGAAAGCATGAAGGACTGAACATGCCCAGCCCTGCCCCGTTCATCCAGGTCTAAATATTCCACGGGGGTCCGGGGGTATGAAACCCCCGGCGCCTGCAACAAGCGAGACGTTCACCATGTCAGACACCGCTCAGACCACCGTGCGACCCACCGCTCAAGACACCCCATGGGACCCGTCCCAACCAATCCTCGACATCCAGAACCTGTCGATCTCCTTCTTCACCCGCCTGCGTGAAATCCCCGCCGTGATGGATTTCTCCTGCAAGGTTATGGCGGGCGAATCCATGGGCCTTGTCGGCGAAAGCGGGTGCGGCAAATCGACCGTGGCGCTGGCGGTCATGCGCGACCTTGGCAAGAACGGCAAGATCGTCGCAGGCTCGATCAAGTTCAAGGGCCGCGAACTGGTGACGATGGACGACGAAGAGTTGCGCCACATCCGCGGCTCTGAAATCGCGATGATCTATCAAGAACCGATGGCCTCCCTGAACCCCGCCATGAAGATCGGCGCGCAACTGGCCGAAGTGCCTATGATCCACCAAGGCATGGCGCAGGCCGAGGCGTGGAAGCTGGCGCGCCAGATCGTCGCCGACGTCCGCCTGCCCGACCCCGACCGCATCCTGAACGCCTTTCCGCATCAGCTTTCCGGCGGCCAGCAGCAGCGAATCGTGATCGCGATGGCGCTGATGTCCAAACCCGCTTTGCTGATCCTCGACGAACCTACCACCGCCCTTGATGTGACGGTCGAGGCTGGCATCGTCGATCTCGTCAAAGCCCTGGGTGAAAAATACGGCACCTCGATGCTGTTCATCTCCCACAACCTTGGCCTGATCATGGATGTCTGCGACCGGCTGTGCGTGATGTATTCCGGTGAGGCGGTCGAAACCGGCAACGTGATCGAAGTGTTCGACACCATGCGCCACCCCTACACGCAGGCCCTGTTCCGCTCAATTCCGCTGCCCGGGGCCGACAAGAACACAAGGCCCCTGATTTCCATTCCCGGCAACTTCCCCCTGCCCCACGAACGCCCGAATGGCTGCAACTTCGGCCCGCGCTGCGATTACTTCGAAAAAGGCCGCTGCGATGCCGGCGACATCCCGATGACAACCGTACCCATCGGCGACCGCCACGCCTCACGCTGCCTGAAATGGGCCGAGATCGACTGGAACGCCCCGCCCGCCGCCCGTGTCATCAAGCAAAAGTCCCCCATCGGCAAAGTGGTGCTGAAGATGGAGGATCTGAAGAAATACTACTCCGTCTCTTCCGGTGCCTTTGGCGGCGGCAATGCCAAAGTTGTCAAGGCCAACGAAACCCTCAGCTTCGAGGCGCATGAAGGCGAAACCCTCGCCATTGTGGGCGAATCCGGCTGCGGCAAATCCACCTTCGCCAAGGTGCTGATGGGTCTGGAAACCGCCACCTCAGGCTCGATCATGTTGTTTGATGAAAATGTGCAATCGACGCCCATTCAAAAGCGCAACGTCGACACCGTCTCCTCGGTCCAGATGGTGTTCCAGAACCCGTTTGACACGCTGAACCCCTCGATGACCGTGGGCCGCCAGATCATCCGCGCGCTAGAGGTGTTTCATTACGGTGCCGACGACAAGGCGCGTGAGGCGCGGATGCTGGAACTGATGGACCTTGTGAAACTGCCGCGCCAATTTGCCGACCGTATGCCGCGCCAACTGTCAGGCGGTCAGAAACAGCGCGTCGGCATCGCCCGCGCCTTTGCCGGTGGCGCCAAGGTGGTGGTCGCCGATGAACCCGTCAGCGCGCTTGACGTGTCGGTGCAGGCCGCTGTGACCGACCTGCTGATGGACATTCAGCGCGAAAACAAGACGACCCTGCTGTTCATCAGCCACGATTTGTCGATTGTGCGCTACCTGTCCGACCGCGTGCTGGTGATGTATCTGGGCCATGTGGTCGAAACCGGCACCACCGATCAGGTCTTCCAACCACCCTACCACCCCTATACCGAAGCTCTCCTCTCAGCCGTCCCGGTCGCCGACACCAAGGTGATCCGCAAGCGCATCGTGCTGGAAGGCGATATTCCCTCTGCGATGAACCCGCCGCCCGGCTGCCCCTTCCAGACCCGCTGCCGCTGGAAAAACCAGGTCCCGGACGGGTTGTGTGACCGCGAGATGCCGCCGGTGCAGACACTAGAGGGCGGCCACCAGATCAAATGCCACCTGTCGACCGAAATTCTGGCGCAGATGGAACCGGTCATCAAGATGGCGGCTGAAACCGCCGCAGAGTAAAACGGCGCAAAGAATACCACACGCAGCCCTGTTCAAAGCACGCAGCTTCGGCAGGGCGCCCCCTTGCCGAGCCGTACAATTCATTTTGAATTGTCCCAAACTCGTGTCTTAACTGCCGATGGGAATTTCCCGGCCCGCTTGCGCGGCGCAAATCAACTGGTTCAGCACAAGGAATAGACAATGGCCCTTATCATAGGTGACGGCTTTGCCAACATTTATGGCGGCACGGCCCTGAAGGACGAGATTTACGGGGCGGGCGGCAACGACATTTTGATCAACACCGCCAAAGCCGACAAGCTGTTCGGCGGTGACGACGATGACACCCTTATCCTGAACATTGCGGGTGCCATCGGTCATGGCGACGCCGGGCAGGACAATCTGACGGCAGTGTCGGGCAGCATCGCTTACGGCGATGACGGGGCCGACACGCTGTCGGGCGCTGGCCTGCTGTACGGCGGGGCTGACAATGATCTGCTGGTTGGCACCGGCGATCTGGGCAACACGCTGGATGGCGGTTTGGGCCGCGACGTCATGTTCGGCGGCTATTTTTCCTATGGCGGCCTTGGCGACGATGTGGTGACCGGCGCTTTGCAGAATTTCGGCGGCGATGGCAATGACGTGCTGACCCTGATCGACATGCCGACATTCCGGGTCAGCGCCTATGGCGGTGCCGGCGATGATACGATTTTCGGGTCCGACAAGGGCGATTTCATCGCCGACACCAGCGGCGCCAACCTGATCTACGCCAATGGCGGCAACGACACTGCCTCTGGCGGGTCAGATGCCGACACGATCTACGGCGGGGCGGGCAGCGACCACGTTTACGGCTACGGCGGCGATGACAGCCTTGATCTGGGGTCGGGCGATGACAAGGGCCACGGCGGCAACGGTGACGACGTCATCTACGGCGGTGACGGAAATGACCGCATCACCGGAGACGCCGGAAACGACCGACTGTACGGCGGGGCCGATGCTGACTCGCTCATCGGCGGCCAAGGCGACGATGTACTGGAGGGCGGTGCGGGTGTCGACCGCTTGACCGGCGGCGGCGGCAATGATGTTTTTGTCTTTGCCTCGGTCAGCGATATCGGGCTTGGCGCGGCCTCTGATCAGATCACCGATTTCACCTCGGGCACTGACAAGATCGACCTGTCCGCCCTTGGCGCGCTGCATTTCATCGACATGGCGGTGTTTGGCCATGTGGCCGGTGAGGTGCGCTTTGATCTGGTCAGCCAGACCGTCCAGATCGACGTTGATGGAAACGGCGTGGCAGACGCTGAAATTCAGCTTGCGACCGGTGTGATCGCCGCAGGCGATTTCAACTTCTAGGCAAGCTTCGGGTGCGCGGGTGGTCCCCCCGCATTTGCCGAAAGGTGTGATATCCGGATTAACAAAAGGTTAAGAAAATTTGGAATATCTTTTTATATCAATAGGTTAATTGGCATAACACGTGTGTTATCTGCTGATATCACACACTGAACCGCCAGCTATCTCGCTAAAAAAGCAAAAAAAAAGAACTCCGGGTCGCGAAAGGGTCCGCGCCCGTGAAACCCTGAAAATGGTTCCCTGGACCGTTTTCACCCCGGGCAGGCCCGGGGTCGGGTTTCACCCCAAAATAGCCAGAACATAGTCCTTGGTTTCGGCATAATCGGGCACACCACCGGCAGCCTCAACCGCCTCTGGCCCGGCATTATAGGCGGCTAACGCCAATGGAACTGAACCATTATATTTTTTAATAAGCCCTGCTAAATAGTGCGCGCAAAACCTAACGTTGGTTGCGGGATCGGCCAATTCACTTGGGACATCTGCATCAGATCTCAGCTCGGTTTTGACGTCTTGCGCGGTTGGAGGAATCATCTGC
>JBBRKS010000125.1:0-11707 GCA_038231775.1 Rhodobacterales bacterium | reverse complement strand
CGCACTTCATTTCCGCGTTGGCCTCGCTCGTATAGAGTCCGACGGATTAGAATTTCGATTTGGATCCAACAGAGTTTGGGACGCCAAAAAAGGCTATTCAGAGCACGCATCCAACCTTTTCAAGGGTGTGCGTCTAGGATCAAGGATGATGCCCATCGAAAAATTGCGAGCGATTTGACCCTTTGTTCCCTTGCGATCAATTCGGCCGATTATCGCTCCGCTTTTACTTCAATAGTCAGTAATTGCGTGAAGTTTTCACTGAGCGAAATCACCCCTGCAACGTCCGCACCCCATACCCATCGCCCCTCGCTTTCATCGCCGCAACCGCTGCAATACTTGCCGCTGCTGTAGTGAAGTAAGGTATCTTGTCCATCAGGGCGACCCTGCGGATGTCGCGGCTGTCGGAAATCGCTTGCGTCCCCTCGGTCGTGTTCATCACCAACGCGATTTCGTCGTTTTTCGGGCGGTCGACGATGTTCGGGCGGCCTTCGTAGACTTTTGCGACCGGGGTCGAGGGCACTCCGTTGGTGGCAAGCCAGGCGGCAGTGCCTTTTGTTGCCACGATTTCAAAACCTTGCGAGGCCAGGTCGCGCATCGCTTCGGCGAAGGGGGCGGTTTTGTCCATGTCCTTGATCGACACGAAGGCGCGGCCAGCCTCTGGCAGGATCACGCCAGCGCCCATTTGCGCCTTGAGGAACGCCAAAGCGAAGGTGCGGTCCCAGCCCATCACTTCACCGGTGGAGCGCATTTCCGGCCCCAGAACCGGGTCAACGCCGGGGAAGCGGGCGAAGGGCAGAACAGCTTCCTTGACCGAAAACCACGGGGTTTTCGGGTTCGCCAGGGTCATCGGGTCCATCAGAGGCAAGGGGGTGTCGGGGCCCACACCTTCGGCATAGGGCGGGCGCATCGGGAAGTTCGACAGGGGTTCGCCAGCCATCAGGCGGGCGGCGATTGAGGCGATGGCAGAGTCGGTGGCTTTGGCGACGAAGGGCACGGTGCGCGAGGCGCGTGGATTGACCTCCAGCACATAGATCACCCCATCTTTTATGGCGAATTGCACGTTCATCAGGCCGACGACGTTCAGGGCAAGGGCCATCTGGACGGTCTGCTTTTTCAGCTCGTCAACCGTGGCGTCAGACAGGGAATGCGGTGGCAGACAGCAGGCCGAATCGCCGGAATGGACGCCAGCTTCTTCGATATGTTCCATGATTCCAGCGACATGCACGTGATTACCGTCGCTTAACGCATCTACGTCAACCTCAATGGCATTGGACAGGTAGGAATCAAGTAAAACGGGGCTGGAGCCTGAAACCTGGACGGCGGTGGCGATATAGCGTTCCAGTTGGGCGTCGTCGCGGATGATCTCCATCGCACGTCCGCCCAGAACGAAAGAGGGGCGAATGACAAGCGGATAGCCGACGATTTTAGCGACATTGAACGCCTCATCCCGGGAGCGGGCGGTGCCGTTGACCGGTTGTTTGAGGCCGAGTTTGTGGAGGAGTTGCTGGAACCGCTCGCGGTCTTCGGCAAGGTCGATGGCGTCGGGCGTGGTGCCAAGGATCGGGATGCCTTCGTTGGCCAAAGCCTGCGCCAGCTTTAACGGAGTCTGGCCGCCGAATTGAACGATAACGCCGTGCAGCGTGCCGTTTTCCTGTTCAACGCGCAGGATCTCCAGCACGTGTTCCAGCGTCAGCGGTTCGAAATACAAGCGGTCAGAGGTGTCGTAATCGGTGGAAACGGTTTCAGGATTGCAGTTGACCATGATGGTTTCATAGCCCGCCGCCGTCAGCGCATAGCAAGCGTGGCAGCAGCAATAGTCAAACTCGATGCCTTGCCCGATGCGGTTGGGGCCGCCGCCCAAAATGACGACCTTTTTGGCGTTGCTTGGCCGGGCCTCGCATTCCACGTCGCCCATCGCGGGGGACTCATAGGTGGAATACATATAGGGGGTCTGCGCCTCAAACTCTGCGGCACAGGTGTCGATGCGTTTGAAAACGGCGTGGACGCCAAGGTTGCGGCGGGCGCGGCGGACCTGCGCCTCGTCCCGGCCGGTCAGTTTGGCAAGGCGGGCATCGGTGAAGCCCATCATTTTCAGTTTGCGCAGGCTGGTGGCGTCAAGCGGCAGGCCCTTGGCGCTGATTTCCGCCTCACACTCAATGATTTCGCGGATGCGGGCCAAAAACCACGGATCAAAGGCGTTGATGGCGTTGATATCGTCATCCGACAGCCCGTGACGCATGGATTGGGCGATGTTACGCAAACGGTCGGGGGTGGCTTCGGACAGTGCCTTGGTGATCGCCACGCGGTCCGGCGCGCCCGGGATGGCGATTTCATCAAAGCCCGACAGGCCGGTTTCAAGGCTGGCAAGCGCCTTTTGCAGGCTTTCGTGGATGGTGCGGCCAATCGCCATCACCTCACCCACCGACTTCATCGCGGTGGTCAGGTTGGGGAGGGCACCGGGGAATTTCTCAAACGCAAAGCGGGGGATTTTGGTGACGACGTAGTCGATGGAGGGTTCAAAGCTGGCCGGGGTCACTTTGGTGATGTCGTTGTCAAGTTCATCCAGAGTGTAGCCGACCGCCAGTTTGGCGGCGATTTTGGCGATGGGAAAGCCGGTGGCTTTCGACGCCAAAGCCGAACTGCGGCTCACCCTTGGGTTCATTTCGATCACAACCATGCGGCCATCGGCGGGGTTGATCGCCCATTGCACGTTCGATCCGCCGGTTTCCACGCCAATCTCACGCAGCACGGCGATGGAGCCGTTCCGCATGATCTGGTATTCCTTGTCGGTCAGGGTCAGCGCGGGGGCGACCGTGATGCTGTCGCCGGTGTGCACGCCCATCGGGTCGATGTTTTCGATGGCGCAGACGATGATGGCATTGTCGGCCTTGTCGCGCACCACCTCCATCTCAAACTCTTTCCAGCCGAGCAGCGACTGGTCGACCAGAATTTGTGCGACGGGTGAGGCTTCAAGGCCCGACCGGCAGATTGCCTCGTAATCGTCGCGGTTGTAGGCCACGCCGCCCCCGGTGCCGCCCAGCGTAAAGGCGGGGCGGATGATGGCGGGCAGGCCGACATAGTCGATGGCGGCGACCGCGTCGCGGACGGCGGCGTTGATATCGTAGTAGGCCTTCTTGCCTTGGGTCCGTTCGGCATCAGACGGTTGGATTTTCTGGGCGGCGATGATGGTGGCCTTGGGGTTTTCAAGGCCGATGCGGTCCATCGCCTCGCGGAACAGCTTGCGGTCTTCGGCCATCTCGATGGCTTCGCGCTTGGCACCGATCAGTTCGACGTTGAACTTGTCGAGCACACCCATGTCGGCAAGTGCCAGCGCGGTGTTGAGGCCGGTCTGGCCACCCATCGTCGGCAAAAGCGCGTCAGGACGCTCTTTTTCGATGATTTTGGCGACGACTTCGGGGGTGATCGGTTCGATATAGGTGGCGTCTGCCAGCCCCGGATCGGTCATGATCGTGGCAGGGTTGGAGTTGACGAGGATGACCCGGTAGCCTTCTTCGCGCAAAGCCTTGCAGGCTTGGGCGCCGGAATAGTCAAACTCACACGCCTGGCCGATCACGATGGGTCCGGCGCCGATGATCATGATGGATTTGATATCGGTTCTTTTCGGCATGGCGGCCCCCTGTTTTTCAGCGCCCGGCAGCGCAAAACTTGCCGGGTTATAGCCATGGGGGGCGGGGGCGCAAGGGGATTCAAAAGCGCGGCGATCCTGCCCAGCCTCGCAGGACTGACTACTCTCCACACCACCCGCAGGAGTTTTGCACCCGGATGAAAGGCAAGGGGTTTGGCCAAAAACAAAAGGGCCGAGGGTTTCCCCCCGGCCCCTTGATGTGCTGCGGTTCAGGTCAGCCCTTTTCGCCCACAGCGCGTTCGGCGGCAGCGATTGCGGCTGTGCGTGCCGCGATCTTGTCGCCGGTCGGTGGGCCGGTGAATCGGCGGTTTTCAACCGCAACCCAAAGGATCAGCGCCAGGATGAAAAAGCCCAGAACGACGTAAAGCACGCGCTCGTTCGGGGCAGCCACGGCGATGAACAAGATGACGGCCATGCCCACGACGGACAGCACGGTCACCAGTTTGTAAACGCCCGTTGGCATCGACCACGGACCGGGTTGGGGCCATTTCGGGCCACCGTAGGCCAGCATTCCCGCCACCAGTGGCACGGTAAACGACATGAACAGGAACACCAGGGTAGAGTTCACCACGATCACGTAGATCGAGGTTTCGCCGACCTTGATGCTCATCGCGAGGATCACGTACAGGATCGACAGCACCGTAGCGGTCCAGATGGCGTTGACCGGGGTGCGGTACTTTGGCGACACCGTGGCCAGCGCCTTGGAACCTACGGGCATGCCGTCATCTCGCGAAAAGGCAAACAGCATGCGCGAGGCTGAGGTGACGGTGGCAAGACCGCAGATCAGTTGGGCGATCAGGATGCCGATGTAGATAGCAGTCTTCAGACCGGCGGGCAGGATCGCGTCCATCGTCAGGAAGAACATGCTCCAGCCCTGACCGGCGGCGACGGCCATATCCGGGATGGCAAGGGTGATCGCGCACACCATGATCCAGCCGACCAGCGACGACCAGAGCACCGCCGTGACAATGCCCTTGGGCACTGACATGGCTGCGTTCTTGGTCTCTTCCGAGGTGTGGGCCGAGGCGTCATAGCCGGTGATCGTGTAGACCGGCAGCAGCAGGCACAGCAGGAACAGATAGCCAGTGTTGGTCGATTCCGGGAACACGTTGCCACCGGCGGCACCCGAGTAGTTGGTAAAGGTCCACAGACGCGAGATGTCGATGCCTTTGGCATAGTACAGGCACGCCACGACCAAAGCGGCGGTGGTCGCAAAGATGATCCAGCCCGAGATGTCGGTCAAAAAGGTGGTGGCCTTGATGCCGACATGGTTGAAGATGGCCTGCACGATGGTGATGGCCGCCACAAAGACCACGACCTGCATATCCGTGCCGGTAAACCCGAAACTGCCGCCAAAGGTGCCGGCAAAGTAGTAGGCCGTGCCGATGTTGATGGCCCCCAGAACGGTGATCAGGCCCAAAAGGTTCAGCCAGGCCGTCAGCCAGCCCCAGAACCGGTTCCCGAGGATCGAGCCCCAGTGATACAGCCCGCCCGCTGTCGGGAAAGCCGACGCGATCTGCGCCATGGACAGCGCGAACATGCCGGAAAGCACGCAGCCCACAATCCAGCCAATGCCCGCCCCTGCGCCGCCGACCGACCCGATGGCCTGCGCGAACGAGTTGATCCCGCCCGACAGGATGCAGATGATCGAGAACGAGATGGCGAAGTTGGAAAATTTCGACATGGAGCGGGAAAGCTCCTGCGCGTAGCCCATGCCATGCAGGACCTTTATGTCCTCATGCTGGTCCTTGTCAGAATAGTTGTCAGCTGCCATGAAATCCCCTCCGAACCGTTGGTTCGACGTGTTCTTGTTTACGGGTCTGCGACAAAATATCGGCCCATAAGCAGGAAAGCGCCGATTTTACAATCTGTCCAGCGCTGAATAGAAGTTTACAGAGAGTAAACGGAATTGCAGCGGTGTTTGGTGCGTTCAATGTCGTTTTTCGCCAAGGATTGGGGGTCTGTGCGGGTGGCTTTGGGACGGGTTCGGCACTAGGTCAGGAAAAGCGAAAGGGGCTGGCATGATCCTGGTCGAACATGGTCCGCACGGCAAAGCGGCGCTCTTTGAGGGGGCGGTGGGTGCGGTCGTCGCGTGGTCTGCGGCAGAGGTCGCCCCGGCGCTGGCTGAACTGGATGCGGCGCGGGCGCGTGGGCATTGGGTCGCGGGCTGGATTGCCTATGAGGCGGGCTATGCGCTGGAACCGCGTCTGAGCCGCCTGATGCCGCAGGGTGCCGGGCCGTTGCTGTGCTTTGGGATTTATACGGGGCCTGTGGACGCTGCGGCGCTTTTGCCGCGCGCGCAGGCTGAGGCGGCTGTGGTTCTGGACCCGGTGGTGCCGCTGATATCCAAAGCTGATTATGCGGCAGCGTTTGGCCGGGTGAAGGACTATATCGCCGCCGGGGATTGCTATCAGATCAACCTGACCTTTCCGATGAAAAGCCGTCTGCGAGCGGGGACTGCGCTGGGCCTTTACGGGGCCTTGCGGGCGCGGCAGGCGGTGGGCTACGGCGCTTTCGTTGATCTGGGGATGGCAGGCGTTCCGGTTCTGATCTCACGCTCACCCGAGTTGTTTGTGCGGACTGATGCTGCCGGGCGGATTGAAAGCCGTCCGATGAAAGGGACAGCGCCGCGGGATGCCGACCCGGTGCGCGATGCGGAGCTTGCGGAAGAGTTGCGCGCCTCGGACAAGGGGCGGGCAGAGAATCTGATGATCGTGGATTTGCTAAGGAATGACATCAGCCGGATCGCGAGGGTGGGGTCGGTCAAGGTGCCCTCCCTCTTTGCAGTGGAAAGTTATGCGACGCTGCATCAGATGATCAGCCGGGTGGTCGGCGATCTGGTTCAGGTCCCGTCAATGGGCGGGCTGATGGCGGCGCTGTTTCCGTGCGGGTCGATCACCGGGGCGCCGAAGATAAGGGCGATGGAGATCATTCGCGAGGTGGAGCTGTTTGCACGCGGTGCCTATTGTGGGGCGATTGGCTGGATGGCGCCGGACGGGGCCAGTTGCTTTTCGGTCGCCATCCGGACGCTGTCATTGGCGGCAGATGGCGGGGTCGTGCTGAACGTGGGCGGCGGGATTGTGCAGGATTCGACCTGTGAGGGTGAGTGGGAGGAGGCGCATTGGAAAGCGCGCTACGTGACTGGGCTTTCGAACCCGGGCTGAGGCTGATTGAGACTGTGCTGTGGGATGGGAAGGTTTGCCCGCGCCTCGCGCTGCATCAGGCCCGGTTGGCACGCTCGGCTGCGGCGCTGGG
This sequence comes from Rhodobacterales bacterium, assembly GCA_038231775.1. Lineage (GTDB taxonomy): Bacteria > Pseudomonadota > Alphaproteobacteria > Rhodobacterales > Rhodobacteraceae > Stagnihabitans. The sequence goes on along the minus strand of JBBRKS010000125.1, from coordinate 4,806 downwards.
CTGGCCTGAGCCTGACGGCTGGGCTGGGGTGCTGGCGGGACTGCCGGATCAGGCGTTGCGGCTGCGGGTGACTTTGGATCGTGCGGGCGTTCTTTCGGTGGAGCGCGCAGCGCTGCCTGCAGCCAAGGCGGAATGGGCTGTGGGGTTGGCGCCCCAGCGGCTGAACAGCGCGGACCCGTGGTTGCAGATCAAGTCGACACGGCGGGCGGTCTATGATGCGGCGCGGGCGGGTTTGCCAACGGGGCTGGACGAGGTGATTTTCCTGAACCAGCACGGTGAGGTGTGTGAGGGGGCGATCACCTCGGTGTTTTTTGACCGGGGGCAGGGGATGCGGACGCCGCCTTTGGCCTGCGGGTTGTTGCCGGGGGTTTTGCGGGCCGAGTTGGCGGTGGTGGAAGAGGTTTTGCGAGTTGAGGATTTGGCCAGCGTGCGGCTTTGGGTCGGCAATGCGTTGCGCGGGCTGATGGTGGCGCGGTTGGTTTGACGGGGCCCCGATTTTTCTGCGAAAAATCAATAACATGCGATTTTTCTGCGAAAAATCAGAAGAGAGATTTTTCGCAGAAAAATTTTGGCTTGGCCCCGGAACCGGATCAGCCAACCACGTTGAAATCCGGCCCATAAGGATATTTCGTGATATCCTCATTGCCATCTTCCGTGATGATCAGGATGTCGTGTTCGCGGTAGCCGCCTGCGCCCGGCTGACCTTGCGGAAGTGTCAGCATCGGTTCCATCGAAATCACCATGCCGGGTTCCAACACAGTGTCGACATCCTCGCGCAGTTCCAGACCCGCCTCGCGGCCATAATAATGCGACAGCACACCAAAGGAATGGCCATAGCCGAAGGTGCGGTATTGCAGGACCTGATGCTCTTCAAAGAAGGTGTTAAGCTTGTTGGTCACCTCTGAGCATTTGGCACCCGGCACCAGCAAGGTCATCCCGTATTCGTGGGCGGCGACGTTGATATCCCAGATGCGGCGCGAGGCGGGGTCAACCTCGCCGACAAACAGCGTGCGTTCCAGCGCCGTATAGTAGCCGGAAATCATCGGAAAGGTGTTCAGCGACAGGATATCGCCGCGTTTCAGTTTGCGCGAGGTGACCGGATTGTGGGCGCCGTCGGTGTTGATGCCAGATTGGAACCACACCCAGGTGTCGCGGTATTCGGCATCGGGGAAGCGCTTGGCAATCTCAACCTCCATCGCGTCGCGGCCGATCATGGCGATGTCAATCTCTCGCAGGCCCTCTTTGACCGCCGCATGGATGGCAAAGCCGCCGACATCGGCGACAGCGGCACCATGGCGGATCAGCGCGATTTCTGCGGGCGATTTCATCATGCGCTGTTCCATCGCCCCGCGTGAGATATCAACGCCGCGCTTGGGTTTCAGGAACGCGTTCAGCTTTTCGGATTGCACCAGCGTCAGGTGATCAGCCTCGCATCCGATGACCTTGCCCTCGCCGGTGACAGAGGTGACCGCACGCCAGTAATTGTCACGCGCCCAGTCGGTGTAGGTAAGGTTGTCGCCGTGGCTGCGGCGCCACGGCTGGCCTGCGTCAATTCCAGCGCTGATCGTCACCGATTGCGTCAGGGTCACGACCAGCCCGTAAGGCCGCCCGAAGGAGCAATAAAGAAAGCCCGAATAATAGGCGATGCAGTGCATCGAAGTGAAGAGGCAGGCATCAATGCCCTGCATCTCCATCAGATCGCGCAGCCCTGCAAGGCGGGCGTCGTATTCTTCGGCTTCAAAGGGCAGCACGCGGTCGCCCTGATGAAAACGGTAGTTTTGCGGACGGTTCGTCATTTCAGACCTCTGGGCGGGGGTCTTGAAAACCGGACCCCGAAAGGTCCCGGCGTACAGGACGACAGCGCATTGGGCGCAAGCGACGGGTTTCCCCTGGAACGACGCCATCGTTCCGGCCTGAGGTTAAAATGCCCGAACCGATGCCGGGTGCAAGCCCCAAACCGACCTATTGGCGTCGCTAATGCGGCTGTTTGGCGGGCAAAGCTTTGAAACGGGCGCTTTCATGGCGGCGCGCAGGACCAGTCTGGCGGGCGGCCTGAAAGGGGCGATCCTGGACACATTGATTAAATCCAGCGGCGTCATTAGGAAATAGCCGGTCAAATTTGCGCCAAATTCGCTTTGAAGTTTAGGCAAATTTGGTCCCCCGAATGCGGCAGACTTGGGCGGAATCAACCATTTGGTAGGTCGTGTGTGAAATGCCGGATGCGGCGCTGCCCGCTGGAGGGGTAGCGGTGTGGAGAGTTCGATGTCCTCTTTCGTGATCAACACCGACACCTCGGCAGGTCAGATTCTGGACTCGGGGGAGTTCGGGTTCGTGGCCCCCAACGGATCTATTCTGGCCCCGGTTGGATCGGCGGTGATACTGAACGGCACCGCCACCCTGATATCATATGGCGCGATGGCGTCATCGACCGCCAGCGGGCTGGTCTTGAACGGGGTGACCGGCACCAGCGTCACCATAGCGGCGACCGGGTCGGTTGTAACCGGCGGCATTGACCTTGCAGCGATCACCGGCAGCTTTGCGGGCAATTTCGCGCTGCATGTGGCTGGGGCGGTCAGCGGCGGGCAGGGCATCAGCCTGACGGCGGCGCAAGGCTTTTCGCAGGTCAACCTCGCCAATGACGGCATGGTGCAGGGGCTTGGCTTTGCCGCAGGCTCTGCGCTGGCGCTGACGCTGAACCAGACCTCGAACGCGGTGATTTCAAACACCGGCATGTTAAGCACTGCAGGCACCGGGGCCACGATCCGATCTACTGGCAATGGGGCTGTCACCCTGACCAACACCGGCAACATCCTGAACGCTTCGGTGTCGCAGGCGGCGGTCGATGTGGCGGGCGGGTTGACCTTGCGCAACTCTGGCCAGATCGAGGGCAATGTCAGCGTCACCCAATCGGCCAACATCTACAACTCTGGCCAGATCAGCGGCAACATCACGCTGGGGTCGTTCAACGACGTGGTCCGGGTCAGCGGCCTTGTGTTGGGCGATATCTTGTTGGGCAACGGCGTCAACGTCTTCTGGCAGACCGGCGGGCGGGTTCTGGGCACGGTTTTCGGCGGAGCGGGGGCGGACAGCTACCATGTTGACCGGTCGGACACGGTTCTTAGCGACACGACGGGCGGGTTGGACAAGGTCTATTCCACGGTCAGTTTCCGGCTGACTCTGGGGCTTGAGAATTTGTCCCTCAGCGGGCCAATTGGTCTGGTTGGCATCGGTTCGGGGCTGAACAACGTGATCGTCGGCGATGCGGGCGACGATACGTTGCGTGGTCTGGGTGGCGACGACAGTCTGGACGGCGGGTCGGGCAACAACCGGCTGATCGGCGGCTTTGGCAATGACACCCTGCGCGCTGGTGAGGGGGACGATTTCATCGCGGGCGGCAGTGGCAGCGACACGGTTTACGTGGGCTACGGCAGCGACACACTGCTTGGCGGCCTTGGCCGTGACACGCTGCGGTTTGATGCTTTGACCGATCCTGCCGGGGTCACCGTCAACCTGACCACGAACCGGGCGGTCTTTGCCGATGTCGGTGGTGGCCTGAACTTTTCGGGTTTTGAGGATGTGGTTGGGTCTAATTTCGCCGATATCCTGACCGGCGACGCCGGTAGCAACGCGCTAGGCGGCGGGGGCGGGTCGGATCAGCTGTTCGGGGCGGCCGGAAATGATGTTCTGACCGGCGGCGCACAGGGCGATCTGCTGAACGGTGGGGCCGGGGCCGATGTGTTTTTGTACACTTCAGTGACCGACAGCGCCGGTTCCGGCATCGACACAATTCAGGGCTTTGAACAGGGGATTGACCTGATCAACCTGTCGCCGATTGACGCGGTGGCCGGGGGCAGCGACGACGCCTTTGCCTTCATCGACACGGCTGGGTTTGGCGGTGTCAACGCCGAGGTGCGCTACACCCGCAACGAAGGCGCAGGCACCACCCTGATAGAGGTGCGTCTGGCCGGTGCGGTAAGCGATTCCATGCAGATCCTGCTGACCGGGCTTTACGATCTGACCGCAGCGAGTTTCGCGCTTTAGAGTTGGCATTGGGCCAACAGTCTTAGCCATCCTGCCAAAACCGTCAGGCCAAGGTCGGGCGGCGCAGTTCAAGCGCCGCCTTTTGCCGCCTTCAGGCCTTGCTGTCAGACAGCGCGCTTGTGAAATCGGCGGCGGAATGGCGTTCGGGCATCTGCTCTGCCTCGTCGCCCCAGTTCTTGTTGACCATGCGGCCCCGGATAACAGCCGGACGCGCCTCTATCTGGTCAGCCCAGCGTTTGAGGTTGGTATAGCTCGCCACCTCCAGAAACTCAGCCGAATTGGCATAGCTGCGGCCCAGAACCATGGCACCATACCACGGCCAGATCGCCATATCGGCGATGGAATAATCCCCCGCCATCCACTCATGTTCCGCCAGATGACGGTCCAGCACATCAAGTTGGCGCTTGGTTTCCATCGCATAGCGGTTGATCGCATATTCAATCTTTTCAGGCGCATAGGCAAAGAAATGGCCAAAGCCACCGCCAAGGAACGGGGCCGACCCCATCTGCCACATCAGCCAGTTGAGCACTTGGGTGCGCTCCGGTCCGGATGCGGGCAAAAACGCGCCAAACTTTTCAGCGAGGTGAATCATGATCGAACCGGATTCGAAGACGCGCTGCGGTTCCGGCCCAGACAGGTCCAGCAAGGCCGGGATCTTGGAGTTCGGATTGACCTCAACAAACCCCGACCCGAACTGATCGCCCTTTGAGATGGAGATCAGCCAGGCGTCATATTCGGCCGCATGGCCCGCCTGCAGCAGTTCTT
>JBBRKS010000124.1:0-11811 GCA_038231775.1 Rhodobacterales bacterium | reverse complement strand
GGACATTCGCGCACCGTGGGCGACTTGCGAGGTTGCGCGGCGAAAGCGAGGTCGGCGCCGATTTGCTGCATCAAAGTCTGGCGGCCTCCGCCAACCAGCAGGACGATCGCCTGACTGTGGCGTTGTCCTGTCTCGATCTGCTGGTGGTGGACTATCTGCAACTGCTGAAAGGGTCGTCGCGCGAAAACCGGGTGCAGGAAGTGTCCGAGATCACCCAAGGGCTGAAGGCGATTGCCAAGGAACTGAACATCCCGGTTCTGGCGCTGTCGCAGCTGTCACGTCAGGTCGAAAGCCGCGAGGACAAGCGGCCGCAGCTTTCTGATTTGCGCGAATCCGGCTCGATTGAGCAGGACGCCGATGTGGTGATGTTCGTCTACCGCGATGAATATTATAAGGAACGCGAAAAGCCGGGCGATCACGAGCTGGAAAAGATGGCGCAGTGGCAGCAGGTCATGGAAAACGTCCATGGCAAGGCCGAGGTGATCATTGGCAAGCAACGCCACGGGCCGATCGGTTCGGTCGAGTTAAGCTTTGAAGGGCAGTTCACCCGGTTCGGCAACCTGGTGCAAAAGTGGCAACAGGGCAGGGACGCGGGGTTCTGACATGGATTTGGGACTGCAAGGCAAACGCATCATCGTGACCGGGGGCGGGGCCGGGATCGGCGCGGCCATCTCGCTGACCTTGGCCGAAGAGGGCGCTGTGCCGTTGGTGATCGGTCGCAGCGAACCTGTGGGCGATTTCATGATGCGGCTTTGGGCGCTGGCTCCGGGGGCGGAGTTCATTCAGGCTGACCTGTCCAATGATGACGCCTGCCGCACCGCTGTGGCCAAAGCGCAGGCGGGCGGGCGGATTTACGGGTTGGTGAACAACGCAGGCACCAACGACAGTCTGGGGCTTGAGGCGTCACCAGAGGCGTTTCGCGCCTCGCTGGACCGCAACCTGCTGCACTATTATGCGCTGGTCCACCTGCTGGCCGAGGATATCAAGGCAGAGACCGGGGCGATTGTGAACATCTCGTCCAAGACCGCCGTGACCGGGCAGGGCCATACGTCGGCCTATGTTGCGGCCAAGGCGGCACAACTGGGGCTGACGCGGGAATGGGCTGCGGCCTTTGCGCCTTACGGCGTGCGCGTCAACGCGGTCATCCCGGCTGAGGTGATGACCCCGATGTATGCGACCTGGATCAAGACGTTTGACGATCCAGAGGCGCAGCTGGCGAAGATCACCGCACGCATCCCCCTGGGGCACCGCATGACGCTGGACCGCGAGATTGCGGCAGCGGCGGTGTTTGCGTTGTCGCCCCGGTCGGCCCATACCACCGGGCAATGGCTGTTTGTCGATGGCGGTTATACCCATCTGGACCGCGCACTCGACACCTAGAATTGGCGTCCGGGGTTTGGCCCCGGACATCGGCTTTACAGTTTGGTTGCAAGCAAGCCATCCAGAATCGTCGCCCACCCCCCGGCATGGCCATCGCGGCTGGCTTCGTTGGCAAAGCGGACATGGGTCAGCGTGAGGTCGGTGCCAGCACCGTTGGGCACAAAGATCAGCGTCACAGCGCTGCCTTCAACGGTGGAATATTCCGATTCCCACGTAAACTGGATGCGCGAATGCGGGGCGAGGTCCTGATAGGTGCCAGTGTGCACGACATCGCGCGTGCCGTTGTTCATCACCAGCGTGAATCGGCCGCCGATGCGGGGGTCTGTTTCGGCATGCGACCCGGCCATGCCTTTGCAATTGCTGATGAACCGCATCAGGGTTTCAGGGTTCAGCCACGCGTCATAGACGGCTTTAGGCGGGGCAGGGATATGGCGCTGCAGCGTCAGGCTTAATTCAGTCGGGCTTTGATCATTCATCTGTTTTCTCCTCAAAAAGGTTGGACAGGGCATCCAACCGCAATTCCCAGATCGAGCGGAGTTGGCCAAACCACTTGTCCACTTCGGACAGCGGGCCAAGCTGCACTTCGATCATGTGTTCGCGCCACAGCGTTGTCCGGCTGACCAGTCCGGCACTTTCCAGAACCTTGATGTGCTTTGAGACGGCATTCAGGCTCATCTCGAACCGGGCGGCGATCTCGGTGACGCGCATAGGGCCTTGCTGGGCGAGCAGGGTCAGAATCTCACGCCGTGACGGGTCGCTGGCGGCTTTCAGAATCTCGGTCAGGTCGGGGGGTGGCGATTGTTCAACCATGGGGTTGAATTACAGTCTTCGTTTGATTCGTTCAACCAAAAAGATGAATGACGGCATAAAAAAACGGGGCCAGACGGCCCCGCATTCCCGAAACGTACCAAGAGATTTACTTGGCGCCGATCATCATCACCATCTGGCGGCCCTCAAGCCGTGGCATCGATTCCACTTTGCCGTTGTCGCCGACATCAGCGGCAACCCGGTGCAGCAGGGCCAGACCCAGTTCCTGGTGCGCCATTTCACGGCCGCGAAAGCGCAGGGTGACCTTGACCTTGTCACCCTCTTCCAGAAACTTCAGGACCGAACGCATCTTGACGTCATAGTCGTTGGTATCTGTGCCGGGGCGGAACTTGATTTCCTTGATCTCGATGATGTGCTGCTTTTTGCGGGCCTCGGCCTCGCGCTTTTGCTGCTCATACTTGTATTTGCCAAAGTCCATGATCTTGCAGACCGGCGGTTCGGCGGTCGGCGAAATCTCGACCAGATCCAGACCCGCTTCCTCGGCCATCTGCATCGCCCGGGCGGGGGTTACGACACCCACATTCTCTCCATCAGCCCCGATCAGGCGGATTTCGGGCGAGCGAATGCGATCATTGATACGCGGGCCGGTTTCGCGTTGCGGCGGAGCGTTGTGAGGGCGGCGTGCTATGGTTGTGGTCCTTGGTTAGTTGATGCTGTCCGTCAAGATAAACCTATGACGCGTCGGCTTCAACCCGTAAGCGCGGGCAATGCAAAGCCGTTGCAGCGCAGGCCTTTTCTTTTATTCGCTATTCTGTCATACGCCGCCACATGATTAACCGTCTTTCGATGGAGAGAACTGACATGAACAGAAATGTGATCATCGCGATCATCGTGGTTTTGGCCGCTGGTGGCTACTACCAATTCAGCTACAAGCCCGCGCAAATGGAAAAGGCCGCCATGGCGACCAAAGCCGCAGACGACAAGGCCGCTGCCGACAAGGCCGCTGCTGATGCTGCTGCTGCCACCACGGCACCTGCTGCTGATGCGGCCCCTGCAATGGCTGACACCACTGCTGCACCGGCAATGGCTGACACCACCGCTGCGCCTGCAATGGCTGACACCACCGCTGCGCCTGCAATGGCTGACACCACTGCCGCTCCGGCGATGGACGCTGCTGCAATGGCTGCGATGGACCCGGCCACGTTTGACGCTGTCAAAGTGACCGCGATGATCGACGCATCGACCCTGGACGATGCCACCAAAACCTCGTTGAAGGCCGCTGTGACCGCTGCTGGCAGCGACCCGGCCATGATCACCGCCGTTGTGGCGCAGATCAAGACCGCCATGCACATGTGATGCGACCCCCGGGGGCCGGTGGCCTTTGGGACGCAAGGAATACGCCGCAGCGATCAGTCGCTGCGGCGTTTTTCATTTCGGACGATGTTTGCCGATTGAGACGGTGCTTAGGCGCGCATCAGATCCCGTCGCCGACAAAGGCCTTTTCGACGACATATTCCAAGGGTTCGGAATTGGCCCCTTCACGCAGGCCGAACTTTTCCAAAACGGCCTTGACGTCGTGGTTGAAGGCGAGTGACCCGCAGACCATGGCGCGGTCGCTTTCCGGGTCCATCGGCGGCAGGTCCAGATCGGCAAATACTTTGCCGCTGGTGAGGTTGTCGGTGATGCGACCCATATGAGCCGAAGGTTCTCGCGTGGTGGTCGGATAGTATTTCAGCTTGTCGCCGACCAGTTCACCAATCAGCGGATCATCCTTCAGGCTTGCCACCAACTGGCGGCCATATTCCAGTTCGGCCACCTCACGGCAGGTGTGCATCATGATGACGCTGTCATATTTTTCGTAGGTTTCAGGCTCGCGCAGCAGGCTGGCGAAGGGGGCAAAGCCGGTGCCGGTTGACAAAAACCAGATGCGGTTGCCGGGCAACAGCGCGTCATGCACCAGCGTGCCGACCGGTTTGGGGCGCAGGATGATCTCGTCGCCCACCTTGATGTGCTGCAGGCGGCTGGTCAGCGGGCCATCCGGCACCTTGATCGAATAGAACTCCAACTCGTCATCCCAGGCGGGTGAGGCGATGGAATAGGCGCGCAGCAGGGGTTTGCCGGTGTCGCCCAACAGGCCGATCATCACAAATTCACCCGACCGGAAGCGCAATGACTTCGGCCGCGTCACCCGGAAGGAAAACAGCCGGTCGGTCCAGTGCGTGACCGACGTGACAGTCTGCGCATCAGGCAGATGCGGTTTGACAGGCAAAGCCGTTTGGGCGGCATCGGTTTTGATCAGGTCGGACATATCGCCCCCTTGGGTCATTTGTATACATATGAAAGTTAGAGGAGCGTGGCGCTTTTGGGAAGGGAAAATTACGCTTTCAGCCGCGCCAGATAATCATGCGCTTTCCAATCGGCCCGAAACAGCCACTGCGCTTCGGGTTGGCGGGCCGCAAGGTCATCGGGAATCTCGACATCGTCAAACCCGACGCGGCGTGCCATGGCATATTGGTCGGCGATCACCGGGCCTACGGCGCGCAACGTGCCTTTGTAACCCGCCATCCGCAGACGGCGCGCAATGGTAAAGGCGCGGCCATCGTTGAAGGCGGGAAAGGCGATGCGGATCAGGGTCAGATCGGCAATATAGGGTTCCACCAGCGTCGGATCGTCGGTCTGGGTCAGATCAAGCGTGCCCTGATGGCTGGCAATCTGGGCCAAAGTGACAGAGTTGGTCGTGACGGCGGGCTGAAAGCCCTTATCGGTGACGATCACGGTCATGCGGCGGACTCCTTGGGCGGGGTGGCGGGGGTGCGGACGGCTTTACCGTTGATGAAATGGATACCGCATTCCACTTTTTCCGAGTTGCGCCAACGGCCTGCACGCGGATCTTCACCCGGTTTCACAGGTGTGGTGCACGGCGCGCAACCGATGGAGGCATAGCCCTTTGCGACCAGCGGATGGCGTGGCAGGCGGTTGTTGACCATGTAATCTTCGATATCCTCACGCCCCCAATGGGCAAGCGGATTGACCTTGATGCGCAGATCGCCTTCGGCTTCAAAGAACTCTACCGTTTCACGGCTGGCGCCCTGATAGCGTTTGCGCCCGGTGATCCAGCCGTCAAATTCCGACAAAGCGCGTTCAAGTGGTTCGATCTTGCGCACCGCGCAGCAGGCATCGGTGGAAAACTGGTGCAAGGTGCCGTCGGGGTCTTCAAAATTCACGCGGGACGGTGCGGCGCGGATGGTGCGCAGGTCGCACAGATGCAGCTTTTCGGCGACCTCGCGTTGATAATCCAGCGTCTCCTGAAACAGCATCTTGGTGTCAACGAACAACACCGGGGTTTCGGGGGCGATCACCGACACCAGATGCAGCAGCACCACCGATTCCGCCCCGAAGGAGGACACCAGGGCCACCCGGCCAAGGTCGGCATCCTTCAGCGCGTGTTCCAGAACCGCCGTGGCCCCGTGGTGCCGGTAGCGGGCGTTCAGCGACGCTACACGTTCAACCACCGGGCCTTGATGCAGATCACGCGGCATCTTGCTTTCCTTCGGTGTCATAAAGGGCTGACTTGAACGGGTCCATCCCGACGCGGCGGAAGGCGTCAAGGAAGGTTTCCTCTTGATGGGTGCGCAAGGTCAGATAGGCACGCAGGATGCGTTCGATGGCGGGCACAATCTCGTCATAGGCAAAGCCCGGCCCGGTCTTTTCGCCAATCGCTGCCGTTTCGGTCGCATCGCCGCCCAGCGTGATCTGGTAGTTTTCGACGCCAGCCCGGTCTAGGCCAAGGATGCCGATATGCCCGACATGGTGGTGCCCGCAGGCGTTGATGCAACCAGAGATCTTGATCTTCAGCGGGCCGATGTCGTGTTCCAGCTTCAACGCCTCAAAATGCGTGGCGATTTCCTGTGCCACCGGGATTGACCGGGCGGTGGCCAGCGCGCAGTAATCCATGCCGGGGCAGGCGATGATGTCGGACAACAGCCCGACATTCGCCGTGCCAAGGCCGACCTGCATCAAAGCGGCATGCACCGCCGGAAGGTCGGATTTGTGGACATGGGGCAGGATCACGTTCTGTTCGTGGCTGATGCGGAGTTCAGAATACCCATATTTCTCGGACAGATCGGCAATGGACCGCATCTGATCCGAACTTGCGTCGCCGGGAGTTTCGCCATGCGCCTTGATGGATATGGTCACGATGGCATGGTCTGCGTCACGGTGGGTTGCAAGGTTGGTATCGGCCCAGGACCGGAACACCGGATCGGCCTTGTAGAACGCATCAAAGCTATCGGTCGGTTTGGTCACCAAAACGGGTTGGGCGAAAGCGGCGCGGATGTTGGCCAACAATGCCTGATCGGCACCGTGGAACAGCGGCTTCACTTCGGCAAAGCGCTCTTCGATCATCCGGGTGATTTCTTCCTTGCCCGTCTCGTGGACTGTGATCTTGATGCGCGCCTTGTACTTGTTGTCGCGCCGCCCCAGCGTGTTGTAGACCGACAGGACGGATTCCACGTAAGGCAGCAGATCTTCGATCGGCAGATACTCGCGGACCAGATGGCCGATCATCGGCGTGCGGCCAAGGCCACCGCCAACAAACACCTCAAACCCCGGAACACCGTCGGCGTTGCGGATCATGCGCAGGCCGATGTCATGCGCAGCCGTCACAGCGCGGTCGTTGGGAGAGCCTGTGATGGCGATCTTGAACTTGCGCGGCAGGAACTGGAATTCGGGGTGGTCGGTGGACCATTGGCGCAAAAGTTCGGCATAGGGGCGGGGGTCTTCAATCTCATCCGCCGCAGCGCCGGCGAAATGGTCTGCGGTCACGTTGCGCACGGTGTTGCCAGAGGTCTGGATGGCATGCATCTGCACATCCGCCAGTGCGGTCAGAATGGCAGGCACGTCGGGCAGTTTCGGCCAGTTGAACTGGATGTTCTGCCGGGTGGTAAAGTGGCCATAGCCCTTGTCCCACGTGTCAGCGATCAGCGCCAATTGGCGCATCTGGCGCGGGTTGATCGTGCCGTAGGGGATGGCGACCCGCAGCATGTAGGCGTGCAGTTGCAGGTACAGACCGTTCATCAGACGCAAGGGACGAAACTCATCCTCGGTCAGCGACCCATCCAGACGGCGGGCGACCTGACCTTCAAACTGCGCCACACGGCTGCGCACGAAGGATTCGTCAAAGTCGGTGTAATCATACATGGGTCAGGTCCGCCTGCTTGCCGTGGTTGTAGTTCGAAGGGCCGCGCGTGCGGAACGCCTCGCGGAAATGGGTGGGTTCGGGGCCGTTCGGGCCTTGTTTGGCATCCGCCAGATAGGCGCCGACGATCAGCATCTTTTGGGCGCCCGCATGGGCCAGACGCAGTTGGGCCTGCGCTTCGTCCTCGATCAGTTCCGCCTCGTGGTGGAAGGGGGACCAGCGGTTGTCGGCGGTCTGATAGACCACATCGCCTTCGCGCAGGCGGTTGGCGGTGACGACTTGCGGGGTGTAACGGCGGCTCATGCGCGGGCCTCTTTCGGTTGGGTCAGGACGGCGGCGGCCCGTCTGGGTGCCAGCCCATAAAGGATGACAGCGGGGCCGTCCAGCGACTGCGCCACCTGCGAAAGGGTGGCGAGGGTGGCAGCCACAATGCGCTGATCGGGGCGTGACACGTTTTCGACCAGCGTGACCGGGGTTTCGGGCGCGGCTCCGTGCATCATCAGGCGGCCTTGGATGAAGCGGGCGGATTTCTTGCCCATGTAAATGGCGGTGAGTTCGCCAATCGCTGCCATGCCGCGCCAGTCCTGATCGGCAAAGCCTGCCATGTCGTGGCCGGTGACAATGCGAAGCGACGCGTTGCGGCCGCGCCGTGTCAGGCTTTGGCCGATATTGGCGGCGGCGACGGTGGCAGAGGTCAGGCCGGGCAGGATGGTGAACGACAGGTCTGCCGCGTCAAGTGCTGCGATTTCTTCATCCAGTCGCCCGAATATCCCGCAATCGCCCCCTTTCAGGCGGATCACTTTTGCGCCTGACAGCGCCTCGGCCACCAATGTCGCGTTGATCGTGGCTTGCGCGGTTGACGGGCCAAAGCCTTCTTTGCCAACGTCGATGCGGCGGGTCTGGGACGGGATCAGCGCCAGAACCTCCGCCCCAACCAGACGGTCATGGATCACCACATCGGCCCCTTGCAAAGCGTGATAGGCGCCAAGCGTCAGATGTTGGGCCGCACCCGGCCCGGCACCGACAAAGGTGACCTCAGCGGTGGCAACAGTGGTGTGCGGCAGGTCGGTCATCAGAATCCTCGGGTTTGAGACCTCAATATAGAATATTTTCCCGTAACTGCGCCATCCTCCCTTGCCAATAAGGACGTTTGTTCTGATAGTCAGCCGAAATGGAACCGGGTTCCACGGAAAAGGGGATTGACGGAATGGCAGCCCAGGTTGACGAGTTGGACCGCAAAATCCTGGGCGAATTGCAGGTCGATGCCGAGCAATCCTTGGACGAAATCGCCCGCAAGGTGGGGTCGTCAAAGACGCCGGTGTGGAACCGCATCAAGCGGATGCGCGAGGCCGGGATCATCAAGCGCACCACCGCGATCTGCGACCCTGAAGGGCTGGGGCTTGAAGCGTGCTTTTTCGTGCTGATCCGCACCAGCGAACACGAGGTTGGCTGGGAAAAACGTTTTCTGGACGTGGTACGCCGCAGACCAGAGGTGCTGGAGGCGCACCGTTTGGCGGGCGATGTCGATTACATCCTGAAAGTCTGGGTCAAGAACGCCCGCGCCTATGACGCGTTCTATCAGGCGCTGATTTCCGAGGTGAAGATTTACAACGTGACAGCGTTGTTAAGCATGGAAGAGATCAAGATGACCACCGCGCTGCCACTGTAACGCAGGCTGCTTCAGCCCGTGACCATCAGCCGCTTTAGCCCGTGAAAATGGTAGACATCGGCATAGACTGGCGGGTCTGTCAGGCGCAGCTTGGGCAGGCGTGCCAACAGAATCGGCAAGGCAAGGCGTAGTTCCAGCCGCGCCAAAGGGGCGCCGACGCAGAAATGCAGGCCCGCGCCGAAACTGACATGCGGTTTGGCCGTGCGGTGCGGATCGAAGCTGTCCGGACTGTCCCAGACGCCGGGATCGCGATTGGCCATTCCCAGCAGAAGGGCAACCTGATCGCCGCGCTGAAAATTGTGACCCATCACTTGAACGTCGGCATAGACCCAGCGGGTAAACATATGCAGGGCCGGATCAAAGCGCAGGATCTCCTCGACCATCGGATCGGGGTCTGACAGTTGGTCCTGTGTGCCGGTTTCCAAAAGCAGTTTGACGCCGTTGCCGATGGTGTGAACCGTCGCCTCGTGGCCCGCGTTCAGCAGCAGGATGCAGGTGGCGATCAGCTCATCGGTGGTCAGGCGCTGACCGGCCTCTTCGGCGGCGATCAGGTGGGTGATCAGATCATCGGCTGGCTTGGCGCGGCGCTCTTCGACATAGGCGCGCAGGAAGGCCACGAACGCCTCTGTCGCGGCCACGGTGCGGTCTTCGCGGGCGCGGTCGCGGCCCGCAAAGTACATGCCGACCATGGCGTTGGACCATTTCAGCAGGTCAGGCGCCATGTCTTCCGGCACGCCCAAAAGCCGGGCGATGATGATCACCGGCAGCTTCTGGCCGAACTGGGCCAACAGATCGAACGGGCCTTCGGGGAAGGTGTCGATCAGGTCGTGGGCCAGCTGAGTGATCTCGGGTGCCAAAGCCTCTATCCGGCGCGAGGTGAAAGCGCGCAGGACCAAGGACCGCAGGCGGGTGTGGCGCGGCGGCTCAAGCTCTAGCATGGAATGCGCCTCAACCGCGTAAAACGGGCGCAGATGGTCGGGGATGTTCAGGGGTTCCGGGCTTTGGCGGCCAAAGCGGCGGTCACGGAAGATCGCATTGCAGGCGGCAGAATTGCCGGTGCAGATCAGGTTGTAGTCGGCCCAGCGGAAGAACGGGCCAGCGCTGCGGGCGGTTTGGTAGAACGGGTAGGGGTTCTGAACAAAGGCAGGATCGGTCGGGGATTGGGTCAGCGTGATCATCCGACACCTTTCTGTGCAACCTTCTGCGCCGTCATCTGCGCAGCTTTCTGTGCAGCCCTGCGTGAGGGGCTTTTGGGCAACCCTTGGGCGATCAGCACGCCGACGCCCACCAGCAGCGCGCCGCCCGCCTGCCACCAGTTCCACGCCCCGCCGAACAGCAAGGCCAGCAGCATCACGTAAAACGGTGTGGCGTTGATGTGCAGGGCGGCCATGCCGATCCCCAGACGTTCAACTGACATGATCCATAACACCTGACTGACCGCGAGTGACCCCACCGCAAACACCAACAGCGCCCCCCATTCGCGCAGGCCCAGAAGGCCAAGGTCTGGGGCGGGCACGCTGCCAGCCATCTGCGCACCCAACGCCACCACAGCCATGGTCACCGCAGCGCCGCCCAGCGTCACGGTGGTGCGCCCCAAGGGTGTCAGCGCCGGAAACGCGGTAACGGTCAACCGCGAGCCAAGCGTGTACAGCACGGTCGAGACCAGACACATCAACGCGCCGATGCCAAAGCTGACACCGCCCGCACTGGGACCAAGCGCCACAACACCACCCCCAAGTGCAAAGACCAGACCGACAACCAGCGCTGCGGTCAGCTTGCGGCCGTCCAGAAAAATCTCAAGCGTCAGGCCGATCACGGGCAGGGCGGCAGAGATCACGGCGACGGTCACGGCATCGGTGCGCGATTGGCCCAGGATGACCAGCAGACTGCCCGCGCCGACCAGACTGCCGACCCCGGCCCCCAGCGTCCAGTTGACACCGCGCAGCGCCTGCAGCCCCTCGCGCCACAGCCAGAACGGCAGCAGAGCGGCCACCGCAAGGCCAAGCCGCATCGACGACAGCGCAAAGGGCGGCACGATGGGCAGCAGCACCGCATTGGCTGGCAACCCCGCCGCCCAGATCATCATCGAGGCCATGCAGATCATGTGGGCGCCAAACAGGCTGCGCTGCGCGGGGGGCGAGGATAGGATGCTCATACGGTCAGTCTTGCCAATACGGGCCGCCCCCGGCTGTTCCACGGGCGACAGGGGAGCGGTTTTTCAGGCAGGTTTTCAGGCGGCTCTATTTCAGGCGACTTTTCGGATAGGTTCTCAGGCCTCTGTTCAGGAGGCGGACAGGGCTGCGACGATGGCCCCGAAATCGGCAGCCTTCAGGCTGGCCCCGCCGACCAAAGCGCCGTCAACATCCTTGACCGCAAAGATCTCTGTCGCGTTTGAGGGTTTGACCGAACCGCCGTACAGGATGCGCACGCCGGTGCCGTCTTCCCCCAGAACCTTGACCAGTTCGGCGCGCAGATAGCCGTGCACCTCAGCGATCTGGTCCAGCGTCGGGGTGCGCCCGGTGCCGATGGCCCAGACCGGTTCGTAAGCGATCACCAGATTGGCCGCCGTGGCCCCGGCAGGGAGTGAGCCGTGCAACTGGCTGCCGCACAGGGACAGAGTATCGCCAGCATCGCGCTGCGCCTCGGTTTCGCCCAGACAGACGACGGCGATCAGACCGGCGGCAAGGGCGGCCTCGGCCTTGGCTTTGACCCGCGCGCTGGTCTCATCGTGATCGGCACGGCGTTCGGAATGGCCAAGGATGACGTGGCTTGCCCCGGCATCGCGCAGCATGGCGGC
>JBBRKS010000123.1:0-11970 GCA_038231775.1 Rhodobacterales bacterium | reverse complement strand
CGCTGGCCCTGACCAAAGCCCTGATCCGCGCCGCAATCTGGCTGGACGAAAATGACAACGCGAACCGGGCCGAGGCTGTGACAATCCTGTCCAGCAAGGATTATGTAGGTGCCGACCCGGCCATCATTGGCAACTCAATGACCGGCACGTTCGAGTTTGAAAAGGGCGACAAGCGACCCGCGCCTGACTTTAACACTTTCTTTCGCCGCAACGCCACCTTCCCCTATTACTCGGATGCGGTCTGGTATCTGACCCAGATGCGCCGCTGGGGCCAGATCGGCGATGCCAAACCGGACAGCTGGTATGACGCCACCGCAAAATCGGTCTACCGCCCGGATATCTACGAACAAGCCGCCAATGCGCTGGTCGCCGAGGGCAAAGCCACCGCCGATATGTTCGACTTTGACGCCGACGGCTACCGCGAGCCGACCAAGGATTTCATCGACGGCGTGGCTTATGACGGCACCAAGCCGAACGCCTATATCGACAGCCTGACCATCGGGTTGAAAGACGGCCAGAGCGTCGCCGCCGGCAAAGTCGTGAACTAGGGGGGCTGACATGTCCGCAATTGACCCTGCCGATCTGCCTCAACATGCCCCCGCTGCCCGTCCCCCGATGCTGACGCGGGTGCGCAACCTGATCGCAGCCGCTGACCCTTGGTTGCGGGTTGTGTGTCTGGGCTGGATAACCCCGCTGTGGCGTCTGATCAGCGAAGACGACCCGCGCACTCAACTGGCTGAGTTGTGGCGGCAGGCCGTCGTGCCGATGCTGTCGATTGCGGCTTTTTTGACCCTGTGGTCTGTGCTGGCGCCGACGGTGCAAACCTCCTTGGGGGCGATACCCGGTCCGGCTCAGGTCTGGGATCAGGTCGAGTTGCTGCATCAATCGGCCATCGACGAGATGGCAAAGCGCGATGCGTTTTACGCAGCTCAAGCCGAAAAGAACGCGGCGGCGGTCGCGGCGGGCAAACCGGAAGAGGTGAAGAACCACGTCTACACCGGTAAGCCGACCTATTATCAGCAGATCGTCACCTCGATCATCACAGTGTTCACCGGCTTCGTGCTGGCGACGCTGGTAGCCGTTCCGCTGGGTATTCTGGCCGGTCTGTCACCTACGGCAAACGCGGCGATCAACCCCTTGGTGCAAGTGTTCAAGCCGGTGTCTCCCCTTGCATGGCTGCCGATTGTGACGATGGTGGTGACCGCCACCTCCTCCGCCAGTGGCGGTCTGCCGAAAAGCTTTGTGATTTCAGCCGTGACGGTGACGTTGTGTTCATTGTGGCCGACGCTGATCAACACCTCGCTCGGCGTGGCCAGCATCGACAAGGATCTGGTCAACGTCTCCAAGGTCCTGAAGCTAAGCACCTGGACCAAGATTACCCGCCTTGTGCTGCCCTCGGCCCTGCCGCTGATCTTCACCGGATTGCGCCTGTCTTTGGGCGTGGGATGGATGGTGCTCATCGCCGCTGAAATGCTGGCGCAAAACCCCGGCCTTGGGAAGTTCGTCTGGGACGAGTTCCAGAACGGGTCGTCCGACAGTCTCGCGCGGATCATGGTGGCCGTGTTGACCATCGGTCTGATCGGCTTTGTGCTGGACCGGGTGATGTTCGCCTTGCAGCAAGCCTTCACCTTCAGCGCGAACAGGTAAACCCATGAGCAGTCTTGAATTGGTCAACGTCTCCATAGGCTTCGGCGAGGGGTCCAAGCGGCGCGAGGTGCTGCGCGGGCTGAACCTGAAGGTGGCAGAGGGTGAGTTTCTAGCGATCCTTGGCTTTTCCGGCACCGGAAAAACCACTCTGGTGAACCTGATGGCCGGCCTGTCGCAACCAGATGCGGGCGAAGTGCTGTTTGATGGCGTCAGGGTTACGGGTCCGGGGCCTACGCGTGGGGTGGTGTTTCAATCCTACGCGCTGATGCCGTGGCTGACGGTGGCTGGCAACGTGGCTTTGGCTGTGGACGCCGTGCATGGCAAGCGCCCCAAGGCCGAACGTGCCGCCCTTGTCGCCAAATATATCGCCATGGTCGGCCTGTCGCATGCCGCTGAACGTCGCCCGGCCGAACTGTCCGGCGGCATGCGCCAGCGCGTCTCTGTCGCCCGCGCTTTGGCGATGGAGCCGAAGGTGCTGCTGATGGACGAACCCCTTTCCGCCCTTGACGCCCTGACCCGCGCCAATCTGGCTCACGAGATCGAGGCAATCTGGAGCGCTGCCAAAAAGACTGTGGTCCTTGTGACCAATGACGTGGACGAGGCGCTGGTTCTGGCCGACCGCATCGTGACCCTGAACCCCGATGGCACATTGGGGACCGAGTTTCCGGTGAACCTGCCCCGCCCGCGTGACCGCGCCGCGATGAACCACGATCCGGTCTTCAAAAGCCTGCGTGCGGCCGTGACAGGCACTTTGATGGATGTGGGCGTGCGCACCAAATCCGGCGACAGTCGTATCCTTCCCAATGTCACGCCGCGCCACGCCCTGCCTTCGGCGGTGAAGGATGCCGCGAAATCCTTCAACGATCACCGCTATCTGCAATATTCCAAATTGAACAAGATCTACGCCACGCCGAAAGGCCCGCTGACCGTGGTAAAGGATTTCGACCTTGTGCTGAAAAAGGGCGAATTCATCAGCCTGATCGGCCATTCCGGCTGCGGGAAGTCGACGGTGCTGACCATGACGGCGGGGCTGAACGCCATCTCCAACGGGGCTATCACGCTGGACGGCTTTCACGTTGAAGGGGCCGACCCAGAACGTGCCGTTGTGTTTCAGTCGCCCAACCTGTTCCCTTGGCTGACCGCCAAAGAGAATGTCGCCATCGGGGTGGACAAGGTCTATCCCAAGGCGTCACAGGCCGAGCGTCAAGAGGTGGTGGAATACTATCTGGAACGCGTCGGCCTTGGCGATGCGATGGACCGCTCTGCCGCGCAGATGTCAAACGGGATGCGGCAACGGGTCGGCATTGCGCGTGCGTTTGCCCTGTCTCCCAAGCTGCTGTTGCTGGATGAACCGTTTGGCATGCTGGACAGCCTGACCCGCTGGGAGTTGCAGGAAGTGCTGATGGAGGTGTGGAGCCGCACCAAAGTCACCGCCGTCTGTGTGACCCATGACGTGGACGAGGCGATCCTGCTGGCCGACCGCGTCGTGATGATGACCAACGGCCCGCAAGCGACCATTGGCAAGATCATCGACGTGAACCTGCCGCGCCCCCGCACCCGCAAAGCGCTGCTGGAGCATTCCGATTACTACCACTACCGCGAGGAAGTTTTGGGCTTTCTGGCCGAATACGAACACGGCGCCCGCCCGAAACCCACGCCGGTTGTGGCAAAAGGGGAAGCGGCATGATCGACATCGCACTCGACAAACCAGCCCCGACGTTCATCGCGGTGGCAGAGGTCTGGGTTCCAAGGGAGGGTCGGCTGGTGCTGTCCTCTGGTGACTATGGTGACCGCACAGCGTTTGCTGCGGCATCTGGCAGCGAAAGCTTTGCGAGGGGCGAGGGGCTTCCCGGTAAGGCCTGGGCAGAGGCGCGGCCAGTGGTTCTGAAAGACTTTGCCGGGTCCTATCTGCGGCGCGCCGCTTCGGCTTTGGCCGATGGTCTGACCAGCGCGCTGGCAATCCCCGTGTTCAACGGTACGGTGCTGAAGGCGGTTCTGGTCGTCTTTTGCGCCGGTGACGCGGACCATATGGGTGCCATCGAAGTCTGGGCAGAGCATGAAGGCGCTCTTCGTCTGAACGATGGTTATTACGGTGCCGCCAAGGATTTTGAATGGGTGTCGCAGCACGCGCATTTTGCCAAAGGCACTGGCCTTCCGGGCGGTGTCTGGGCCAGCAACACGCCGATGCTGATGCGCGATCTGGGCAAGGGCTACAGCTTTATCCGGGCCAAAAGTGCGGGCGAGGCTGGTTTGACGACCGGGCTTGGCCTGCCCGTCCCGGTGCCGGGCGGGGCGACTTATGTTGTCACCCTGCTGTCCGCGAAAGGCACCCCTATCGCCCGCCGGTTTGAGATTTGGGATGCAAGGCCCACCCGCGTCGGTCCGGGCGGTCAGGCCATCCTGATCGACGGCATCTGTGCGCGCGAGGGCCGCCTATGGAATGACGAGACGGAACAGCGTGTCGCGGTCTGGCAAGGCCCGATCGGTCGCGTTCTGGGCTCGGGTGAGCCGCTGGTTCTGGGCAGGTCCGCTGTCCTTCCAGCGGGTTACGACCAGATGGTCGCCCTGCCGATCCATCAGGGCGGCGTCCTCTCTCACATCGTCGCATGGTATTGCTGAAAGGTCCCAAGATGCAAAAGCTTGTCATCATCGGCGCTGGTATGGCCTCGGGCCGGGCGCTTGAATATCTGCTGGAGGCCGATCCTGCGGCTTACAAGATCACCCTGTTCAACGCTGAACCTCGCGGCAACTACAACCGGATCATGCTGTCGCCTGTCTTGTCGGGCGAGAAAAGCTACGAAGAGATCGTCACGCATGACGCCGACTGGTACGCGGCGCGGGGTGTCGATTGCCGGTTTGGCGAACCCGTGGTCAGGATCGACCGCACGAACAAGGTGGTCTATTCCACCAGCGGCGGTGTGCCCTATGACAAGCTGCTGCTGGCTACCGGTTCGGCCCCGTTCATCATACCGGTTTCTGGCAAAGACCTGCCCGGCGTCTGCACGTATCGCGATCTGGACGACACTGAAAAGATGATCGCGGCTGCCAAACCGGGTGCCAAAGCTGTGGTGATCGGCGGCGGACTTCTGGGGCTTGAGGCGGCGGCGGGCATGCAGTTGCGTGGGATGCATGTGACCGTGATCCACCTGATGGGCCATCTGATGGACCGGCAACTGGACCCTGCCGCGAGCTACCTGCTGCAAAAGGCGCTGGAGGCGCGAGGTATCAAGGTTCATTGCAAGGGCGCCACCAAGGCGATCCTCGGCACCGATAAGGTCGAGGCCGTCGCGTTGGAGGATGGCACGATTTACGGCGCCGATCTGGTCTGCATGGCAGTTGGCATCCGGCCCGAAGTGCGGCTTGCCAATGATGCACATCTTGATGTGGGCCGGGGCATCACGGTTTCCGACCAGATGGTGACCTCTGATCCCGACATCCTGGCTGTGGGCGAATGTGTCGAACACAACAAGCAGCTTTTCGGCCTTGTCGCCCCGCTTTACGATCAGGCCAAGATTGTCGCGGCGACGCTGCTGGCCAAACCCGCCGCCTTCCGCCCGGTGCAGACCGCCACCAAACTGAAGGTCACCGGCTGCGACCTCTTCAGCGCAGGCGACTTCGCCGACGGTCCGGGGCGCGAGGATATCGTCTTTCGCAATCCCGGTCGTGGCATCTACAAACGGCTGGTGATCGAGGGTGACCACCTGATCGGCGCCGTTCTTTACGGCGACACTGCAGATGGCGCGTGGTTCTTTGGTCTCATCAAGGACGCGACCAACATCACCGAAATGCGCGACACCCTGATCTTTGGCCCTTCCTTTCAAGGAGGTGCCTCGGTGGACCCTATGGCGGCCGTTGCAGCCTTGCCGCCTAGCGCGGAAATCTGTGGCTGCAACGGCGTCTGCAAGGGCAAGATCGTGGATGCGGTTCTGGCCGGGGCCAATTCGCTCGACCTCGTGCGCGGCCAGACCAAGGCGAGTTCAAGCTGCGGCACCTGCACAGGGCTGGTCGAACAGGTGATGGCGCTGACGCTGGGTGGCAGCTTTGTCGTCAACACCAACCCACCCATGTGCAAATGCACTGATCACACGCACGAAGATGTGCGCCTTCTGATCAAGACGATGGTGCTCAAGTCGATCCCCGCCGTGATGCAGGAATTGGGTTGGAAAACGGTTGGCGGTTGCGCAAGCTGCCGCCCGGCGCTGAACTACTACCTGATCTCTGACTGGCCGCTGGAGTATCAGGACGACCGTCAAAGCCGTTTTGTCAACGAACGCAACCACGCCAACATTCAGAAAGACGGCACTTATTCCGTGGTGCCGCGGATGTGGGGCGGCGTCACCACTCCGACCGAACTTCGTGCGATTGCCGATGCGGCAGATAAATATAATGTGCCGATGGTCAAGGTGACGGGCGGTCAGCGCATCGACCTTTTGGGCGTCAAAAAGCAGGACCTGCCCGCCATGTGGGCCGATCTGAACGCCGCTGGCATGGTGTCGGGCCACGCCTATTCCAAAGGACTGCGCACCGTGAAAACCTGTGTCGGGACAGAGTTTTGCCGCTTTGGCACGCAGGATTCCACCGGGCTTGGCATCAGATTGGAAAAACTTTTGTGGGGATCATGGAGCCCGGCCAAGGTCAAGCTGGGCGTTTCCGGCTGTCCGCGCAACTGCGCCGAGGCGACGTGCAAGGATGTGGGGGTGGTCTGTGTGGACTCGGGCTATGAAATCTCGGTCGCCGGGGCGGCGGGCATGGATGTGCGCGAGACCGAATTTCTTTGCAAAGTCGCCACCGAAGCCGAGGTGATGGAGGTGATAGCCGCCTTCATCCAGTCTTACCGCGAAAACGCCCGCTATCTGCACCGGATCTACAAATGGGTGGCGAAAGTGGGTCTGGACTGGTGCAAGGCGCAGGTGGTCGATGATCTGGCCAACCGCCGCGCCTTGTATGACCGGTTCATGGTCAGCCAGTCGATCTATCAGGTTGATCCTTGGGCCGAACTTGCCCGCCCCGATCAGCGTGGCCAATGGCAGCCTATGGCCGACCTGTCGCTGGAGGCTGCCGAATGACCGCTTTTACGCCCCCTGTCGCAATGATCGACATCGGCGCCCTGACCGACATCGCCCCCCAAGGCGCCCGCGTGGTGAAAACCGCCTTCGGTTGCGTCGCGGTGTTCCGCACCGCAACGGACGAGGTTTTTGCCATCGACGACCTCTGCCCCCACAGGGGCGGCCCCTTGTCCGAAGGCATCGTGCACGGCGCCCGCGTGACGTGCCCGCTGCACAGTTGGGTGTTCGATCTGGCGACTGGCATGGCCCAAGGTGCCGATGTGGGCCAGGTGGCGACCTACGCCGTTCGTGTCGAAGCGGGCCGGATATTGCTGGACACCCTAAGCCTTGCGCGGAAAAGCGCGGCATGACAGCCATCCGCTCCACCTGTCCCTATTGCGGTGTCGGCTGCGGAGTGCTGCTGCGTCCCACTGCCACCGGGGTCGAGGTCAAGGGCGACCCCGACCATCCGGCAAATTTCGGGCGGCTGTGCTCCAAAGGCTCTGCCTTGGGTGAGACTGTGGGGATGCAGGGGCGGCTTTTGACGCCGCGCATCAACGGGGCTGCGGCAAGCTGGGACACAGCGCTTGATCTGGTGGCCCAGCGCTTTCAAAAAGCCATCGCTGATCAAGGGCCGGACTCGGTGGCCTTTTACGTCTCGGGTCAATTGCTGACCGAAGATTACTACGTCGCCAACAAGCTGATGAAGGGCTTCATCGGGTCGGGCAATATCGACACAAATTCAAGGCTTTGCATGGCCTCTTCGGTCGCGGGTCACAGGCGCGCCTTCGGGTCCGACACCGTGCCGGGGTTGTATGACGATTTTGAGGCCGCCGATCTGGTCGTTCTGGTGGGCAGCAACCTCGCGTGGTGCCATCCGGTTCTGTATCAAAGGCTTGCTGCGGCCAAGGCGGCGCGGCCGGGCTTGAAAGTCGTCGTGATCGACCCGCGCCGCACCGCCACATGCGATCTGGCAGACCTGCATCTGGCTTTGAAAGCGGGGGCTGATGCCGTGCTGTTCAACCTGCTTCTGGCCGCGATTGCCGAACGTGGTGCCCTGAACAAGGGTTTTCTGTCCCATGTGACCGGGCTAGAGGCTGCCTTGGCGACAGCCCACGCAAGTGACCCTGCGGCGACTGGGCTGGCCCCCGCCGATCTGGCAGCTTTCCTTAATCTATGGATCACCACCGAAAAGGTCGTCACCGTCTATTCGCAAGGCATCAACCAGTCCGCCACCGGCACCGACAAGGTCAATGCCATCCTGAACTGCCATCTTGCCACCGGCAGGATCGGTCGGCCGGGCATGGGGCCGTTCTCTGTCACCGGCCAGCCCAACGCGATGGGCGGGCGCGAGGTCGGCGGCATGGCCAACATGCTCGCCTGCCATCTTGAGATTGAAAACCCAACCCACCGCGCCGCTGTGCAAACCTTCTGGGCCTCGCCCACCATCGCGCAAAAACCAGGCCTGAAAGCGGTCGACATGTTCCGTGCGGTCAAGGATGGCCGGATCAAGGCCCTCTGGATCATCCACACCAACCCCGCTGTCACTATGCCCGACGCTGACCGCGTTGCCGCTGCCATCAAAGGCTGCGACTTTGTGGTGGTGTCCGACATCATGGCCGACACTGACACCACGCGCCTTGCTGACGTCCTGTTGCCGGCCACGGGCTGGGGAGAGAAAGACGGCACCGTCACCAACTCTGAACGCCGCATCAGCCGACAGCGTGCCTTTCGCGCCGCACCGGGGCAGGCGCGGGCGGATTGGCAGGTACTGGCACAGGTGGCCGCACGGATGGGCTGGCAGGATGCCTTCAACTGGACCTCTGCCGCCGAGGTATTCGACGAATACGCCCGGCTGTCCGGCGTCGCTGGCGGACTTGGCAGCGATTTTGACATCTCCAACCGCAGCGGTAGTGATTATGACACCATGGAGCCATTTGTCTGGCCAGATGGCCCTGCAAAACAAGGCGGGCGCTTCTTTGCCGATGGTCAGTTCCACCATGCCGATGGCCGTGCGCGCATGGTGGCGATCACCCCCGTCGTCCAGCCCACTACGCCCGATCTGCCCTTTCGCCTGAACACCGGGCGCATCCGCGACCAGTGGCATACCATGACGCGCACCGGCCTGTCGCCGCGACTGAGCAATCACATCGCCGAACCGTTTCTGGAGATAAACCCTGCCGATGCCGTTGATCTGGGCCTTACCGCCGCGACCTTGGCCGAGGTGTCCAGCCCTCAGGGTCAGGCCGTCCTGCGCGTGCTGATCACCGACCGTGTGGCACGGGGCGAGCCTTTCGCGCCCATGCACTGGACCTCAGACACCGCTCCCACTGGCCGCGTAGATACCGTTGTCGCGCCGGTGACCGACCCGCTTTCCGGCCAGCCCGACAGCAAGGCAACCCCGGTCGCCATCCGCCCCTTTGACGCAAACTGGTATGGCTTTGCCGTCGCAGCCAGCCCGTTTCGGCCCGATTGCGCCTATTGGGCGCGCAGCGTGACCGACACCGGCATGCGCGCCGAACTGGCCGGAACCAACGGTCCCGCCGACTGGCAGGCCACCGCCCGCCTATGGTTCAACCTGCCCGGCGCCGAGGTGATGCAAGCGGTTGACCCCAGGCGCGGCACGACTCGGCTGGCTTTGGTCCAAGGTGGCCGCGTCATGGCCGCCTTGTTTATCGCAAGGGGCCCGGTGGCCGTGTCACGCGGCCATCTTGCAGCGCAGATCGGCACCGCGCCGATGGTTGGCCTGTTGGCGGGGCTGCCGCGCGCAGGCATGGCGGACAACGGTGCCATCCTCTGCGCCTGCTTCAACGTCGGCGTCACCACGATCACCCGCGCCATAGCAGCCCAAGGCCTGCTGACTGTCGAAGCCATCGGAGCCGCACTTAATGCGGGAACCAACTGCGGCTCGTGCCGGCCAGAGCTGAAAGCCCTGATCACCCGTCATATTTCTGCCACGCTGGAGGCTGCCGAATGACCATCCACGCCGCTCCTGAAATGTTGCTTCCCGCCCTCAATCCGGCGCGCAAGGGCAGCATAGCCCTCGTCGGCGCTGGCCCCGGTGCGCGTGACCTCTTGACCCTGCGGGCGGTGGACCGCCTCCGCGCGGCAGATGTGATCTATTATGATCGGCTGGTTGACCCCGATATCCTGAACCTCGCCTCGCGCCTTGCAAGCCGGGTCTATGTCGGCAAAGAGGTCGGTGCCCATGCTTGGACCCAACGCCAAATCGATGCTGCAATCACCGCTTCGGCGCTTCAGGGTCTGGCGGTGGTGCGGCTGAAATCCGGCGACCCCTCGATGTTCGGGCGTGCCGCCGAAGAGCTCTGCGCGGCGCGTGCGGCTGGCATCCCGGTCGAAATCGTCCCCGGCATCACCGCCGCCAGCGCTGCCGCTGCAAGCCTTGGAATGCCATTGACAGAACGCGGCCAGATCGACCGGGTTGTGCTGGCCACCGGTACGAGCCTCAGCGGAGAAGCCGTTGCGAACCTGTCGTCCAGCCTGGTGCCGGGCACGCGGCTTGTCCTCTATATGGCCATGCAGCATCTGGCTGACATCGAGGCGCATCTTCTGTCCGCCGGGACACCGCCACACGCCAATGTCTGCATTGTGACGCATGTCAGCACTGTTAAAGAGCGTCAGCTTTCGTGCAATCTGCTCGGGATGGCCATTGCAGCACGATGCGCCAAAATAGCCAACCCAGCGGTGGTCATTCTGACCCTTCCATTGACGGCCGCTTGTTTCGGGTCGCGCGCGCCAACTCCAACCTCGGCAGCTGTTGTTGCTTGAGCAGTTTGACCGTCGAGAGCCCGCTTTGGGCCGCATCTTTCATTCTTTGGTAGCGCCGAAATCAAAGTTCTATCGCGTCTCGCCAGTCCTGTTTTCGCACCATACTCGTATGGTTGAGCACAAAAGACCAACTAAAGGGGCTTCAAGAAAATGCACAGCCGCCCATTTTTGCAAAACGACGCTGCCTCGTACTGATCCATCGCCAGTGTCCAGATGACCTCTTCGGGAGGGGTCACCACAAAACCATCATCGCAAAAATTGATCGGGTAGACCATAGCCCCACCCGAAGGAACGCCAAAGCGCAATCGCGCTTTATCAAGTGCCTGTCCCGTCAGCTGTCGTTCAGGATCAAACGGCGCGAGTTCGGGCTTGGGCTGGAGCTATAGCTGAAAGTTGGTGACGGGGAGATTGGGTGGCATATCAAGGCGTTGTTCACGCGCCGCAGTTCTCGCAGAGAAAAGGATATGCCACATGACGAAGGATACGGTTGTCGCGTTTCGCACGCCAGAAGGATTTTCGCCCGACCCGCTGACGGATTTGCTGCGCCAGGGGGCGCGCGAGTTGATCGCGCAAGCGGTCGAGGCCGAGCTCTGCACGTTTCTCGCCGCGTATTCTGACCAGACCGATACCGCTGGCCGCAGGCGGTTGGTCCGTCATGGCCATCTGCCCGAACGGGAGGTCCAAACCGGGATCGGCGCTGTGCCGGTGAAGGTGCCGCGCGTCCGGGATCGGGCACCGGGGGATGTGCCGCTGAAGTTCACCTCGACGATCCTGCCGCCGTATCTGCGGCGCGCCAAGTCGATCGAAGAGTTGCTGCCCTGGCTTTACCTGAAGGGCATTTCCACCGGCGATTTCTCCGATGCCCGGGCCGCACTCTTGGGGCCGGATGCGCCCGGCCTGTCGGCCAGCACCGTCACACGCCTGAAGGCGGATTGGTGGGACGATTATGAACGCTGGTCCAAACGGGATCTGTCGGCACGACGCTATGTGTATTTCTGGGCAGACGGCGTCTACTTCACGCCTCGGATGGACGAAGATCGCCAATGTATGCTGGTGATCATCGGGGCTGACGAATGGGGCAACAAGGATGTGCTGGGCCTCATCGACGGCTTCCGCGAAAGCACCCAAAGCTGGCGGGAACTGCTGTTGGATCTGAAACGACGGGGGCTGGAGGTGGCGCCGAAACTGGCCGTGGGCGATGGAGCCATGGGGTTCTGGGCCGCCTTGCACGAGGTTTATGGCAAGACCCGGATGCAGCGTTGCTGGGTCCACAAGACCGCCAACGTTCTCAACGCCATGCCGAAATCGGTGCAGGCCAAGGCCAAGGCGCATTTGAAGGACATCTGGATGGCCGAAACCAAGGCCGGGGCAGATGTCGCCATTAATTTCTTCGTTGAAGTCTACGGCGTGAAATATGATCGGGCGGTGAAATGCTTGACCAAGGACCGCGCCGGCCTGTTGGCGTTCTATGACTTCCCGGCCGAGCATT
>JBBRKS010000122.1:0-12107 GCA_038231775.1 Rhodobacterales bacterium | reverse complement strand
GTGCCGGCATCGGAGAGGACGGTTTGGCCGCGTTCTTCATCGGGTCCCATTTTTCGAACTTGTCAGCCGCCTCGCGCACCTTGTCGAGACCAAGGGCCTTGGTCGAGGTCGAGGCTTTGAAATCCTTGGCCACGTCGCTGACCCCGGTGTCCTTGGCCGCCTGTTCCATGGCGCGTGAGAATTCGCGGCTCATCTGGCGCAGCTTTGACGTAAAGCGCCCCAGTTGGCGGAACATGTCGGGCAGGTCTTCCGGGCCGATGAAGACCAAGGCGACGATGCCGATGATGATAAGTTCTGGCCAGTCAAATCCGAACATGATGCGTCAACCCGGGCCCGTTCAGGCCTGATCTTTGGCGTCAACCGGCGTCACATCCTTGGCCACAGCCGGAGAGACGGTCACCACAACGTCCGCATCGGCGTCTTTGGCAACGTCGGCCTTGCCGTCATCCATGCCCTTCTTGAAGGCGTTGATGCCCTTGCCCACTTCGCCCATCAGGTTTGAAACCTTGCCCTTGCCGAACAGGACCAGAACGACGACCGCGATGACCAAGATGCCGATGGGCGATGTCATATGCATGAGAATACCTCTGATAAACCGCGAGATGCGGCGTTGCTGGATGCAATTGCGACTGCGATTGTGCAAGGCGCAAGCAGGTGTTTGGCGCGGCAAGGTCAGCGGCTTGCAAAACCGGGGTCATACTGACATATTTCTGTCAGTTGCCCGACTTCCAGCCTGTTCCTGAAGCAGCATGGGTAGGGGTTCAAGGCCGACCGGAAAGCCCACGAAACCATGCCACGTTCTGACCGGCTGTTTGACCTGATCCAGATCATGCGCGACGGGCGGTTGCACCGGGCAGCCGATCTGGCGCAGGTTTTGGGCGTTTCGGTGCGGTCAATCTGGCGCGATATGGGGGTGCTTGCGGCCAGCGGCATGCCGGTCGAGGGGGAGCGCGGAGTGGGCTATATCTTGCGTGCCCCCATCACATTGCCTCCCATGATGCTGTCGCCCGCCGAGATGATCGCCCTGCGCGCCGGGGTGCGCCTGATGGCCGAAGGGGCTGACCCGGCACTGGCCGCCGCTGCCCGCACGCTGGCCGCCAAGATCGCCACCGTGGCCCCGGCCTTGCGCGACGAGGGTGAGGATATCTTTGCGCCCCGGCCCAGCGAATCAAGGCGCGCCAGCCCGCATCTGCCGTTGCTGCGCAAGGCGATCCGGCAATCAGAACGGCTGACTATCGCGGTGCTGGATCCAAGCGGGCAGTTGACGCAGCGTGATGTCCGCCCGCTTTCGCTGTCTTTAAGCGGTCAGACCTGGGTGCTGACAGCGTGGTGCGAAACGCGGGTGCGGTTTGAAGAGTTTGGTCTGGACCGTCTGCTGGACATCGTGCCGCGTGGCGAGATTTTCCCGAAAGAGCCGGGCAAGCGGTTGGCTGATTACCGTAAGTTGCGTGACGGTGCAGTGGAATAAGGCGGGCGAGGTCAAGAATTTTCGCCTAAAATTCTTAAGCGCAGCGCGAATTTTCTGCGAAAATTCAAAAGCCAAATCCGAATTTTCGCAGAAAATTCGGCCCGGGGCACTGGTTCGCCGTAGCCTCACAAGCCAGCCCTGTCAGGCCGGAAACACAAAACACCGGTCGCGGCGCATCATAAGCCACAACGCGGTGCCGGGTTTGGGCAAAAACACCCCAGGCACGGCGGCTGTCAGCGGGGACCCGTCAAAGGCCATCTTGAACTCGACCAGGCTTTCATGACCCAAAAAGCGCGCCCGGGTGACAGTGCCTTTGGCTGCGGTGCCCTCCATCGGGGTCGGGTTCGGGCCACGGCCCGCACGGTCAAGGTCGATCTTCAGGTGCTGCGGGCGGATCACGATATCAACCATGCCGCCATCAACATGGCCCGGTGTCAGGAACGCCCCGAACGGCGTATCGGTCAAAGCCCCGCGAGAGGTGCCCCGTATCACATTTATATCGCTGAAGAACGCCGCAGCCGCCCGGTCAACCGGGGCGTTGTACAGATTGTAGGGCGCGCCCTTTTGCATGATCAGACCGGCGCGCATCAGGGCAATCTCGTCGGCCATCCGCATCGCTTCGTTGGGTTCATGGGTGACCAGCAGGACAGCCGCGCCCTCTTCTTTCAGCAGATCCAAAGTGGCGTCGCGGATGCCGTCGCGCAGGCGGTTGTCAAGGCCAGAGAACGGCTCGTCCATCAGCATCACGCGGGGGCGCGGGGCCAAAGCCCGCGCCAAAGCCACACGCTGCTGTTCGCCGCCCGACAGTTCATGCGGATGCTTGGGGCCAAAGCCTTGCAGGTTGACCTTTTCCAGCAAATCGTCGACCCGGGCGGCCCGGTTCGGCGCATCGCGGCGCAAACCAAAGGCGATGTTGCCCGCAACCGTCAGATGGGGGAACAGGGCAAAGTCCTGAAACATCAGGCCGACGCCGCGCTCTTCGGGGGGCAGGTTGCGGGTCGGGCCAAACACCTCGACCCCGTCGATCAGAATGCGGCCCCGGTCGGGCGTTTCAACTCCGGCGATCATCCGCAACGTGGTGGATTTGCCGCAGCCCGAGGGGCCAAGCAGGCAGGTCACCTGCCCCGCCTCGACCACCAAAGACAGGTCAGACACCACCTCGCGCCCGGCATAGGACCGGGTCAGCCCCTGCACAACAAGGCGGGGCGCATCGGGACGACTGGAACCGGAGGCGGACGCATCGGGACGAGAAGACAAGGCCAATTCCCTACAGTTTTGATCAGAAAAATCCCTATCAGCCCGGGTGGCCTGCTGCAAGGCACTGACACTTGGATGGGGGTGATTGTAGGCATAGCGCTACTGGCATCGCGGCTGCGCTAGCAGCCAAATCCACACCGAACGCCAGCGCTTTGGAGTCTCTGAATGGTCAGTTTCCCAGTGCCATCTCTGCCACCGGGTGCCCAAATCCTCATGCCGGCTCCGCTCCGGTGATGACCCCTCAGCGCGCCAGCACCAGCTCTGCCATCAGGCCGCCCAGATCGGCGCTTTGGCCCAGCCGCAGCACGCCGCCATGGGTGCGGGCGATGTCGGCGGCGATCGACAGACCAAGGCCGACACCGCCACCATGGTTGGGATCACGCGCCGCATCCAGCCGGGTAAAGGGGCGCAGCGCTTCGTCCCGGCGGGCTTCGGGGATGCCCGGGCCATCATCTTCGACAACAAGCCGCAAGGTGCGCTCTGACAACTCGTAGGCAAGCCGGGCTTGGGTGCCGTAGCGTACGGCATTGCCGATCAGGTTTTCCAGGGCCCGCGTCACCGCCTGCTGGCGCAACATCAAGGTGCCCTGACCCGAACAGGCGGCCAGCGTCACCTGCTGGCCCCCGCGCCGCGCCTTGTCGATCACCTGCGCCATCAGGGCTGCCGGATCAACCGGCACCGTCTCTTCCAGCGCATCGCCGCGTGCGAAGGCCAAAAATTCATCCACCAGACGCTGCATGTCGTGGACGTCATCCAGCAAGGCGAGCGTCTCGTCGTCTTCGGGCAGCAGCGACAGGCCCAGCTTCATCCGGGTCAAAGGGGCGCGCAGGTCATGGCTGACGCCGGACAGCATCAGGGTGCGCTGTTCGATCTGGCGTTCAATCCGGGCGCGCATGTCCAGAAAGGCAATGCCAGCGGCGCGCACTTCGGTTGCGCCACGTGGGCGGTAGGGCAGGTTCTGGCCGCGCCCGAACGCCTCGGCTGCGGCGGCCATCCGTGTGATCGGCACCAACTGGTTGCGCAGAAAGGCGAAGGCCACCGCCGTCATCAGAACCGAGGCAAGGCCCATCACCACCAGCAACTGATGCGGATTAGAGGCTGACACCCGCACCCGTGGCAGCGCCACCTGCATCGGCCCATAGCGCGTGGTCATCCAGATCTGCACCTCACGCGGGGTGGTGGTCAGATCGACGGCCAGCACGGCGGGCAGCGCATCATGCAGCGTCGATCCAACCTCGCGCCCCGACAGGTCCCAATAATCGCGCCGGTCTTCGGTGGGGGGCACCGCGAGGGTCGGCAACACCACCGTCATGCCCAGACCCGCGCCAATCACCTGAGCGCGCTCTTGCGCCACACCCAGACCTGGGGCGCCCTCGATCTGCGAGAGCAGGAACTGCGCCTCAAGCGAGACACCGCGCGTCATCTGCCGGGTGACCCCGTCAAAATGGCGCTGAATGAAGATGATCGAGACGACAAGCTGGATGGCCACCACCGGAACGATCAGAATAAGCGCTGCACGCCCGTAAAGGCTGCGCGGCAAATAAGATTTGAGGATGAACGCCATGCCCGCAACCTAGCCGGGTGGCCGGGCCGAGGAAAGGGTGGAGTTTCGTGAGGCTGCCGGGTTACTGGTTGAAACCGGCCAACATCCATGTTTCGCTCTGCGGGTTTGAGGATGCATCCCCTGTTTGACCGGCAGATGGAACGCACGCCAATCGCAGGTGCGCGACCAAGGATGCGACACCTTTGTTGCCTACTGATGGCAAGTGCCACGACGAAGCGTGCGCTTTTGAGCGGTCAGAGCTTTGGACGTTGGTTTCAGGATGCTTCATTTCCTGCCTCGTTCTTTTTCCACTTTCTATTTCTGGCACTTATCCACCCTATATTTTACCCTTGTCCTGATCGTGTTCTTGGCTCCGCCCCGTTCCAAATCCTACGCCTGATATAATTTTTGCTTCTACCGCTCCTTTGATCCTGCGTGTTTCCAACCCTTAGCCTGTCTCTTCTGCTGTTCCCCCCGTTCGCGCCCCATGATGAAAAGTCCCAAGATGCAGCCCCCTATCCTGACCTTGCGCGCACCAAACCCCGGTCCTTTCACCGGACAGGGCACCAACACTTATATTCTGGGCACCGATTGTCCGGTGGTGGTCGACCCCGGCCCTCATCTGCCGGACCATCTGGCTGCGATCCTTCTGGCCCTTGGCGCGCGCAGGCTTGCGGCGATTGTGGTCACCCATGCCCATCTGGACCACTCTGCCCTTGCCCCGCGTCTGGCTGCCCTTACCGGCGCGCCGGTGCTGGCTTACGGCGACGCCACCTCGGGGATGAGTGCGGCGATGCGCCAGTTGGCAACTGAGGGTCTGGCGGGCGGTGAGGGGTGCGACACCGCCTTTGTCCCTGATGCTTGCGTGGTTGATGGCCAGATCCTGACCTTTGGCAGAGGTGAAGTCGGCGGGCTGGGTTGGGGTAACTCGGACAGCGGCAGGTCGGACGGCAGCCGGCCGAACGCAGACGGCATGGGGACGATGTCTGAGGCTGGCGAACCCCGGGCGGCTGCCAGTCCAAGCGGCGAACCTGTCGGCACCACTCCCGTCGGCCCTCCGGTCGGCGCGGAGTTTCAGGTTGAGGTGATCCACACACCCGGCCATATGGGCGGTCATATCTGCCTTGCCCTTGGGGATATACTTTTGTCGGGCGATCATGTGATGGGTTGGTCGACCTCGATCGTCTCACCGCCAGAGGGCGATATGACCGACTATATGGCCGGGCTGCACAGGCTGGCCGCGCGGCGCTGGGGGCGGTTCTTGCCGGGCCATGGTGACCCGGTGGAAGACCCCGCCGCCCGGCTGGCCGAGCTTATCGCGCACCGTCTGGGTCGTCAGGCCGCCGTGCTGGCAACGCTTGCCGCAGGCCCGGCCACAGCGCTTCACCTTGCGGCGCAGATCTATACCGGCCTTGCCCCGGCTTTGCTGCCCGCCGCTGCCCGCAACGTGCTGGCCCACCTGATCGACCTGCAAGGACGCGGTCTGGTGGCCCAAGCGCAGGGGGATGCGCCCGGCCCGCTGACCCTGACCCGCTTTGCCCGGCTTTGACGGTTTCGCAGAACTGCACGGACCCGCGACCAATCAGCCCCGACCACCGGCAGCAAAGCACCAACGCGCCGCCTTGACGCCAAACCCAAGCCACCGGCACGGCACATGGCGGGCCAAGCCAACCGAAGGCACACCCATCGACCGCTTTCAACTTCCCGCATGCCGACGGCACGGCCCAAGCACGCCGACCGCCCAGCCCCGGCTTGGCCCCCCCGCCAGCCACCCGCAACTCTGCCGATCCCAAGCTTTCAGTTTTCCACCCATTTCCCCTTGCCGCCCCCAATCCGCCTTGCTATAGACCCCGCCATGTTCGGGCGTAGCTCAGCGGTAGAGCAGCTGACTGTTAATCAGCTGGCCGTAGGTTCGATCCCTACCGCCCGAGCCAAATCCTTCAAGGATTTGAACATGATAGGGCGCACAGCTTTGTGCGCCCTTCATCATTTTAAGTTCGTCGATGCGGGCAATCCTGCCGGTCTGATCGGTTGCAACCATCTGATCTGGCTTGCACTTCGGCTCTGTTGCACAAATCGTCTAACGGGCGGAGGCCGCCTTTTCCCGGACGGATCTATCCCACGCCCTGTGTGACCGGCATGCCGAGCGCGGTGAATCCGTTCCGGACGGCGACACGAACGTGGAAGTCTGGCACCTGACGGTTGATGTCCCGTGCCATGAGGTGCTGGCCGAGCAGTTTCGCTGCGCGGAGTTTCGGTTCACACAATACATCCGATCGTCGGGAAAACGATCCCCCGGATCGTTTTCTGATCCTCCTCACATTTCGACACGGCTCCGACGGTGATATCCGCTCCGTCTTCGCCAAAGCGCTCGGCCCAGATAGTTCGACGCCCGCAGGGCTTCGTTGCGCGCGACTGCGCCTGCGGTGGCAGTCTTCCACGGCTTTGCAGTCTTCCACAGCTTACAGGGCGGCGATGCGCGATCTGGCTGCCCGTTATGTGGGCAGCCAAACCCGCCAAACCGTGCATCGTGGCGGCCAGACTGATCTTGAACACGATTCCGACGCCCGAAGGGTGCTTAATGCTGCACATGCAGCATTATCCGCGCCAGTTTCGCACCGATGTGACTCGCTTTGTCTGCCCATAGGGGTAGAAAACCCCGCATACCCCATGCCTTGTGTTCCGGCTTGGGGATAAGTGTCATATCGCCGTTGCAGAATCTGCCTATGAAGCTGTTGAAAACCTGACGCTTGGTGCGACGGAAACCACCGCGCCGGACGTTTGGGGATCAGGGCCCGCAAAGGGCAACATGGCCCCAAAGCTTGGGGCAAGCTGATAGGGGACACGACGGATGAGCATGCACCCTGCCCACTTCCTGCCCGCCGATCTGATGGCGAACGGCGCACCGATTGCGCCAACGCCCCACACCCAACCGGCCCGCCATTTTCCGGTCATGTTCCTGTCGGACCTGCATCTGGGCTCCCGCGCCTGCCGCGATGACCTTCTGCTGTCCTTCCTGCAAAGCCACACCGCCGATGTGATCTATCTGGTCGGCGACATCATCGACACCTGGCTGCCGCTTGGGGCGCACTGGACCCCGGCCCAGCACCAGGTTCTGGCGATCCTGTTTGACCGGGCCAAACACGGCACGCGGCTGGTATACACGCCCGGCAACCACGACGCCTTTTTCAGGCGCTTCATCGGTCAGTCGATGCTGGGGATAGAGATTGCCGACCGCATCGTCCATCACGCCGCCGATGGCCGCCGCTATCTGGTGGTGCACGGCGATGAGGGCGATATCTTCGAGGCAAAGTTTCCCGCGTTGTCGCGCCTGTCCACCCGGATCGACAGCGGCGTGCGCGGATTGATCGACTGGGCCAACAAACGCCGCGCGAAGCTGGGCTGGTCCAAGTCCAATCTCGCCGAACGTCTGGTCAAGGCCTTCAACGACGTGGTCCGGTCCTGTGACGCGTTTGAGGAACGTCTGTCAGAGGTCGCGCGCCAACATCAGGCCGATGGCATCATCTGCGGCCACTTCCACAAGCCTGCGCTGCATGCCGATTTCGGGGTGGCCTATGCCAATTGCGGCGATTGGGTGGAAAACGCCACCGCTTTGGTCGAAACCGCCAGCGGACGCCTGTTGTTGATCGACTGGGCGGCACATGGCGCCGAAACTGTGCCGCCGCACATCCTTGGGCTGGAACTGAACGCCGCCCCGGTGCATATGGGGTTCGCAGAGTGTGCCGACCGATAGGCACCTCTGACGGACCCTGACATAGGCAAAAGCATGGGCGCGGCCCTTTATCTGACACTTTTCACCGGCATCTGTCTGATCTTGCAGTTTGCGGGTGTCGGTCTGGCGCTGGTTGCCCTGTGGCGCAAACCGGCTGGCGGGCCTGCGGTTTTGCCGCCCGTTACCGTGTTGCGCCCAGTCTGCGGGCTTGAGAATTTCCTTGAAGAAACGCTCGACACCACCTTTCGCGCCGATTACCCGACGTTTGAACTGATTTTCTGCGCCGCCGACCCTGCGGACCCTGCAGTGGCGCTGGTCGAAAAGCTGATGGCGCGGCATCCCACTGTCGCAGCACGCCTGCTGACCGGCGATGATAAAATCTCTGGCAACCCCAAGCTGAACAACCTCGTCAAGGGCTGGAGGGCTGCCAAATACGACTACATCCTGATGTCGGACAGCAACGTGATCCTGCCGCCCGATTATCTGCGCCGCTGCATGGCAGAGTTTACGCCCGACACCGGCCTTGTATCCTCCCCCCCGATCGGCATCAGGCCGGACGGCTTTTGGGGCCGCGTCGAATGCGCCTTTCTCAACACGTTTCAGGCGCGCTGGCAGATGGCATCTTCGGCTTTGGGCAACGGCTATGCGCAAGGCAAGATGCTGTTCTGGGACCGCCGTGTGCTAGAGGCTGCCGGCGGCATCGCCGTTCTGGGCAAAGAGATGGCCGAGGATGTCGCCTCTACCAAAACCGTCCGTGCTGCGGGCAAAACCGTTCGCCTGCCGGGCCGTTTTTTCCAGCAACCGATCGGTGCCCGCCAGCGCAGCGTGGTGTGGACCCGTCAGGTCCGCTGGGCCAAGGTGCGCCGTCTTGGCTTTCTGATGCTGTTCTTGCCCGAGATTCTCGCCGGGGCCGCCCTGCCCTTTCTCTCTCTCTTGGTGCTGACCGCGATGGGCACACCGCTGTGGACCATCCCGGCCTTTCTGATCCTGTGGTACGGGGCCGAATACCTGCTGGCCAGCGCTGGCGACTGGCCCCGCGCGCCCGCCGACCTTGCGGCATGGGTCACCCGCGATGCGCTGTTGCCCGCGTTGTACATCGCCGCATGGCAGGGGAATTCCTTTGAATGGCGCGGCACTGCGATGACCGCCGCCGCCACGCCTGCCACACCTCCCGTGGACCCAACCTGATGTCGCAGGACGCCGTTTTGCAGATGATGCAGTCGCACGGGCTGTGGCTGGTCGGCCCGATGGCGGTGGTTGAAGGCCCCATCGTCACCGTCATTGCCGCCTACCTCGCCAAGTTGGGCTATATGGATGTCTTTGCGGTCTATGTCGTCTGTGTGGTGGGCGATCTGATCGGTGATGCGATGTATTACTGGATCGGAAGGCTTGGCCCGGCCTTCTTGCCCGACCGTTGGCTGACCTGGCTTGGCATGACCAAAGCCCGGCAAATGACGATGGAGGGCCACTTTGCCACCAAGGGCGGGCGCACCATCCTGCTGGGCAAATGGGCGCATTCGGTCGGCCTGCCGATCATGCTGGCCGCCGGGGCGGCACGGATGAACTTCACCGCCTACATGCTTTACAACGCCGTTGGCACCGTTCCCAAAACCGCCGTCTTCACCGCCATCGGCTGGTTTGTGGGGTCAGCTTATAGCGCGATTGACACATGGATCTGGCGCGTGTCGCTGGGCCTGATCGTCGCCGCCGCCATCGGGATTTTCCTGTTCTGGCAATACAAGCGCAAACCGGCATGAAGCTGACCTGCATCATCCCCGCTTACAACGAACAGGCCCGCATCGGGGCCGTGCTGCAAGCCGTGCTGAACCACCCGCTGATTGACGAGGTGCTGGTGGTCGATGACGGCTCTGCCGATGGCACATCAACCGTGGTGCAGGATTATCCGCAGGCGCGCCTGATCACCCTTGCGCAGAACGGCGGCAAGACGGCGGCCTTGGCCCACGGCTTTGCGGCAACCCAATCCCCGATCATCCTGCTGATTGATGCCGACCTTTCCGGCCTGTCGCCCGCCCACCTGACCGCGCTGATCACGCCTGTGAAAGAGGGGCGCGCCGCCATGTCGATATCCTTGCGCGACAATGCCCCCGGGCTGTGGCGGCTGATCGGGCTGGATTACATCTCTGGCGAACGTGCCCTACGCCGTGACCTTCTGGCCGGACAGGACGAGGCGCTGCGGCGGCTGCCCAAATTCGGATTTGAGGTGTTCTTGAACTCCTTGGTGCTGAACGCCCGCGCCCCCTTGGCCGTCGTACGGCTGCCCGGCGTGCAAAGCCCGCTGAAATCCACGAAATATGGCTTCTGGACCGGGGTTAAGGGTGACATCGCCATGCTGGGCGACCTGATGCGTGCCGTCCCGCCGCACGGCCTGATCCGCCAGATCATCCAGATGCGCCGGTTGCGGGTCTGAGGGAGGGTGGCAGTGCAGTGCCGGTCACGCCAACGCCACCTTTCGCATCAGCCTGACAGCGCGCACCATAATTTCCCGGCAACCAGACGGACCCGGCAATCCGGCTTTCTCCCAAACGATGCCAGCGAAATAACCTGACCACGCCGCAACCCTGCCCCCCAAATCACACCAGCCAGCGACCAAGGACCGACCCGCCATGGACACGATCTGCGACCTTTTCATCATCGGCGGCGGCATCAATGGCTGTGGCATCGCGCGCGATGCTGCCGGTCGCGGGCTTTCGGTGACCTTGGCCGAACAGGGTGACCTTGCCCAAGGCACCTCATCGGCCTCAACCAAGCTGTTCCACGGCGGCCTGCGCTATCTGGAGTATTTTGAATTTCGTCTGGTCCGCGAAAGCCTGCAAGAGCGTGAGACGTTGCTGGCCGCCATGCCCCACATCTCGTGGCCGATGCGCTTTGTTCTGCCCGTGTCGCCCGATATGCGGTTTGATGCGTCAACCCCGACCTCGCGCCTGCTGGGCATCTTCATGCCGTGGCTGAAAGGCCGGAGGCCAGATTGGCTGATCCGCCTTGGCCTGTTTTTGTATGACACGCTCGGCGGTCGCCAGGTCCTGCCCGGCACCCGAACGCTTGACCTGACGACCGATCCGGCAGGCCGGCCGCTGAAACCGAAATACCGCAAAGCCTATGAATACTCTGACTGCTGGGTCGAGGATTCGCGTCTTGTCGCCCTGAACGCCCGCGATGCGGCCCTGCGCGGCGCGCAAATCCTGACGCAAACCAAGGTGACCCATGCCGAACGCCGGGGTGACCTTTGGGCGGTCACCACCCAGACAGCACAAGGCCAGCAGACCCACCTTGCCCGCGCTTTGGTCAACGCAGCAGGCCCCTTTGTCACTGCCGTGATGAAGGACGTGTTGACCACCACCTCGAAAGAAGGCGTGCGCCTTGTACGCGGCTCTCATATCGTGACGCGCAAATTATACGACCACGACCGCTGCTATTTCTTTCAGGGCGCGGATGGCCGCATCATCTTTGCCATTCCGTATGAGGGCGACTTTACGCTGATCGGCACCACCGACGCCGACCAGATCGGCCCGCCCGGACAGGCCAAAATCACGCCCGCCGAAACCGCCTATCTGCTGGATTTCGCCAACCAGTACTTCGCGACCCCAGTGACTGCAGGCGATATTGTGTGGAGCTTTTCCGGCGTGCGCCCCCTGTACAACGACGGAGCATCGTCCGCGCAAGCCGCCACCCGCGATTATGTGCTAAGCCTTGATCCCCCAGCCGTTTCCGGCCCTGCGAAATTCCGCCGCACCACAAACCGCGACTCGATATACCTTGGCCCGGTACATGCGACGCCCACACACGCACCCACAACCGCCCCCCTTCTCAACATCTTCGGCGGCAAGATCACCACCTACCGCCGCCTGTCCGAACACGCGCTGGAAAAGCTGAGGCCGTATTTCGCAACCCTCAAACCGGCATGGACCGCAGGCGTTCCCCTGCCCGGCGGCGACTTTGCCCTGACCGCCAAGCCCGCCCTGTCCGACACGCTGCGCCACCAACACCCCTATCTGACCCAAGCCACCGCCGACCGCCTGATCCGCGCTTACGGCACCGATGCCTTCACGATCCTTGGCAACACGACGACACCGGACGCTTTGGGCATC
>JBBRKS010000121.1:0-12227 GCA_038231775.1 Rhodobacterales bacterium | reverse complement strand
CAATGACCGGGGGCTACGTCGGCCAAGAGGGTGAGCGAGACACCGGCAAGGGTCAGATCATCCGACGCTGCGGCATCAAAAACACCGTCGACAAACACCAATTTCAGCCGGTCAATGCTGTCAAACAACAGCACCTCGTCACCCGCATCGAACAGGGCGGCAGGCAGGGGGGCCACGGAAATCAAAGACGCAGGGTCGGTATAACGCCAATATTCATCGCGCTTGCCCGGCAGACCCATCGCGGCCAGACGGGCAGCGGCGGCGGCACGGGCCGCAGCCAAACCGCTTGGCACCGCCAAAGGGGCCATACGCTGCGC
Source organism: Rhodobacterales bacterium (assembly GCA_038231775.1). Taxonomy (GTDB): domain Bacteria; phylum Pseudomonadota; class Alphaproteobacteria; order Rhodobacterales; family Rhodobacteraceae; genus Stagnihabitans. The sequence goes on along the minus strand of JBBRKS010000121.1, from coordinate 11,910 downwards.
CAAAGCCTGCGCCTTGGAAGAGACGGCCCCCATTATTGCGCCCCAACCTGCGGATGTGCGGCCAGAATATCCGCATAGCCGTTGTGTTCGACGTCCAACGCCAATTCCGGGCCGCCGGTTTTGATGATGCGCCCTGCGGCCATGATGTGCACGACGTCAGGTTTGATATGGTCCAGCAGACGCTGGTAATGCGTGATCACCAGAAATGAACGGCCCGCCGAACGCAGCGCGTTGACCCCTTCGGAGACGAGTTTCATCGCATCCACATCAAGCCCGGAATCCGTCTCATCCAGGATGCACATCTTCGGCTCCAGCATGGCCATCTGCAGGATTTCGTTGCGCTTTTTCTCACCGCCTGAAAAGCCGACATTGACCGGACGCTTCAGCATGTCGGCGTCAATCTTCAGCGCTTTGGCCTTTTCGCGGACCAGTTTCAGGAAGTCGCCAGCCGAAACCTCAGGCTCGCCCCGCGTCTTGCGCTGCGCATTCAGGGCGGTGCGCAGGAAGGTCATGTTGCCGACGCCGGGGATTTCAACCGGGTATTGGAAGGCAAGAAACAGGCCTTGGGCGGCGCGCACCTCGGGGTCCATCGTCAGCAGATCGGCGCCCTCAAGCGTCGCCGACCCAGCGGTGACCTGATAGCCCGGACGTCCGGCCAGCACATAAGACAGCGTCGATTTGCCCGACCCGTTCGGACCCATGATGGCATGGACCTCTCCCGCGCCGATGGTCAGATCAACGCCTTTGAGGATCTGTTTATCCTCTTCCTCAAGTTTCACGTGCAGGTTCTTGATTTCAAGCATTTTTTCGTCCTTAGGCCGGGTTCGCGAAGGCGGGGATGATCCAGCCGATCTGATCCATCGGCATGGGTTGCGGTGTCAAGGTAAAGGCCGCCATGCGACCGGTCATTTCGGGCGGACCCGCCAGCCGTTCAAAGGCGTGATAGGTCGGGCGGTCCACATAATCGTCGCAAAGCAGCCGCACGGGCCGGGTGATGCGAAACAGCGTGGTCAAAAGGCACGACAGGCGGAACCGGCCATCGACCAGCACCACATCGGGATGCTGAAAATCAGGCTGATCCCAGACTGACAAGGCATAGCTGGGCCAGCGTTCGGCTTTCGCCCCGTCAACCGGATAACCCCAACGCCGGGTCGGCCCGATATTGGCGTGATGCAGGGTGACCGGCACCGGGGCGGGATTGTCCTGGAACCAGTCCTTCATCCGCAGATACCACGCCCGGTCGCTTTCCACCGTGATCACAGCCGACCCGGCAGCCGCAGCGGCGACCAAGGTTGACCCGCCCGATCCGTATTCCAGGATCACCCCGGCCCCGGCATAGGTGGCGCGCAGCAGATCGGCCTCTGGCTCTGGCATGGTCAAGCCGGGGGCGTCAGCCATGGCGCAACCCTGAGGCCGAAAACCCATCCGCCCCGCAAGCCTTTGGCAACGCAGCAGAGTTCAGGGCATATGAGCCAAGATCTTTCACGATTTAACCCACCGAGCCTTCAAGGCTGATCGCGACCAGACTTTGCGCCTCCATGGCGAATTCCATCGGCAGGGCTTGCAGCACCTCACGGCAGAAGCCGTTGACCACCAGCGCCACAGCTTCTTCCTCGCTCATGCCCCTTGAACGGCAGTAAAACAGCTGATCCTCATCCACTTTAGAGGTGGTCGCCTCGTGTTCCACACGGCTGGAGGTGTTCTTGACCTCGATATAGGGCACGGTATGCGCACCGCATTTGTCGCCGATCAGCAGGCTGTCGCATTGGGTGTAATTGCGGCTGTCGGTCGCCTTGGGGTGCATCGAAACCAGCCCGCGGTAGGTGTTTTGCGCCCTGCCCGCTGAAATGCCTTTCGACACAATGCGCGACTTGGTGCGCTTGCCCAGATGGATCATCTTGGTGCCGGTGTCGGCCTGTTGGGCGTTGTTGGCGATGGCGATCGAGTAAAACTCACCCTGGGAATCATCGCCGCGCAGAATGCAGGACGGGTATTTCCACGTGATCGCCGACCCGGTTTCGACCTGAGTCCACATCACCTTGGCCCGCGCCTCACGGCAATCGGCGCGCTTGGTGACGAAATTATAAATGCCGCCAAGGCCGTTTTCATCGCCGGGATACCAGTTCTGCACGGTCGAATACTTAACCTCGCCGTCCTCAAGGATCACCAGTTCGACCACGGCAGCGTGCAGTTGGTGGGTGTCGCGTTTGGGCGCGGTGCAGCCTTCCAGATACGAGACATAAGCGCCCCGGTCGCAGATGATCAGCGTGCGTTCAAACTGCCCGGTATTCTCGGCATTTATCCGGAAATAGGTCGAAAGCTCCATCGGGCAGCGCGTGCCGGGCGGAATATAGACGAAACTGCCGTCGGAAAAGACCGCCGAATTGAGGGTCGCAAAGAAGTTGTCGGTCGGCGGTACGACAGAGCCAAGGTATTTGCGCACCAGATCAGGGTGTTCCTTGACCGCTTCACTGATCGAACAGAAAATCACGCCAGCTTTCGCCAGTTCCGCCTTGAAGGTGGTGCCGACCGAAACGCTGTCAAACACCGCATCGACCGCCACGCGACGTTCGCCCTCAGGCGCCTCAACCCCGGCCAGCAAAGCCTGCTCTTTCAACGGGATACCCAGCTTTTTGTAGGTGGCCAGCAGCTTCGGGTCAACCTCGTCCAGACTTTTCGGCTTGACCGCCATGCTGCGCGGTGTGGCGTAGTAATACTGGTCCTGATAGTCGATGTGGGGATAGTTCAGCATCGCCCAATGCGGTTCTTCCATGCCCAGCCAACGCCGGTACGCGGCCAGACGCCAGTCCAGCAACCACTCCGGCTCGCCATTCTTGGCGCTGATCAGGCGGACGATGTCCTCTGACAGGCCCTTCGGCGCATAGTCCATCTCGATGTCCGTCGCCCAGCCGTATTTGTAGGCGCCCATGGCGGCCACCGTCTCGATCGTCTCGCGGTCAACGCCGTCGCGAACTTCAAGCTCTACTTCCGCCATGATCTTTCCTTCCAAACCAGTGCCTTGCGGCCCGTCCTTCATGCAACCCGGGCCAGGATGCGCCGGTATTCGCGGCCCCAAACCTCGACAAAGCGCAGAACCTCGTCTTCGGTATTGTCAGGTCCCAGCGAAATCCGGATCGCCTGGCCCGCCAAACCCTCGTCAAACCCCATCGCCTGCAACGTGCGGCTGGCCTTGACCTTGCCGCTGGAACACGCCGACCCCGCCGAAACCGCAAAGCCCGCAAGGTCCATCGCCATCACCTGCGTCTCACCCTTCCAGTGCGGGGCGATCAGGCACAAAGTGTTCGGCAACCGCGCCGCGCTATTCCCGACAGAAATAGTGGTAAACCCCAGCGAGGACAACGCCTGATTTAGAGTATTTCTAAGTTCGCAGACCCGGTCCCACACGCCATCCGCCAGATCGCGCGCCGCAGCCTCGGCCGCAGCCCCAAAACCCGCGATGCCGATGATGTTTTCGGTGCCCGCCCGCCGCCCCATTTCCTGCCCGCCGCCCTTCAGAACCGGTTCAAAATCAATGCCGCGCCGCAAGACCAAAGCGCCGATGCCTTTCGGCCCCCCGAGTTTATGCGCCGAAACAAGGCCCATCTGACACCCCAGCCAGTTGAACGCCAACGGCACCTTGCCAAACGCCTGCGTCAGGTCCGACACCGCCAGCCCCGCGGGCAAATCCTGCATCACCCCGGTTTCGGAGTTGGCCAACTGCACGGCAGCCCGCAAAGGGTCATCCACCAAAACCCGTCCCGAAGCGTCAACCGTCAAACCCTCGGCGCACCACGCTAAAACCGCGTCATGCTCCACCCCGGCGCAGACCAGATCCCTGCCCCGGCACGCCATCGCAGCCGCCTCGGTCGCGCCAGAGGTGAAGACGATGTCCGCACCGTCTGCCCCCAAAGCCGCCGCGACCTGCGCCCGCGCGCGTTCCACCACAGCCCGCGCCCCGCGTCCCTCGCCGTGTACCGACGATGGGTTGCCGACCACATCCATCGCCAAAATCATCGCCGCCCGCGCCTCGGCCCGCAACGGCGTCGTGGCATTCCAGTCAAAATACGCCCTGCTTTTCATTCACTCTGGTCCAAATAATCCCGGGGGGTGAGCCGAAGGCGAGGGGGGCCGGCAGACCCCCTGATTTTTCGCAGAAAAATCGCGGCTCACTCCTCATCCACCACGGCAAACAGGGCGGGAACCGCGGGACAAGGCTGCATTTCGTTGCGGATCACGTCCGACAGCCGGGTCTGGTGCAAAAACACGTAGACATGCGCCGAAAGCCCCTCCCACAGCCGGTTGGTCAGGCTTTGCGCCCGCGTGCCCGACACCCCGCCAGAGGCACCTGCCCCGGCATGCATCGCATCAACATTCTCTTCCACCGCAGTCAAAATCTCTGACACCCGAATTTCGGACGGCACCCGCGCCAGTTTATATCCACCGCCCGGCCCGCGCACCGCCTCAACCAGACCGGCGCGGCGCAGCTTTACAAACAACTGCTCCAGATAGGGCAGCGATATATCCTGCCGCTTGGCAATTTCGGCCAGCGACATCAGATCATCGCCTTTCGCCGGCAGCATTTCGGTCAGCGCCAGATCGGCCAGCGCCACCATGGCATAACGTCCCTTCGTGGACAGCTTCATAAATCTGCATTCCCATTGACGTGAGGCCGCCCGGCCATTACCTGAAACCGGAACATAAGGCGGCACTGGGCTGCCTTTGGAATGGTTCTAAGTTATCTGACCGATTTTGTCAACAATCGGACGGTGGCTTGAGGCCCCAAGACTGGACGTTGGACAATGCCCGAAGTTATTTTTGCAGGCCCCGAGGGGCGTCTTGAAGGCCGCTATCACCCGCAAAAAGACCGCGATGCGCCGATTGCCATCGTGCTGCATCCGCACCCGAATTACGGCGGCACGATGAACAACAAGGTGGTCTACAACCTGCACTACGCGTTCTACAATCTGGGCTTTTCGGTCCTGCGCTTCAACTTTCGCGGTGTCGGGCGGTCGCAGGGCGAATACGATCTGGGCATTGGGGAATTGTCGGATGCGGCTTCGGCGCTCGACTATCTGCAATCCATGAACCAGAACGCCAAGCATTGCTGGGTTGCCGGATTCTCGTTTGGCGCTTGGATCGGGATGCAGCTTTTGATGCGCAGGCCGGAAATCACCGGGTTCATTTCGGTTTCCCCGATGGCCAACATGTATGATTTCAGCTTTCTCGCCCCCTGCCCCGCGTCGGGTCTGATCATCAACGGGTCGGCCGACAAGGTGGCCCCGCCGAAAGACACGCTGACGCTGGTCAACAAACTGCACGAGCAAAAGGGCATCACGATCACCCATGATCTGGTCGACGGCGCGGATCACTTCTTCAAGGATGAAGAGGCCCATATGAAGCCGATGATCCAGACCGTTTCGACCTACGTCCGGCGCCGCTTGGGCGAAGTGACCCGCTGATGAGCGTCATCGAGGATCTGGGGGACGCTTTGGCCCGTGATGTGATTGCGGCCTCGGAAGAACTGGGCGACGACCGGTTTTTCGACAAGGTCGCCAAGGTGGTCGGTGACGCCTCGCCCACGCTGCTGGAATCCTACACCACCGCCTACCGGGTGCGGATGGCCGAAGTGCGGGCGCGCAAATTTGTCGAGGCCTCGCTTAAGGCCAAACGGTCGGGCGGTCTGGCCCCGGTCGCGCCGCGCGGTTCCGACAGCCCGCATTGAGGGGGCCTTTGGTGGCACAGTCTGATCGTTTGTCGGCGCAATTCGACTTTCTGAACGAAGCGGACCGCTTGAAGCAAGTCTTGCGCGCCACCACGCTGATTGACGGGTCGCGCCGTGAAAACTCGGGTGAGCATTCCTGGCATCTGGCCCTGTACGCGATGGTTCTGCGTGATCAGGCGGCCCCGGGCGTGCAAATCGACCGGGTGATCCGCATGTTATTGCTGCATGATCTGGTTGAGATTGACGTGGGCGACGTGCCGATCCATTCCGCCATCGGTCAGGCGCACAATTCGGAAGCCACCCAAGCGGCCGAAGCGCAGGCTGCGGCGCGGATTTTTGGCCTGTTACCGTCTGATCTGGCCACCGAATTTCTGACGCTGTGGCAAGAGTTTGAAGAGGCTGCGACCCCCGACGCCATCTTTGCCAAATCGCTGGACCGGGTGCAGCCGGTGATGGCGAACCTGATGTCGGGCGGCGGCACCTGGGTTGATTACAACGTGACCTCTGACCAGCTTGACACGCGGGTCGGCGTCAAGATCGCCAAGGGCACGCCGCGCCTGTGGGATTGGGTGCGGGCCCGGACCCGCAGCTATTTCGACAAGACCTGAACCCTAGCCCTTGTGCCGCTTGGCGGCGCGTTCGCGCCCCATCCGCGCCTCTGTCATCAGATCGCCCAGTTCGCGCACCATGCTGGCCACCATGGTTTTCATCAGCTTGATCGAGTTTGGCTGCAACTGCCGGTCTGCCATCAGCGCGTCTGGCCCCGGCACTTTTTCTTCAAACAGCACGTCACGGCCCAGATAGCGCTGCGCTGTGTGGCGGTTGCTGGCGGCAAATTCCTCCAGCACCTGCAGGCGCTGATCATGCGGCATCAACAGTTTTGACCCGTTGGTCTGCAGCTTTTTGTCCATCGCCACAAAGGCGCGTTCAAAGATCGCACGGTCACGTTCATCAATGCCGTCAAGCGGCAGATGGCGCATGAACTCGCTGACCAGCGGGCTCATCGACGAGTTGATGTTCAAGAACGGGCCAAAGCCTGCAAGGTCGATGACACCCAACATTTCCAGAACCGCGGCAATCGGGCCATCCGGCATGGCCTGAGATTCAAACACCCCGACAATCACCGATTCCGGCCCGAAAACCGCCTCGTATTGCGCCAGACGTTTGGCGTAGTCGATCCAGAAGAACTCGGCCCGCCGTTCCATGAACTGATCAAAACGCAGATGGGCCAGCAAGGGGTTCCACTGCCATTTGACGTTTTGCAGATACCAGCTTTCCAGCCACAGATCCTGACGGCGCAGCTGCACCACAACCTTGACGTCAAACACATCCGTCAGGGCGGCAAATATCTGCGGATCGGGCACGATCGAGATGTCTTCGTCGCTGAAGATCACCGAATGCACGTGATTTCCCGCGTTCTGCATCTGCGTCAACAGGTCATGAGCAAGGTCTGCCGCTGGCCTGCGACCATTCACAACCTGCTTGACCTGTTGTTCATGGCGCGGGCTGTTGAACGGATAAAGGTAGCCCTTGGCGCGCAAGACGGTTGCGTTGTCGCGCAGGAATTGCTGGGTTGAACTGGTCGCCGTCCGGTGCACCCCGGCATGCAGAAACAAGGTGGGCATGGCGCCAGACGCTCCGTTAACCAAAGGATCGGACCATCGCAGAACCAAACAGCGCTGCCAAGCCCATCCGCCGCTGTGCCCATCTGATTTCAGTATACCGTCGCATACCGACTTCCCTTCACTGTGGTTTTCCCGTAAACAAGCCAGGACGAATCCATGGATTGAAAGGGCCTGTTATGACCAAGATCAAGGTTGCCAACCCCGTCGTAGAACTTGACGGCGATGAGATGACCCGGATCATCTGGGATTTTATCAAGCAAAAGTTGATCCTTCCTTACCTCGACATTGATCTGAAATATTATGATCTGGGCATTGAAGAGCGCGACCGCACCAATGACCAGATCACCATCGACAGTGCCAATGCGATCAAGCAGTACGGCGTAGGCGTGAAATGCGCGACCATCACCCCGGACGAACAGCGGGTTGAGGAATTTAACCTCAAACAGATGTGGAAATCGCCGAACGGCACGATCCGCAACATCCTTGGCGGAGTGATTTTCCGCGAGCCGATCATTTGCAAAAACGTCCCGCGCCTTGTGCCGGGCTGGACCAAGCCCATCGTAATTGGCCGCCACGCCTTTGGCGACCAGTACCGCGCGACGGATTTCCACTTTCCCGGTGCAGGCAAGTTGACGATGAAATTTGTCGGCAACGACGGCACGGTGATTGAAAAGGACGTCTATTCCGCACCGTCGGCTGGCGTCTATATGGGCATGTACAACCTTGACGACAGTATCATCGACTTTGCGCGGTCGTCGCTGAATTACGGGTTGCTGAAGGGCTGGCCGGTTTATCTGTCCACCAAGAACACCATCCTGAAAGCCTATGACGGGCGCTTCAAAGACCTGTTCGCCAAGGTCTATGCCGAGGAATTTGAAGACAAATTCAAGGCGGCGGGCATTCATTACGAACACCGGCTGATCGACGATATGGTCGCATCTGCGATGAAATGGTCGGGCGGTTATGTCTGGGCCTGCAAGAATTATGACGGCGATGTGCAGTCTGACACGGTGGCGCAGGGCTTTGGCTCGCTGGGGCTGATGACATCGGTGCTGATGACCCCTGATGGCAAGATTGTCGAGGCTGAGGCGGCGCACGGCACCGTCACCCGCCACTTCCGTCAGCACCAGAAGGGTCAGTCCACCTCAACCAACTCTGTCGCGTCAATTTTTGCCTGGACCGGCGGGTTGAAGCACCGCGCCAAGCTGGACGACAACGCCGCCCTGCTGCGCTTTGCGCTGACGCTGGAGAAGGTGACGGTTGATGCGGTCGAAGATGGCTGGATGACCAAGGACCTGGCCCTGCTGGTCGGGCCCGATCAGAAATGGCTGACCACAATTGGCTATCTGGAAAAGGTCGATGAATATCTGAACAAGGCGCTGGTCGGATAAATTCGGCGCAGCACCCGTTTTAAGACAAGGCCGGGGGGAAAACCCCGGCCTTTCGTTTGCCGTTGGGATGAGTGGCGCGTGATCCGCAAGGAAAACCGGAAACCACTTTTCCTCATCACGCTCTAGCCTTTGCCCAACAAACCGGGTAAGGCCCTCGCAACCGCAGAAAAGCTGAAAGTGACCTTCCCGATGGAGCTTCGCAACATCGCCATTATCGCGCACGTCGACCATGGCAAAACCACGCTCGTTGACGAGCTTCTCAAGCAGTCTGGCACCTACCGTGAGGGCCAGCAAGTCTCTGAACGTGCAATGGATTCCAACGATATCGAACGTGAACGCGGCATCACGATTCTGGCCAAATGTACATCGGTCGAACACAACGGCATCCGCATCAACATCGTCGATACCCCCGGCCACGCCGACTTTGGCGGTGAGGTGGAGCGGATTCTCAGCATGGTTGACGGCGTTTGCCTGCTGGTTGACGCTGCCGAAGGTCCGATGCCGCAAACCAAGTTCGTGCTCGCCAAGGCTTTGGCTTTGGGCCTGCGCCCGATTGTCGTGCTGAACAAGGTCGACAAACCCGATGCCGAACCCGAACGCGCCCTGAACGAAGTGTTCGATCTGTTCGCCAACCTGGGCGCAACGGACGAGCAGTTGGATTTCCCCCACATCTACGCCTCTGGCCGCAACGGCTGGGCGGACGAGTCGCTGGACGGGCCGCGCAAGAACCTTGACGCGCTGTTTGACATGATCGTGCGCCACGTCCACGCGCCCGCCCAGATCACCCGCGTCGACGAACCGTTCCAGATGCTGGCGACCACGCTGTCTGCCGATCCGTTCATCGGCCGCATCCTGACCGGCCGGATCGAAGCGGGCCGTCTGACCGTCGGCACCCAGCTGAAAGCGATGACCCGCACCGGCGAAAAGATTGAAAACTTTCGCGTGACCAAGGTTCTGGCGTTTCGCGGCCTGAACATGACTGCGGTGGACGAGGCTTTGGCCGGTGACATCGTGACCATCGCTGGTATGACCAAGGCCACCGTGGCCGATACGTTGTGCGACAACTCGATTGACGTCGCCCTGCCCGCCCAGCCGATCGACCCGCCAACCATCACCGTCACCTTCGGCATCAACGACTCCCCTCTGGCTGGCAAAGATGGCAACAAGGTTCAGTCGCGTGTGATCCGCGAACGCCTGATGCGCGAGTCTGAGGTGAACGTTGCGATCAAGGTCGCCGACACCCCCGGCGGGGACGCGTTCGAAGTCTCTGGTCGCGGCGAATTGCAGATGGGTGTTCTGATCGAGAACATGCGGCGTGAGGGGTTCGAACTGTCGATCAGCCGCCCGCGCGTGATTTTCCGCGAGATCGACGGCGTCAAAAACGAACCGATGGAAGAAGTCACCATCGACGTGGATGACGAATACACCGGCCCTGTGATCGAAAAACTGACCGGCCCGCGCAAGGGTGATCTGATCGAAATGAAGCCGGCAGGTGTGGGTAAAACCCGGATCATCGCGCATGTGCCCTCACGCGGGCTGATCGGCTATCACGGTCAGTTCATGACCGACACGCGCGGCACCGGCGTTCTGAACCGGGTTTTCCATGGCTGGACTCCGCACAAAGGCCCGATTGAGGGGCGTCGTCAGGGCGTTCTGATCTCGATGGAAACCGGGGTTTCGGTGGCCTATGCGATGTGGAAGCTGGAAGATCGCGGCCACTTTTTCATCGGCGTGCAGGAACAGATTTACGGCGGCATGATCATTGGCGAGCACAACCGCGATAATGATCTTGAGGTGAACGCGCTGCGCGGCAAGCAATTGACCAACGTGCGCGCCTCGGGGACGGATGAAGCGGTGCGCCTGACCACGCCGGTCAAGCTGTCGCTGGAGCAGTCGATTGCCTATATCGACGACGATGAACTGGTTGAAGTGACGCCGAAAAACATCCGGATGCGCAAACGCTTCCTTGATTCAAACGACCGCAAACGCCAATCGCGCAGCGGTCAGTAAACAAAAGGCCGCCCGCCAATCTTCAGATTGGCGGGCGGCCTTTTTGTTTAAGACCTCAAGGGCTTACACCCTATTCGGCCAATTCCACCACCACCAATTCGCGCTCTGCCGCACCCTTGGCATAGCCAAGCGCCTCTTGATAGGCCGCCGAATGGTAGCATTCCACCGCACGTTCCACGCTGGGAAACCGGGCCACCACATTGCGCGGCCGGTCTTTTCCTTCAAGCTGAACGTAACGGCCCGCGCGGGCAACAAACACGCCGTCATGTGCGGCAATCACAACGGTGGCGCGCTTGGCATATTCGCCGTAAGCGACCGGGTCGGTCACGGTGACATGGGCGATCCAAAGGGCTGCGGGCATCTACGCCTCCAACGCGGCTTCGACCGCTTTCAGGGCAGCTTCGGCATGGGCGATATCGGCACCACCGGCCTGCGCCATATCGGGGCGACCGCCGCCACCTTTGCCACCCAAAGCCTCAGCCGCTGCCTTCACGAGGGTGACCGCGCTGATCCGGGCAGTCAGATCAGCGGTAACGCCAGCGGCCACGGCAGGTTTGGCACCGGTATCCGCGATCAAAACCACCGCACCCGAGCCAATTTTCACCTTCATCTCGTCAATCAACGCGGGCAGATCCTTGCCTGAAACCCCGGTCAAAACCTGCGCAATCAGCTTTACCCCGTTGATTTCCTTGATCTCTGGCCCGCCAGACTTGCCGCCCATCGCAAGTTCGCGGCGCAAGGTCGCAACCTCATTCTGCAGGGCGCGGCGTTCGGTCATCATGGCTTTGATGCGGATGCTCAGTTCTGCGGGCGTGGCACCAAGAGCCTGCGAGGCCGCATCCAGATGGGCGTAATTTTCACGCACATCGCGCAGCACGCCTTCACCGGTCAACGCCTCAATCCGCCGAATGCCTGAGGCACTGGCGCTTTCAGACAGGATCAGGAACGACCCGATCTCTCCCAAACGCGCAACATGGGTACCACCGCACAGTTCAAGCGAGTAGGTCCGACCGTCCGCACCCTTGCCCGAACCGTCGCGTTGGCCCATCGACACCACGCGCACCTCGTCGCCATATTTCTCTCCAAACAGCGCCTGCGCGCCAAGACCGCGCGCGTCATCCGGCGTCATGATCCGGGTTTCCACCGACATATTCTGGCGGAT
>JBBRKS010000120.1:0-12277 GCA_038231775.1 Rhodobacterales bacterium | reverse complement strand
CCATTGCCGCCCAGCGCGAAAAGCCGTGCCGCGGCGCGCAGTTCTTCGGCCGGAACGCCGGTCAGAAGCTGCACCGCCTCGGGTGAGTTTTGCGGCTGGCTGGCAAATTCGGCGTAATCCTGAAACTCATCCCAATCGCAGCGGTTGCGGATGAAGTCTTCGTCAAACAAGCCTTCGGTCACGATGACATGCGCCATGGCGGTCACAACGGCCACGTTGGTGCCCGGCGTCAGGGCAAGGTGGTGGGCTGCCGTGATGTGGGCGCTTTGCACCATCTCTGTCCGGCGCGGGTCGATGACGATCAGCTTGGCCCCGGCACGCAGGCGCTTTTTCAGGCGTGAGGCAAAGACCGGATGACCAGAGGCCGGGTTGGCCCCGATCACGATCACCACATCGGTTTCTTCAACCGAGTCAAAATCTTGCGTGCCAGCCGAGGTGCCAAGGGTCTGCCCCAGCCCGTAGCCGGTGGGCGAATGGCAGACGCGCGCGCAGGTGTCGGTGTTGTTGTTCAAAAACACCGCACGGGTCAGCTTTTGCACCAGATAGGCTTCTTCATTGGTGCAGCGTGACGAGGTGATCACCCCCACCGAATGCCGCCCATGGGTGTCGATGATGCCCTGCATGCGAGAGGCCGCAAACTCCATCGCCTCGGCCCAAGACACTTCCTGCCACGGGTCGTTGATGTTGCTGCGGATCATCGGGTTCAGGATGCGGTCCTTGTGGGAGGCATAGCCGTAGGCGAACCGCCCCTTGACGCAGGAATGGCCCCGGTTGGCTTTGCCATGCTTGTAGGGCGTCATGCGCACCAGTTCATCGCCGCGCAGTTCGGCCTTGAATTGGCAGCCGACACCGCAATAGGCGCAGGTGGTGATCACGCTGCGCTGCGGGGTGCCAAGGTTGATGATCGACTTTTCCTGCAAGGTGGCCGTTGGGCAAGCGGCCACACAAGCGCCGCACGACACGCAATCAGAGGTCAGGAAGGTGTCCGTCTTCAGCCCCGCCGACACGCGGCTGTCAAAGCCACGGCCCGATATGGTCAGCGCGAAGGTGCCCTGCACTTCTTCGCAGGCCCTGACGCAACGGCTGCAGACAATGCATTTCTGCGGATCATAGGTGAAATAGGGGTTGGAGTCGTCCTTTGGAATCCATTGCGGATTGGCTTTGCCAGAGGTGTCCTTGGCCTTGAAATGTGTATCAATCGCTTCGTACCGCACATCGCGGAGGCCGACGGCGCCCGCCATATCCTGCAATTCGCAATCGCCATTGGCCGAGCAGGTCAGGCAATCGAGCGGGTGGTCCGAGATATACAGCTCCATCACGCCGCGGCGCAGCTTTTCCAGCTTGGCGTTCTGGGTCTGCACTTTCAGGCCGGGGGCAACCGGGGTGGTGCAAGAGGCGGGGGTACCATTGCGGCCCTCAATCTCAACCAGACACAGACGGCACGACCCAAAGGCATCGACCGAGTCGGTCGCGCACAGCTTGGGCACCTGAATGCCGATCTCTGACGCCGCCCGCATGATAGAGGTGCCTTCGGGCACCGTCACATCAAAGCCGTCAATCGTCAGGGTGACCATCACCTTGGATTTCGCAGCCGGCGTGCCGAAATCGCGGTCCGGGATGATGAAGTCTTTCATTCGGCGGCTTCCTTCATGCGGGTAAAGTCGTCAGGAAAATGGGTCAGCGCGGACATCACCGGATAGGGCGTAAAGCCACCCAAGGCGCACAGCGACCCGGCTTTCATGGTGTTGCACAGGTCTGTCAGCAGGGGGATGGCGGCGGCGTCGCCCTTGGCTATACGGTCCACCGTTTCAACGCCGCGCACGGCACCAATCCGGCACGGGGTGCATTTGCCACAGGATTCGATGGCGCAGAACTCCATCGCGAAACGGGCCTGTGCCAGCATATCGGCGCTGTCATCAAACACGGTCAGCCCGGCATGGCCGATCAAGCCGTCCTTGCCAGCGAATTCTTCATAGCCGAACGGCGTGTTGAACAGGCTGCGCGGAAAATAAGCCCCCAACGGGCCGCCGACCTGCACCGCCTTGACCGGGCGCCCCGAGGCTGTGCCGCCCGCAATGTCATCCACGATTTGACCCAAGGTCAGGCCAAAAGCGATCTCGTACAGCCCGCCATGCCTGACGTTCCCGGCAATCTGCAGCGGAATGGTCCCCCGGCTGCGCCCAAGGCCAAAGCCCTTGTAAAACTCCGCCCCCTTTTCAAAGATCACCGGGATCGAGGCGAGCGAGATCACGTTGTTCACCACCGTCGGCTTGCCCATGAAACCCTGCAGCGCAGGCAGCGGCGGCTTGGCCCTGACAACGCCGCGCTTGCCTTCAAGCGAGTTCAGCAGGCTGGTCTCCTCACCACAGACATAGGCGCCAGCGCCAACCCGGATTTCCATGTCAAACAGGTTGCCGGAGGCCATAACGTCGCCCAAAAGCCCCTCGGCCCGGGCAATATCAACCGCCGCCTGCATGACGCGAATGGCCACCGGATATTCCGAACGGATGTAGACAAACCCCTTGGTCGCCGCACAGGCCAGACCGGCAATCATCATGCCCTCGATCAGCGTGAAGGGGTCACCCTCCATCAGCATGCGGTCGGCGAAGGTGGCGCTGTCGCCTTCATCGGCATTGCAGACGATGTATTTGCGGTCGGCCTTCGCCTCGCTGACGGTCTTCCACTTGATGCCGGTCGGAAAGCCGGCGCCACCGCGCCCGCGCAGACCCGAGGCGGTGACTTCCGCCACGATGCCCGCCTTGTCCATGGTCAGCGCCTTGGCCAGGCCGGTCAAACCGCCCTGCGCCTTGTAGTCGTCCAGGTTCAACGGGTCGATCACGCCCACCCGGGCAAAGGTCAGCCGGGTCTGCGCTTTCAGCCAAGGCAGGTCGTTGGTCAGGCCCAAGGCCTTCGGATGGATGGACAAATCATCAAACAACGCAGGCACATCGGACAGCGTCATCGGTCCAAACGCCAGACGGCCTGCGTCAGTGGCAACCTCGACCAAAGGTTCCAGCCAGACCATACCCCGGCTGCCGTTGCGGATCAGATCGACGACAACACCCTTGGCATGGGCCTGCGCCAAAATCGCCTCGGCAATCTCATCCGCGCCAAGTGCGACAGCGGCGGAATCGAGCGGCAGGTAAATCTTCATGTCAGGCCCACCATCAGCGCATCAATCCGCGCCTCATCCACGCGACCGATCAGCTTGCCGTCAACAATCGCGGCAGGTCCGCAGGCGCACAGGCCCAGACAGAAAACAGGCTCCAGCGTCACGGCACCGTCGTTTGAGGTTTCGTGCCAATCCAGACCCAGAACCCGCTTGGCATGATCCGCAACACGGTCTGCCCCCACAGCCTGACAAGCCTCTGCCCGGCACAGCTTGACCACGTGACGCCCGGCCGGAACCTCTCGGAAATCATGATAAAAGCTCATCACGCCGTGCACTTCAGCGCCAGAGATGTTCATTGCCTTGGCCACCACCGGCAACACCACCTGCGGCACATGGCCAAACTCGGCCTGAATGGCATGCAAGATCGGCAGCAGGGCGCCCTCCATTCCCTGATGGCGGGTCAGGATATCTTCCACCCGTGCAATGGTCGTGTCGGAATCAAGCATGGAACCGCCCTTGGATCATTTTCCCCGGTCTATGCCGATTGATATGAAAATCAATATGAGAGTATCGTCATTCGATAGTTAAAATCTATCAAACACCCCTTTCGATTGCTCTTTGCCAAATACTCGCAGGGGGGTCTGGGGGGGCGGCAGTCCCCCCAGCCGGGGCCGCCGCGCGCTACCGGAACCGCGCCCCAAATCGTGCCGCTTCGTCGATCAAGGCCGACAGAACCGGCGTCTGCGGGTCGCGCCGGGGGGTGATCAGGCCCACGACATGCTCTGCCTCTGGCTGGACAATCGGGATGGACCGCAAATCCTGACCCTGAAACATCTGCGCCAGCCGCATCGGCACCACGCTGGCCCATTTGCCCGATTTCACATGCGCGATCAGCGCGATAGAGGAATTGGATTCGACCGTCGGCTGCACCCGCACCCCCGCCTCTGCCAGCAACTGGTTGACGATGCGGCGGTTTTGCATGTCGGCGGTCAACAGGCACAACGCCTCTGCCGCCACCTCTGCCCAGGTGACCGTGTCACGCCCCGACAAGGGCGAGGTTTTGCTGCACAAGAATCGGTAATATTCGACATACAAGGGCACCTGCGACACGCGGCCCAAGGGTTCGTTGTCCAGATAGGTGATGCCCGCATCCAGTTCCAGACTTTCAATGCCCGCCAAAATCTCAACCGAGGTGCGCGACAGGATCGTCACCCGCAGGTTCGGGTGGTGTTCGGTGAAAGGCGCCGTCAGGTCCGCCGTCATCGCCAAAGCCGTCGGGATCACCCCCAGCCTCAGCATCCCCGACAAACCGGCATGAACCGACCGCATCTCGTCCTTCATCGACCGCACATCGCCGGAAATCCGGCGCGCCCAGTCCAGCACGCGCTGGCCTTCGGGGGTCAGCCCCTGAAACCGGCTGCCGCGGTAGACCAGTTGCACGCCCAACTGATCCTCCAACTGGCGGATTCCAGACGACAAAGAGGGTTGGGTGATGCCGCACACCTCTGCCGCCCGGCCAAAGTGGCGTTCGCCCGCAAGCGCTATAAACATGTCCAGCTTGTCGATCATGGCCCATGGTGACCGGATTCTGCACTTGCCCGCAAGACCCAAGCACCCTACCTGATAGGTCATGCGGTATCTAATCCCCTTCCTGCCCAAACCGGCGCTGGTTCCGGTGATCCGGTTGCAAGGCAGCATCTCGTCCTCGGGTCGGGGGCTGTCGGATGCAGGCCTTGCCTCCCTGATCGAGCGGGCCTTCAAGGGCAAGCCGGTCGCAGTGGCATTGCTGATCAATTCGCCGGGCGGTTCGCCGGTGCAATCCAGCCTGATTGCGGCCCGTATCCGGCGGTTGTCGGTTGAAAAGAACGTGCCGGTCCATGCCTTTGTCGAGGATATGGCGGCGTCGGGTGGTTATTGGCTGGCCTGTGCGGCCGATCAGATCTGGGTGGATGACAGTTCGATACTGGGGTCGATCGGGGTGATTTTCGCGTCGTTCGGCTTTCAGGAGTTGATGGCGCGGCAAGGGGTTGAACGGCGGATCGTGACAGCTGGCACCTCAAAAAGCCTCGCCGATCCGTTCCTGCCGCACAAGCCCGAGGATGTGGAGCGGTTGCGCGCCCTACAAACCCCGATCCATCAGGCCTTCATCGCCCATGTCAAATCCCGGCGCGGATCGCGTCTGGCAGATCAGGACCTGTTCAACGCCGATATCTGGGTCGGCCAGAAGGCGGTTGATCTGGGTCTGGCCGACGGCGTGGCGCATCTGGTGCCCAAAATGAAAGAGCTGTACGGCGAAAAGGTGCGCCTGCAACCCTTGGGCCAGAAGCGCAGCCTTCTAAGCCGGCTTGGCGTCACCTTGGCCGAGGACATGCTGTCGACGGTGGAAGAGCGCCTGATGCGCGCCCATTTCGGGATGTAAGATGATCAAGATCGTCGTCATATTCCTTGGCCTGATGCTGATCGTGTCGATGATCGGCAATGTTGTGACCAAGTTCCTGTCGCCAAAACCACCACAGCCGACCTTGGCGCAGACCAAAGCCAAATGTGGCCACTGCGGTCGCACCGTTCTGGGCACGGCCCCTTGCGTGTGTGGCAAGGGCTAATGCGGGCGCTGGTCACAGGCGGCGCAAAACGGATTGGCCGCGAGATTGCGATTTATCTGGCCAAGCGTGGCGCGGATGTTGCCGTGCATTATTCCAGTTCGCAGGCGGATGCCGAAGAGACCGCCGCCGCGATTGTTGCCTTGGGGCGCAAAGCCGTTCTGTTGCAGGCCGATCTTCTGGATGAGGCGGCGGTTATGGCACTTGTTCCGCGTGCGGCCAAGGCTTTGGGTGGGCCGCTGAGCGTTCTGGTCAACAACGCCTCGATCTTTGAATACGACACGATCCGCAGCGCCACAAAGTCCAGTTGGGACCGCGCCATCGGGTCGAACCTGCGCGCACCGTTTCTTCTGACCCAAGCTTTTGCCGCACAGGCCCCGCAGGCGAGCGTTGATGCAGGTGGCGAACCTCTGGCGCAGGCGATGATCCTGAACATGATCGACCAGCGCGTCTGGAAACCGACGCCAGAGTTCATGTCTTACACTTTGGCGAAGATGGGTCTTTGGGCGCTGACGCAGACCACCGCGCAGGCTCTTGCCCCCCATATCAGGGTCAACGCGATTGGCCCCGGACCAACCGTTCAGGGCGCGCGCCAGACCGACAGCCACTTTGCCCGGCAGCGTGCGGCGACCATCCTGCAGCGCGGTGCGAGCCCAGCGGATGTTACGGCAGCGCTTGGATTCTTCCTTGATTCCCCGGCCGTGACCGGGCAAATGATCGCGGTCGATGGCGGTCAGCATCTGGCCTGGGCCACGCCGGATGTCCTTGGCGTAGAGTAGCCCGCGCAGACTTGTGCACTTTGGGACCTATCTTCACAAATAGTTTACAAAATGTTAAGGTTTATCAGGGATTTGGCTAGGCTGAAAGATTATTTCGTTTATAATCAATATGTTATATTTACGCCTTTTTTTTGGGCAATACAGGGAAAGGGCCTGAATCCAAGGGAAAAACGCTGCTTCCGAAAACTTGTGCGCTGACTTATCCACAGAAATGGTGGACTTCTTTTCTCTTGCCCACCGGCCGATATCGGTGCAGCAAAACCAAGAATCAAAAGGTTAAAACCCGCAGTGAGTGACGACGTCCAAACCGGCCAGGAGGTCATTCAATCCTACCTCAAAACGCTTGACGGGTCGCCCGGCGTTTACCGGATGCTGAACACCAAGGGTGAGGTTTTGTACGTCGGCAAGGCGCGCAACCTGAAGGCGCGGGTGTCGAATTACGCGCGTGACAGCGGTCATTCGGCGCGCATCGCAAGGATGGTGTTTGAAACCGCCTCGATGATGTTTCTGACAACGCGGACAGAAACCGAGGCGCTGCTGTTAGAGCAGAACCTGATCAAGCAGTTGAAACCGCGTTACAACGTGCTGCTGCGCGATGACAAAAGCTTTCCCAATATCCTGATCGGCAAGGAACATGCCTTCCCGCAGATCAAGAAACACCGGGGCAAAAAGACCGAAAAGGGCAGCTATTTCGGGCCCTTCGCGTCGGCTGGGGCGGTGGCAAGGACGCTGAACCAGTTGCAGAAGGTGTTTTTGCTGCGCAACTGCACCGACAGCATGTTTGAGGGGCGCACCCGGCCCTGTCTGCAATACCAGATCAAACGCTGCTCTGCCCCGTGTGTCGGCAAGGTCGACGAGGCGGCCTACGGCATGCTGGTCAACGACGCCGAACTGTTCCTGCAAGGCAAGACGACGACGGTGCAATCCGATCTTGCCGCCAAGATGTCAGCCGCAAGCGAGGCGATGGAGTTTGAACGCGCCGCAGCCTTGCGCGACCGGATCAAGGCGCTGACCCAGATTCAGCAATCGCAAGGCATCAACCCCAAAAGTGTGGCAGAGGCGGATGTGGTCGCGCTGCATCTGGAGCATGGGCAGGCTTGTGTGCAGGTGTTCTTCATCCGCGCGCATCAAAGCTGGGGCAACCGGGATTTTTACCCCAAAACCGGCGCTGGCGCTGAAGAACCAGAGATCATGGAGGCATTTCTCGCCCAGTTTTACGACGACAAGGAACCGCCGCCGCTGGTTTTGCTGTCGCACGCCGTGGAAAACCCCGACCTCGTAGGGCAGCTTTTGTCAGAACGGGCGGGCCGCAAGGTAGAAATCGCGGTGCCCTTGCGGGGTGAAAAGGCGGAATTGCTGGAAAACGCCGCCCGGAATGCTCGCGAAAGTCTGGCTCGGCGGATGTCGGAAAGTTCGACCCAGAACAAGCTGTTGCTGGGCTTGGCAGAGGCGTTTGACCTTGACGCGCCGCCGACCCGGATCGAGGTTTACGACAACGCCCACATTCAGGGCAGCGACGCCGTGGGCGGCATGATCGCCGCCGGGGCCGAAGGGTTCCTCAAAAGCCAGTACCGCAAATACAACATCAAATCCGCCGCCGGGGCCAATTCGGACGACTTTGGCATGATGCGAGAGGTGATGACGCGCCGCTTTGAACGCCTGCTGAAAGAGGACCCGGAGCGCAAATCAGACGCTTGGCCCGATTTGTTGCTGATTGACGGCGGTGCGGGTCAAGTCTCTGCCGTCGCGGGGATTTTGGCCGATCTGGGGGTGAATGACATTGCGATGATCGGCGTGGCCAAGGGGATCGACCGCGACGCTGGCAAGGAAGAGTTTTATCGTGAGGGGCTGCCGGTGATGGCCCTGCCGCGCAACGACCCGGTGCTGTATTTCGTGCAACGCCTGCGGGACGAGGCGCACCGCTGGGCCAACGGTGCCCATGTCGCCAAACGCGCCAAGGCGGTGTCGATCACCCCGCTTGACGATATTCCGGGCGTCGGGTCCACGCGCAAACGGGCTTTGCTGGCGCATTTCGGGTCGGCCAAGGCGGTAAGCCGGGCGGGTATCAGCGATATGACGGCTGTAAACGGCATCTCACAAGCGATGGCAGAGACGATTTACGACTTCTTTCACCCGTAAAAACGGCCCCCTGGGGGTGACGCAAAATCCTATTCCTCGGCGTCAGCGGTGCCGTCGCCATTTTCGTCCGCGTCCGTTGCATCCGGGATGCCGTCATTGTCGTCATCAGTGTCGGTTACGTCAGGCGTGCCGTCACCGTCGGTATCCAGATTGGGATCGGTCGCGTCCTGTTCCATGCCGTCGGTCGCTGTTGCATCTTCGGTCGTCGCATCTTCGGTCGTGGTTTCTTCGGTGGTGGATCGTTCCAGGGCGGTTTCTTCGGCCACGAACTCCTCAGAACTGGTGGTTTCTTCGATCGTCGTCTCTGACGCGGCATAAGATTCCGAAATCTCGGAACTGTATTCTGCGGTGTACTCCGCGTAGCTGAAGCTTTCGTAGGCATAGCTCGCCCACGTCGAAACCGTCGTTACATCAATGACCGCGCTGTAACTTTCCAGCGTGATCGTCGCGGGATAGGTCTTGGCCGTACCGCCGTGCCACCCGACGAACCCGAAATCGAAAGTGCCCTTTTCGATCCAGTAATAGACAATTTCATCCAGCGTGATCGGATCAACAAGCACCTTGCCAGAGACCAGACCGATCACATCGCCCGGCTCTATCCCGGCGGTTTCGGCGACACCGCCCGGGGCGACGGCCAGCACAAGAATTCCCTTTTCTTCGGCGGTCAGCCCAAAGGCGCTTTTGACTGCGCCATCAATCGGGATCAGAACCGCCTCTAACGCGCGGCTGACGTAAGGGGCGGGCAGGCTGCCAGCCAGCGCGGGGCCTGAAAGTGCTGTCAAAACGCCAGCGCCAAGCATGAAAGGGCGCAAGCGCGCAACGATGGACGGCAAGGCTTTGGACATGGTGCACCTTTCGGATTTTCAAGTCGGTTGTGGCAGATAGAACAGGCCATGCGGATTTCGTCCAGCCTATTATACCCGACACTTGCGCGGTAAAACTTAAGACCTTGCAAAGGTTCGACCGAAAACCGCCGGGCGTGCCGGACGCCTTCGGCCAAGGTCTGTCGCAAAACTGTCATCCACTTGTGTTTGATCCGGTTTGCAGCGGCGGAGAGTGACATGACCGATATCAAGACCGAACTGGGGCAGGACTGGTTGGCCGAAGAACTGGCTGACATGCTGGACGAGGATTTCGAGCTGGAGCTTGAAGATTCAGCCCTGTCACGCGAAATCGCCAAGATTTACAAGGACCGCCATCCCGACGCTTTGGACCGGCGGGTCTACCTGACCAGCCTGATCCAGATGCAGGCGGAACTGATCAAGCTGCAGGATTGGGTGCAGTACACCAAGGAAAAGGTCGTCGTCCTGTTTGAGGGGCGCGACAGTGCTGGCAAAGGTGGGGTGATCAAGCGCATCACCCAACGGCTCAACCCGCGTGTCGTGCGCACGGTGGCCCTGCCCGCCCCGTCTGACCGCGAGCGGACCCAGTGGTATTTCCAGCGCTACATCCCGCATCTGCCCGCCGCCGGTGAGATCGTGCTGTTCGACCGGTCGTGGTACAACCGTGCCGGGGTCGAACGGGTGATGGGCTTTGCCGACGAAGATCAGGTTGAGGAATTTTTCCGCTCGGTCCCGGAATTTGAACGTATGCTGGTGCGTTCCGGCATTCGCGTGATCAAGTACTGATTCTCCATCACTGACGAAGAACAGCAGATGCGCTTTATGGTGCGCATCCATGACCCGTTCAAACAGTGGAAACTTTCGCCGATGGACCTGCAATCCCGCATCCGGTGGGAGCAGTACACCAAAGCCAAGGAAGAGATGTTCGCCCGCACCAACATAGACGAGGCGCCGTGGTACATCGTTGAAGGCAATGACAAAAAACGTGCAAGGCTGAACTGCATCGACCACCTTTTGTCGCTTTTTCCCTATGTCGAGGTGCCGCACGTCGAAATCTACCTGCCGGACCGCATCTTTAACCCAGACTACGAACGCGCCACCCTGCCGCCGGAACTGTATGTGCCGCAAAAGTTCTGAAGGCTGGTCGGACCTATCTGCTCGAGCCCGACTGTCCGCCGATCGCTTGCACGCCCCCTTTTCGGCAACGCGGCCTTGGGCTAGGTAAGCGTATGAAGTGGACGATCCCGAACACGCTGACCACGATGCGCCTTCTGGCCGCCCCCGGCGTGCCGGTGATGTTTTTGTATTTTCACCGCCCGATTGCCGATTGGTTTGCGCTGACCCTGTTCGTTTCGGCCGCCATCACCGATTATTTTGACGGCTACCTTGCCCGTCTGTGGAAGCAGGAATCCAAGTTTGGTGCCATGCTCGACCCGATTGCCGACAAGGCGATGGTCGTCATCGCCCTGCTGATCCTGACCGGTTACAATGGCATGAAGCCGGTTCTGATCCTGCCGGCCACCGTGATCCTGTTTCGTGAGGTTTTCGTCGGTGGCTTGCGTGAATATCTGGGCGCGAAGGCGGGGCTTTTGAAGGTGACCAAGCTGGCCAAGTGGAAAACCTCGGCTCAGATGGTTGCCATCGCCGTGCTGTTTCTGGGCACCGGGCTGGAGCATCTGGAGGGCATCGCCCGGCAAGGCAAAACGGTCGAAGAATATGCAACCCTCGTGGCTCAGGGGCTAGCCGACCCGATCCGGTCGTGCGGCGTGCGCGGCTGTTCGTCTTATGCCACCTGGGCCGGGCTGACGCTTATCTGGTGTGCCGCTGCCCTGACCGCCGTCACCGGCTGGGATTATTTCGTGAAATCCCTGCCGCAGTTGAAAGACTAAGATGCTGGATGTCTTGTATTTCGCCTGGGTGCGGGAGCGGATCGGCCTGCCGCGCGAACGTCTGGACACCTCTGCTGCCACGGTGATGGACCTGATCAGCGAACTTGTTGCACGTGAGGAACGCTATGCTCTGGCGTTTTCTGACCTCAAAAGCTTGCGGGTGGCGCTGGATCAGAAGCTGTCGGCCTTTGATGCGCCCTTGGCCGGGGTGCGCGAAGTGGCGTTTTTCCCGCCGATGACCGGGGGTTAGAATGCGCGTGTCGGTGCAACAGGCGGCTTTTGATGCGGGTTCCGAGTTGAACGGATTTGCGGTTGGTGTGGTCGGCGCTGGGGCGGTTGTGACCTTTACCGGCATCGTACGTGATGCGGACGGTACGCTGAAAGCGATGGAGATCGAGCATTACCCCGGCATGACCGAAGCCGCGATTTCCGCCATTGTCGATGAGGCACAGGCGCGCTGGCAGCTGTCGGACGCCCTGGTGATCCACCGTTTTGGCACGCTGGAACCGGGGGCCCAGATCATGATGGTCGCCACCGCTGCGCCGCACCGGTTGGCGGCGTTTGAGGCGGCAGAGTTTCTGATGGACTACCTGAAATCCCGCGCACCGTTCTGGAAAAAGGAAATCGGGCTGGACGGCGCCGCCTGGGTTGCAGCAAAAGACGCGGATGAACAGGCACTTACGCGCTGGTAGCCCAGCGTTTGACCCAGGTTGGTTGCAGATCACCCGGCATATCCTTTGCCATGAAAACCCCGCGTGCAATCGCCCGCGCCAGACAGACCGCCGCCGCATGACCCAACTGGAACTGGTCGCGCACCGGGTCTGACAGCGGTTTTTGTCCGGTCGCCGCCGCAAACACCAGATCGCCGTCCAACAGCGTATGTGAGGGCACGATGGCCCGCGCCATGCCGTCATGG
>JBBRKS010000119.1:0-12303 GCA_038231775.1 Rhodobacterales bacterium | reverse complement strand
TAGCGCCTCCAACGCCACGCGGGCCTTGAAAGACGCGTCATGATTCCTGCGTTTCGACATGTTCTGATCTCCTCGATTTGGAGATCAGCAGACCTCAGATCGTAGCTTCCGTCACTGTCCGATTTTCGGGGGGTAGCTCAGATCTTCACGGGGCAGCGTCGCCACTTGGGCCGCCGGAAGGTATCTGTAGCCCTTCACCGCCGCCAATTCGCGGGCCGCCTCAAAGCGCCGTTCGGCGTCGCTGGTATCGCCCGCCATCTTGGCTTCCCAGCCTTCGATATGGTGTTGCCATGCCAAGGGGGCCTTCTGTCTGGCCACACTTTCCGAGTCGGTATGAAGGCTTATCCAGACCGTCACACGCGGTTCAACACGGCGGTATCGCAGAGGAACCCTCTGGCGAAGGTGGAAATTCGATCCGCGCCGAACAATGGTCATGCAACGCCGCCCGCAATGGCCCCGTGCAGCGAATTGTGCAGCATGATGTGCAGCAAAGCAAGCGGAATTGACGGATGCAGTGGGCGCGAACAGCCGCAAAACCCTTTGTTTTCATGGCCTTATAATGATTTTGAGGGTGTTAAAAATGGCGGAGGGAACGCGACTGGAGTCGAACCGTCTCTGGGGCGTAAGCCATTGATTTAATTAGAACGGCTGAAAATTCGAATCCCAACCGAGCAAACGCGACTGAGATCGAACTTGATCTGGCAGTCTCCGCGTTCGTGCAGAAGATCTTCCACGTTGCGCAGCAACAGCGGAAACCGCATGTACATGATCACCGCAAGGCGGATGATTTCGGGCGACGTCTTGAAATACCGGAACGGGCTGCGCTTGATCATCACACAATACCAGGCGACCTCCATGCCCCGCTCAACAATTTTGTTCTGACAGTGCTCGCCGCCGGCTCGCTCGCCCGGGAAGGTCGCGAAAACCGATCCAAACAATGCTTTCGCTTCACACCTGCCGTCGGGGGCAATACCAGCATCAACGGTTTTCAGCGGAAAACGTCACGGTATTCCGGGTCCATCAGCATCAGGCTGGCAACGCCGTTGCGGTCTTCGCGCAGGCGGTGCCAGCGGCGGTCAAGGTAGACGAGGGATTCCAGCTCTGGCGCTTCAGGGGTGTTGCAGGTCGCGCCCTCTTGTAGTTCGGCCACCACGACGGTTGCGCCCTCGACGGGCAAAGAGCCTGTGACGCGGGCGCGAAACCATGTGGCGACGCTAGTATAGCGCGGTTCCCCGGTCGAAAGGCGCTCCCATGCCACGCCGGGGCCAAAGCGGTCTGCGCCCGGTGTGGACCCCAGCCGCGCAAGGTCCAGATCGGGATAACGCAGCAGGTGGATCACCATGCTGCCCGCCGCCATCACCGCCGCCGTGGAGCCAGAGCGCGAGGAAAGTGAAAAGGCGACCGTCGGCGGATCGGAACTGACCGAAATAAGCGAGCTGACCGTCATCGCCACGGGTTTGCCACCGGGATCAGCCGTGATCACCGCCACCCCGGCCGGATGACAGCGAAACGCCTCGCGAAAGGCGCTGGCAAGCGTATTGGTTTGCGTCATCTCGGCCCCCGGGCGGAATGGAAGCGGGATCGCCCCGCTTCCTGCCATCGCCTACTTCTTTTCGATGAGGTCGTAGAACTGCCAGCTGCGGTCGCTCCAGATTCCGCCCAACTCGCGCCCGGCAGAGGTGACGATGGACGGCGCGATGGTGAAGTGGTTGGCCGCCACCATCATGTCGCGGAAGGTGCGCTGGATCACGCCAGCACGCAAACCTGCCCCGCCCGAGGCGCGGTAGGCAAAGTTGCAGACCTCGACCCCGGCCTCGTGAATCTGGGCCTTGGCCAGATGAACCAGCGAAATGTTGCGCGTGGTCATCATCTTGCCCGCTTCGGAATTGGCCTCGACCTCGCCCCAGGCTTCCATCACCAGCGCGCGCGCGGCCCGGTAGGAGGCTTCGGCGCGGCCATAGTCATACCAGAACTTTTCGCTTTCGCCCAACATTCCGGCGCGGCCGGATTTGCTGACGGCGAATTTGGCGATCTCGTCCAGCATGCGGCGTCCGGCGCCCATCGCCCAGCCGGTATGACCGATGGCGGCAAGGCCCACGATGCCCAGGCTGAACAACTCTTTCAGGCGTTGCGGTGCGGCGGTCAGGATCGGGAACACCAGATCCTCGGCGATGAAGACATTCTCGGCACCGTAGTCGATAGACCCCGTGCCTTTCAGGCCCAAAACATCCCAGTTGCCAAGCTGGGTATGTTCGGGGATCGGCGCGTGGGCGCACAAGACAATGACATTGCCTGCCGCATCCTTGGCGGGCTTGCCGTTGCCATCATCGACAAAACAGGCCGAGTGCGATCAGGTGGCGTGCGAAAATCCCGACCCATAGCTCCACTTGCCAGACAGCGTGTAGCCGCCATCGACTTTCTTCAGCATGCCCAACGGGGCACCCTGGCCGGAAAAGCGGTTTTCGGTGCCGGGGGCAAACAGCCGCTCAACTGCGCTGTCGGGCAGATAGGCCGCTGACATGGCGCCGATGCAGCAATGCACCATGGACACCCAGCCTGCCGAACCTGACCACCAGGTGACCGCCTCGATCAGTTGCAAGACCTCGGTCGGGCGCATCTGCGCGCCGCCAAGCTGCTCGGTCGCCAGCAAGTGCGAAAAGCGCAGGGGACGAATCGCCTCAAAGCTGGATTTGGTCAGTTCGCCTGCGGCCTCATCAGCGGCGGCGTTGGCTTCGAGCAGGGGGCCGACCTCGGCGATTTTCTTCATCAGGCTGCGGAAGTCGACGGTGCTGCCCCAGTAGCTGTGATTCATCGGTTTGTTCATGGTGATCCTCCTCAGGACATGGGTTTCAGGCGGCGAGGAAATCGCCGATTTGGGTGACGCAGGCGGGTTGTTCCTGCATGGCGAAATGGCCGGCATTGGCCACCCGCAAGATATGTGCGTGGGGGATGTGGGCAGCCCAAAGCTGGGCTTGCCCGGGTGGCAGCATCCGGTCCTGATCGCCCCACACGATCAGCGTTTCATTCGGGATGCGAGACAGCCAGCGCGCAAGGTTCGGGTGGCCAAAGCCGTGCGCTTTCAGGATGTTGCCCAAAGCCGCGCCCTCACGTTCGCGGTCGGCACCGAACTGTTCGGGGGGCGGGCAATCGGACCCGCCGGGGAAATAGCGCAGCGCCACGTTGACGTTGTGCGCGAGGTAGCCCGGGAAATCCTGCGGTGCTATGGCGGACATGTCGGCTGCGGGATAGCCTTGGTCGTTCAGGCCTGCGGGAGCGTTCAGCACCAGCTTGCCAAAACGCTCACCCGCGACGGCGGCCATTTCAGCGGCCATCCAGCCGCCCATCGAATGGCCCATCAGATGCGGATGGTCCAGGCCCAGTGCCGTGACAAGCCGCAGGTTGTGCACTATCATGTCCTGCATGCCCGCGATATGCGGCGCCGGCGCGCTTTCGCCAAAGCCGGGGTGAAAGGGCAGGTAGACGCGGAACCGGTCGGCCAGCCCGCGCGCCCAGTCGTGCCCCTCCAGCGTGGCGGCACCGTGCAGGGCTATGACGGCAGGCCCTTTGCCAATCGCCTTGATCACGGTATTCACGCCGTCGATGTCATGGGTGATGGTTTCGAAATCCATGGTCTTGCTCCTATCAGGTCAGTCCGCGCTCATGTCGATCAGCACCTTGCATTGGGTGGTGCGGTGATGCAGTGCGGCAAAGGTTTCGGGCACACGGGCCAGCCCCACGCGGTCACTGACCAGCGTCAGCGGGCTGAACGCCCCGCCCGCCAGCGCGTCGATCGAGGCCGCAAATTCGTGCATGTTGAAGAAGGCGGACATGATGATGGTCACCTCTTTTGACAGCGCGGCAAAGGGGTCCCACTGGTCGCCGCCCACGCAAAGCCCGACGCCGACGACCGTGCCATGCACTCGAACCAAGGCAACCGCGCGGTCGATCAGCCCCACTTTGCCCACGCATTCAAACACGATGTCGGGGGCGCCGCCGATCTGCCCAAGGTCGCGGGCCAGCGCCGGGCCCGAGATCAGGAAATCCGATGCCCCCAGCGCGCGCGCCCTTTCGGCCTGCGCGTCATTCAGGTCGGCCACGATCACCTGCCCCGCCCCCATCCGCCGCGCCCAGAACGCAACCGCAAGGCCGATGGGCCCGGCCCCCAGGATCAGCACCCGGTCCCCAGGCTTCATGCCCGACCGATGCAGACAGTGCATGCCGACCGCCGTTGGTTCCGCCAGCGCGCCATGCACCAGATCGACCGTATCGGGCAGCTTGCGGCATTGCCGCGCCGTCACGGCCGTCATCTCGGCGTAGCCGCCGCCGATCAGGCGCATGTCGGCACACCAGGCCGGATCGCCCGCAAGGCACGAGGCGCAATGCCCGCAGCCGAACATCGGTGCCACCGCCACCCGGTCGCCGTAGGTCAGATCATTCACCGCCTCGCCAATCGCCACGACAGTTCCAGAGAACTCGTGCCCTAGCACAGCGCCTTGACCGATGCCAAAGGCCATCGGATCGGTCGACATGTGAAGGTCGCTGCCGCAGATGCCGCAGGCGGCGATTTTCAGCACAACCTCATCCGCGCGGGGTTTGGGATTGGCGAGCGTTTCAAGGCGCAAAGGTGCCCCCACCTGATCAAACACGATGGCACGCATCATTTGCCTCCCGCTGTCAAAAGGGTGCGTCGGATTGGAAACCACGGCGCATCCATGACTTTGCAGACCATGCCCCAGATACCACCCCTCGCATAAAGCGCCACAAGCAGTGTCATCACGCCCAGAACGACCAGATAGGTCGCGCCATAGGCGCCAAACAGGCGGTCGGCAAAGAAGTAGACCAGCGCACCGATCAACACGCCTTCAATGCTGCCAATCCCGCCGATCATCACGATGAAGATCGCGATATTGGCCCAGGCCGGATCATAGGCCGACGGCGGGCTGATCCGCAGTTGCGCCATGGAATAGATGCCGCCGGCCAGCCCGGTTCCCATCGCCGCTGCGACAAAAATCAGGAACCGCAGGCGGGCCACGTTGACGCCCTGGCTGGCTGCCGCAACCGGGTTGTCGCGCATCGCCGTCAGGGCCAGCCCGTAGCGCGAACGCAGCAACCAGTAGCTGCCGCCCACAGTGATCAGCAGCAATATCGCGCAAAGGATCGTGATCCCTATGGCCCGTTCTTGCGCGGAATAATCGGACATCACCCGCAGGCTCATCCCCGCTCCGGCGTTGACGAACCCGACGTTCGAGGTGACCAACCTGCACACCTCTGCCACCACCCAGGTGCCGATGGCGAAATAGGGGCCGTCCAG
Organism: Rhodobacterales bacterium; assembly: GCA_038231775.1. Lineage (GTDB taxonomy): Bacteria > Pseudomonadota > Alphaproteobacteria > Rhodobacterales > Rhodobacteraceae > Stagnihabitans. The sequence goes on along the minus strand of JBBRKS010000119.1, from coordinate 6,992 downwards.
CCGGTGCAGCAAGGCATAGGTCGGGATGGCCAGGACCAGCGGCGCCAGCATCGACAGGAACACGGCGACAAACGGGTTGATGCCAAAGATCTGGGCCAGCACGAACAACATATAGCCCGCGACACCCATGAACGCTTGCTGGCCGACCGAAACGAGGCCCGCATAGCCTGCAAGCAGGTTCCACATCTGTGCGATGGCGATATAGCAGCACAGCTGCACGATGGAGCGGATCAATCCCGCACCGGCCCACCAGGGCATCGCCACCAATGCCACCAGCAGGCCAAGGCCGATCACCATGGCAATCCGGCCTGATGTCGTCTGGCGGCGGACCTGAACGGCAGGGAATGTGTCGGCAAGTGTCATGGTCAACTCCGCCCCAAAATGCCCTGCGGGCGCACAGCCAGCACGATGAGAAAGACCAGGTGCCCGGCCAGAACGCCAAAGCCCGGATCAATGCGGAACCCGATCGCCTGCGAGATGCCCAGCACCATCGACCCGATGAACGCCCCCCAGATCGAGCCCATGCCGCCGATGATCACCGCCTCGAACGCATAGATCAGCTGCGCCGGGCCATCAGAGGGGGCGACCGTGGAGCGTAGGGATTGGAACACGGCGGCAAAACCGAGGATGCCAACTGCGATGGCCGTGGCACTGGCATAGATGGCCTTGGGGTTGATGCCCGACATCGCTGCCGCCTCGACATCTGCGGCAGAGGCGCGCAGCGCGCGGCCAAACTTGGTGAACCGCAAGAGCGCATCCAGTCCGCCGGTCAGCCCAGTGGCGACCAGCAGCACGATCACCGGCAACACCCCGATGAACAACGGCCCGACCGCGAAAGACGCCTGTTCTATGCCAAAGCCGGGCAGCGACCTTGTGTCGGCAGACCAGACCTCCAGCATCAGGTTTTGCATGGCGATGGACAGGCCAAATGTCGCGATCAGCGATGGCAGCGGGTCGTCGCTGACCACCCGGTTCAGGATGCCACGTTGCAAGGCATATCCCAGTGCCGCCGCCAGCGGCACCAACATTGCCAGCACCACGAACGGGCCGATATGCAGACGTCCCGCCAGCGAAATCCCCACCAGAGCCAGCAAGATCACCAGATCGCCGTGCGTGATGTTGACGATCCGCATCACGCCGAACATCAACGCCATGCCCAGTGCGTATTGCGCGTAAAGCCCGCCCAGCAGGATCCCTTGGATCAGCGCATCAAGCCACTGCATGACCAGCTCCGAAATAGGCGGCACCAATGGCGTCGCGGGAAATATCATCCGACTTCCCGGTCAGGGTGACGCGGCCTTCCAGCATGCAATAGAGGCGACGAGAGGCTTTCTTGGCGAGGCTGACATCCTGTTCCACCAGAATGATTGCGGTGCCCGCCGCAGTGATCGCAGGCAGCGCCTCGTAAATCTCTTTGACCACTTTGGGGGCCAGACCGAGCGAGATTTCATCGCACAGGATCAGTTTGGGCTGGTTCAGCAGGGCGCGACCAATCGACACCATCTGCTGTTGACCGCCCGACAGGCTTTGCACCGGGGTCCGGCGCTTTTCGGCCAGGATCGGGAACAGCGCATAAACCCGGTCAAGCGACCAGACCCCTTGGCCGCTGGCGTGATCAATGGCGACGCGCAGGTTGTCTTCGACGGACATGCCGGTGAACAGACGGCGACCCTCGGGCACGATGGCAACACCGCGCTGCACCATCTTGTGCGGCGCAGAGCCGCCAACCGCCGCGCCGTCAAAGCGGACCATGTCAGGCTTGACCCGGATCAGGCCCATGACCGATTTCAGAAAGGTCGACTTGCCAGCGCCATTGGCCCCGATCAGGGCCACGACCTCACCTTTGGCAATCGTGAAATCAATGCCGAACAGGGCCTGAAAATCACTGTAGGCAGCGGTCAGGGCGTGAGTGGACAAAAGTTCGGTCATCCTTCGATCCCCATATAGACGCGCTTGACGTCGGGGTTGTTGATCACGTCCTGTGGCAGCCCCTCGGCGATCTTTTCGCCAAAGTTCAGCACCAGCAGGCGGTCTGCCACGGCCAGCAGGGCGTGCAGGACATGCTCGATCCAGACGATGGTGACGCCCCGGTCGCGGATGCGGCGCACCAGGCCTACAAGGGCAAGACCCTCATCCTCGGTCAGGCCACCCGCGATCTCGTCCAGCAGCAGCAGTTTGGGTTGGCTCGCCAAAGCCCGGGCCAGTTCCAGCCGCTTGCGGTCCAACAGGGTCAGCGCGCCCGCCATCTTGTTGGCCTTGTCGCTCAGTTCGCAGTCCGACAGGATCGAGGCGCATAGGCCATAGGTATCCGCCTCACGCTGGTTGCCGCCGAAACTTGCGGCCACCAACAGGTTTTCAAAAGTGGTCATCCCGCCATAGGGCTTGGGTATCTGATAGGTCCGGCCAATCCCCATCTGGCAGCGACGATAGGGCTTTTCCCCCACCAGCGCCGCGCCATTGAAGGTCATCACACCCTCATTCGGCTTCAGATCGCCGCTGATCATGTTGAACAGCGTGGTCTTGCCCGCCCCGTTCGGCCCCAGAATTCCCAGAACCTCGCCGGGGCAGACATCAAAGTCCACCTCGTGCAGAACGCGCACGGCACCAAAGGACTTCGACAGTCCTGTAACCTTCAGGATCGGCTCTTGGCCCATCGGTGCCGCACTGTTCATATCAGGATCACGCAGACCAAGGCATCGGCTTGATCTTGGCTTCCGGTTCGAACAGCTTGTTGACCGTGTTGTCGACGATCTTCAGGTCGTAGGGGAACTTTTCACCCTTGAGCCACTGGCCGCCAAAGATCGGCGTGGTGGACACGTTGGGATGCGGGCCGGTGGCGAAATTGATCGGGCCGATCAGCGTCGTCATGTTGGTGGCTTTCAGGGAATCGCGGATCGCCGTGCGGTCCAGCGGGTTGGTGGAGCGTTTCAGCACATCCACCACGACCTCCCAGATGGCATGGGAATATCCCAAGGGCTGGGTCCATTGACGCTTCTGGCTGGTTTCCCATTCGTCAGCGATGTCGCGGCTGACCTGCCCGGTCAGCGTCGATTTGAACGGGAAGGACGGGGTCCACCAGACTTCGCACGACATGCCTTCACCCAAGGGCCCCAGCGCCTCGATCCCCGAGGGGAACAGCAAGGCTGCGGCCACGGTCATGGCTTTGGGCTTGAACCCCTGCTGATTGCACTGGTTCACAAAGGTCTTGAAATCGTCGACATAGGTGATGCCACCCACGATATCGGCGTTGAAGTCTTTGAACTGGGCGATCTGGGCCGAATAGTCGTTTGTGCGCGGCTGGAAATAGCCGGGCACCGTCACCTCGTAACCCGCCTTGGTGGTTGGAACGGGCAGGCCATAGTCCTTGTTGCCCCAGGTTTCGCCATCGGCGTTTTGCGGGAACAGCATGCCAACCTTTTTGTTGGTATCCAGACCAGCCCACAGGCCGACAAAGGTGTTCAGCGCCTCTTCCAGACCCCAGAAGAAGTGATAGGTCCAGTCGAACGGCTTTTTGTCGCCGCCGCGCGGGAAGATGACCGCCTGCCAAGGCGCGCCAGTGGACACGCAAGGCGTCTGGTTCAGTTCGGCCTGGTCGGCCACCGGGCTGACCGTGTCAGTGGTCGAAGACGGCACGATGATATGCACTTCTTCGTTCAGGATCAGATCCGAGGCGACCTCAGAGGCCTTGTTCGGGTTCGATTGGCCATCGCGGAACAGGATATCAACGGCATAACGCTTGCCGTTGGATTCAATCCCGTCTTTCAGAACCTCTTGCACCTTTTCCATCGCGTAGCCGTCGGTTTCGCCAAACAGGCTCAGCGGGCCGGTGGCGGGCGAGACGAAGCCGACCTTGATGGTCCCCTCGGTCTGGGCGCGGCTGATCGACGGCATGGCCAGGGCGGCCACCCCGGCTGTCATCCCTTTGAGGATGGCGCGGCGTGAGGGTGCGGGTGCACCACGTGTCGTCTTGAATTCAGTCATGATCTTCCTCCCAAAAGACTATGTTTTGGCCTTGCACCGGGCCTTCGGTCAGTAAAGCTCAGGTCAGGCGCAGCAGCGCCCCGCCGTCGATGACGATCTGGGCACCCGTGACGTAGGCCGAGGCCGGGGCGGCCAGAAACAGCGCCAGCGCCTTGATCTCTTCGGGGTCGCCGATGCGGCCAATCAACGACTGCGACTCGAAGGCCTTGCGGTCGGCGGCAATCTTCAGCCGGCCCCCGGCGATATTGGTCATGAACGGGCCCGGGTTGATCGAGTTGATCAGGATGTTGTAGGCCCCCAACTCCATCGCCATGTGCCGCACAAAATGATCCACCCCGGCCTTGGCGGGCATATAGGACGTGCCCACGATGCTTTCGTTGATCATCGACGCGATGGACGAGGTGACAATGATCCGCCCGCCGCCGGTTTTCTTCATGTGCCGGACAGCATTTTTGACGGTGGTGTAGACGCTGGTCAGGTTCACCGCGATCCCACGGTCCCACTGGTCATCGTCGATGTTCTCGATGGCTCCATCGGGGTTGCGCGCCCCTTCGGTCGTCATGAAGCCGGGGCCGGGGTCCATTCCGGCATTGGCATAAACCACGTCGATCCTGCCGTGCCGCTCTGCCACTGCATCAAAGGCTGCTGCCATGGCGGCCCGGTCCGACACATCGACGACCTGCCCCCAGACATCGCCGCCCGCCGCTGTCATCGCGGCCACGGCGGCATTCATGCCTGCCGGGTTGATGTCAAAGATGCACACGCGTGCCCCGCTGTCTGCCATCACCTCTGCATAGGCCAGACCGATCCCACTGGCACCCCCGGTGACGATCACCGATCTGCCAGACACATCGAAAGCCTTTTGCAGTGAAAACATCGCAGAACCCTCCCTGGGATCACCGGTCCGCAACCATGCCGTAAGGGCCGCATCCAAAAACGAACAGCAGTCCCCCAGGTTGGGGACCAGCACGCACTGGCCTCGACCACGACACCCGCTCCTCCCGAACCGGTGACCTTGTATTTATCATTAGGGCGATGCGTCAGACTGCTGTCAAATTAATCGCGCAAGAAAGTTTCGCGCCGCATGTGCGAGAAAAGATATGGAACGAAAGCAAGAATATGAGAATTTTTTGCTGCATCGCAGAATGGCATTCGCTGCGATGCCTTCCTTAAATCATAAGAATTCATTTACGATTTGAGAAACCCCGGTATAGTTGATGCGTCGGTCCAAGGCGGGCCAAAGGCACCGCAGCCAAGCACCTTGCAGCGTAAGGAATCGGTCATGATGAAACCATTGCTGGACATGGCGTCGCGCTTTGATCGGGGCGGGCGGCCAAGTGTGCGCGAAATGTTGGCCGATCTGGTGTTCAGCCCAGCGGATGGCACCATCCGGTTCCGCGAAGCGCGCCTGATCATGCAACGCGCTGCGGTCAATTTCCGTCTGCGCAAAGAGCTGATCGACGCCCTTGGCCCGACCGAGGCCCGCGTGTTCATGATGCGTCTGGGCTTTCAATCGGGCCGCGAAGATGCGCGGTTCGTGCGCACCTCGTGGCCCAATCTCGACACCGGAGATGCCTTCACCGCAGGCACAAGGCTGCATATGTTTGGTGGCATCGTGCAGGTCGAAACGGTGCACAACGACTTTGATTTTCGCAAAAAGCGGTTCTCGGGCGAGTTTCTCTGGCATGACAGCGTCGAGGCAAGCAATCCCCGCCTGCACGCTCCGAACAGTCCCGAACCCGCCTGCTGGATGCAGGTCGGCTACGCCTCGGGCTATGCCAGCGAATTCTTTGACGCGCTGATCGTTTACAAGGAACTGTCCTGTTGTGCGCAAGGGCACAAGTCTTGCCGGGTGATGGGGAAACCTGCGGATTTGTGGGGTGAGGATGATCCCGATGTGATCGTGTTCCGCGACCGGATTGCACCGATGACGGCCAAGGCGCGCGGCCGCTCCGCGCCCGAAACCCCGACTGGCCAACACAAGTTCGCGCTGATCGAACCGGTGCGGGCCCAGTTGGACAAGGCCGCGATGCATGACCTTCCCCTGTTTTTCTCAGGCCCTTGCGGATCGGGCCGGCTGTCCGGCGCGCTATATTTACATGACATCACGCGGGCCGAAGGGCCGTCGCCATTGTTTGTGTCAGCACCGGATCTGTCGCCCGCAGTCCTGACGGCCATGATGGAGCCCCGCCCGCGCCCTGCCCGTAGAGGTGCTGCCCCGCCAATCCTTATCGTCGACCGGATCGAAGGCTTGAGCCAATCGGCACAGGATTGCCTGGTTGGATTGCTCCGCAGCCCACAGGCCGGCTTGATGCCGCGCGTGGTTGCTTTCAGTGCTCTGACGCCGGAACAGCTGCGGCAAGATGGCAGGCTCCAGGATGCGATCCTGTATCGGCTGATGGTCGACCCGATCCGCTTTGCCGCTTTTGCGGAGCGTCGGCCGGATATGCCCGATATTGCGCGTGACATCCTTATCGCCGCCGCCAGCCGTTTGGGGAAAGACGCTCCGATCCTGACGGACGCCGCACGCCGCTATCTGAGCGAACAACGCTGGCCGGCAAATCTGCACGAACTGGAATCGGTTTTGCTGGCTTGCCTGCTGTCACAGTCTGTTGGCACCGATCTGAGCGAAGCGGATATTGCCATGCGTCACAACCCCAGACGGGTTTTGGCCCGCACCGGACCCAAGGACACTCGTTTTCTGGCTTGGCTGTCGGATGCGATGTCGGGCGAGGGCGTCGATTTACCCGAGGTTGAGGCGCAGATTTATGCGGCGGCCTTAGCTCGAGCGGACGGCAATCTTTCGGCAGCGGCCCGGCTTGTCGGACTGACCCGCGCTCAGTTCGCCTACCGTATCCGGCCCGCCGACGCCTAGGGTCAGGACCCATTGATCTTGCGGACGCGGCCTGATTCAAGCTCCGCAAGGAGACTGGATCATGAGCAACCTTTTCTGGCTGACCGACGCGCAAATGACCCGTCTGCAGCCCTTCTTTCCCAAGAGCCACGGTAAG
>JBBRKS010000118.1:0-12332 GCA_038231775.1 Rhodobacterales bacterium | reverse complement strand
GGCGGTTGGGGTGTCGTATGGGGCGATGATGGCGCAGGGGGCCGGGGTGCCAACAGTCCGGATCGAGACGGATTTCCGCGCGCCCTCGCGGTTGGGCGATGTGCTGGATGTATCGCTTCAGGTGCTGCGGCTGGGCGGGTCTTCGGTGACGTTCGAGATTGTCGGGCGGGGGCACGACGAGGTGCGGCTGGTGGTCACGATCACTTTGGTTTGGGTGAAGGCGGTGGAGGGGGCGATCGCGCCACGGGCCTGGCCGGAGGAGATGAAGGCGAAACTGGCGGGGTATTTGGCGGGAGAGTGAGGGGCGGTGAGGTGGGTTTGTGGTGGTGAAGGGGGAGTAGCGCTAGTGGTGCTCTGAAGAAAAGCCTATACTCACTAAAGGCAGACGGGTTTGAAGAAATGAACGTTTCTTTGATCCGAGTATCCAGAAAAGCAAGAAAATAGTCCAATGTATTCAATCATCACACAACGAATTAAGATTACAACAAATGAGCTGAAGGGATTGCCGCCTCTAATAGGAGGGTTTCTTGTCCTAAGTTCATTTGCTATTGATGAGATCACACAGTTGCATAAAATCCAAGTTGGAACCCTTCCAAATCGCACAACGGAAGACGAAACCGCTGGTATGATGGTAGCGATCCAACAGAATGCAGTTTTGAGAAACTTGAACACCAAGCTGTATGAGTACAATGAAGTTCTTAAGGATACGCAAAATTTGTCTCGATCAGAGGGTCTCACGGATCTGTCAGACTTCTTCGCTGGTTTTTCGGCAGATCTTAAAACAATCCGAAAAGGTGTCGGATTCAAAATAGCGGAGTTCATAAGAAACAAATTCGCAAGCCACTTCTCGATTTCAGAAGCTAAAAAGGCATTGATGGACAGAAATTCTAACGATGTACACGTCTTGTTGCCAGATCAAACGAGAGGAAATAGCTTTCATCCTCTTGGAGAAGAGATTTTATTCTATTCGGTCTTCAACAATGCTGATCTGACAACTGACAAAATGACCCCTAGGGCATCTACTGATGCATGGATCAGCTGGATTCTCAATTCCTCTGAAAAATTTCAAAACATCCATGGCAAATTTCTGATATTTGTTTTCAGGAAGTATTTCCCAAATAGAAGCTATGAAAAGATTTTTGTCCAGATGGACCGTGACCGGCACATAGGTACATTACGTAAAACGTCGATTCCCATTTGGTGGGAAAAGCCCAATTTATGAACATTTTTAGAATTCAGTTGGCTGCGCCGAGTCAACTTGGGAGTAATTAATTTTCCTTAATCCCCATAATACTCGCGATACCACGCCACAAACGCCGCTATCCCGTCTTTCACATCGGTCTTGGGCGCATAGCCGGTCAGGCTGCGCAGCAGGGTTGCGTCGGCCCAGGTAGCGGGGACGTCGCCGGGTTGCATGTCCATGTAGTTGCGGGTCGCTTTGCGGCCGGTGGCGTCCTCGATGGCGGTGATGAAATCCAGAAGTTTGACTTTGTCAGAGTTGCCGATGTTCACCACGCGCCACGGGGCTGCCGGGGACAGGCTGTCGTTCGGGATCGGCGCGGCTGTGCCCGGCAGCGGGGGCGGGGCGTCGATCAGCAGGCGGATGGCGCGGACCAGATCGGTGACATAGGTGAAGTCGCGGTACATCTCACCATGGTTGTAGATGTCGATCGGGCGGTCGTGCAGGATCGCCTCGACGAATTTGTACAGCGCCATGTCGGGGCGACCCCACGGCCCGTAGACGGTGAAAAACCGGAACATCGTGGTCGGGATCGACCAAAGGTGGGCGTAGGCGTGCGACATGCTTTCGGTCGCTTTTTTCGTCGCGGCGTAGATGGTCAGCTGGGTGTCGGCCTTGTCGTTTTCGTTGAACGGCATGGCGTCGTTTGCGCCGTAGACGGACGAGGTTGAGGCCATCAAGAGGTGGGCGACCTTCAGGCGGCGGGCAACCTCCATCACGTTGAAGGTGCCGATGACGTTGGAATCCAGATAGGCGCGTGGGTTTTCAAGCGAATAGCGCACCCCGGCTTGCGCTGCGAGGTGCACGATGATTTCAGGGTGAAAGTCGTCGGCCACGGTGTCGAGGGTGGTGCGATCTTCCAGCAAAGCCTCGGTCGCGGTGAAGTGCGGGTTCTGCAGCAAAATCTGGTGGCGGCGTTGTTTCAGGCGGACGTCGTAATAGTCGGACATGCCGTCATAGCCGTGGACGGCAAAGCCCTCGGTCAGCAGTAGGCGGGCGAGGTGGAAGCCGATGAAGCCAGCCGTGCCGGTGATAAGGACTTTGCGCATGGGATACTCGATTGAAGGGGTCACGAGACGGAGGGGATAGCCGCCATCTGGCTTTGCCGCAACAGGCCCGCAAGGCGCATCAGGGCATCATGCGCCAAAGGGTCGGCGCGCAGGGCGGCACTGGCAAGGGCGGTGCTGTCGGGGCAATCGGAGGCCAGCAGGGGGTCATCCTCGACCACGCGGGCGCAGCGGGTGGCAAACAGGATCATCAGGTCGTCGTCGTCGCCTGCCAGCGTGAAGGCGCGGGACGGATAGGCGCTGCCGGACAACAGGCCGGCCACGTCGGGGTCGGTGGCATGGACGATCAGCGCCTTGATCCCGGCGCGGGTGATCTGATGATTTTCAGCGGCATCCTGCAGCGTATGGCGGATTTGCATGGCGTCGATATGGGTTGAAATGGCGGTGATGTGGGCTTGCAGATCGGCTTCCCCAATGTCGTCAGGCAGGGCCATCACCTCGGCCAGAAGGCGTTCGGACAACTGGCGTTCTGAAACGTCAGGAGTGTGCTGCGGGTCAGACAAGCGGGGTTCAGGATGGCCGGGTTTGTGCAACAAGGGGTCAAAGCCCATCAGGGTCTGATCGGTTTGCGGATTCCAGACCAGCCGTGACAAGGGCACAGACAGGAACGAAATCACCGCCGGCAGGCTGGCAGGCAGGGCGAGACGCAGCCCCATGACGCCGCCCATGCCGCGCCCAAACGCAAAGCACAGCACGACCAGCAGAACCTGCGTGACGATCAGCGCGGCCAGCGGCACAATGGCGTCGGTCCGGGTCAGGTCAGACACCGTGGCAGGCCACAGATGCGGGCGTAAGATCACGCTCCACACCACAAAGATGGCAGAGAACAGAGCGATGGCGGGCCAACCCTGCCCCATCAGACCCGCCAGAAGCGGGCCAAGGTACAAAAGGGCCGTGGTGGCCTGCAAAAGGCGCAATCGGTTGGGCAAGGTGGCTCCCGTCAGCGCCGGAACCGCGCTGAAGGTATGTGACCGATGTCAGGCGGGTTCGTCCAGTGCTTTGGCTGGGCGAAGCGGGCGGGTTCAGGAATGGGCCGCGTTTGCGGGCAGGTTGGGCGATGCGGTCTGCCAGTTGGGCGGCGGGCTGTGACGTCCGCCTGCGATGCAGGCGGTTGACCGTCGCATTCGCGTGAAAGAACGCTGGCCGTAGCCGGGTCAGTCCAGTCCTTCGGGGATATCGGCGACGATGCGGCCGGCTTTCAGGTCAACGGTCGGGATGACGGCGAGGGTGAAGGGCACAAGCAGGTCAGTGCCTGCGCCGGAAACCTCCAGCAGGTCACCGGCACCGTGGTTGTGCACCGCGCGCACGGGGCCCAACCGCTTGCCGCCGGTGTCGCGCACCTCTAGCCCGCTCAGGGCGGCGTGGTAAAATTCGTCATCGGGCAGGCGGGGCAGGCGTTTGCGGTCGGCATACAGGGAAATTCCCTTCAGCGCGTCGGCCTGATCCTTATCCTCGACCCCAGCGATGCGGGCGCCAAGGCCACCGGCGACCGGGCGGGTCAGCTTGATCTTGAACTGGCGGGTGCCGTCCTCGGTCCACAGGGGGCCATAGGATGCGATATCTTCGGGCTCGGCGCAAAAGCTTTTCAGGCGCACTTCGCCCTGCACCCCGAATGCGCCGGATATGGCCCCCACGCAGACGCGGTCGGATGGGTCTGACATCAGCGGTGTCCTATGATCAGGTGGTCGGCACGGCGTTCCCAGCCAAGGCGTTCCAGTTCGGGGGTCGTCTCGGTCGTCTCAGGCCAGCCAAGGCACAGATACCCTATCAGGGACCAACCGGCGGGCACGTCAAGATCGCGGGCCAGTTGGTCGGGGTCAAGAATGGAAACCCAGCCCAGCCCCAACCCTTCGGCCCGTGCGGCGAGCCACAGCAAGGTAATTGCCCCCACCACCGAATAGGCACGGGTTTGCGGCATTGTGGCGGCCCCAAGGCCTGCCCCCTTGTCGGTATCGTCAGCACAAAAGACCGCCAGATGAACCGGAGCCTGCTGCATCCCCGACAGTTTCAGCCCGGCATAAAGCTGTGCCTTGTCGCCGGAATAGCCCGACAACGCGGCGGTGTTGGCGGTTTCAAAATTCGCAGTGGCGGCGGCGCGGGCCTTGGGGCTTTCGACCCGCAGCACGCGCCAGGGTTCCGACAGACCGACCGAGGGCGCCAGACAAAACGCAGCAAGGCAGCGGTCCAGGACCGCTGCCTCTACCGGATCCGTGCGGAAATGGCGCACATCGCGCCGCCACAGCATCAGATCCTGTAATTCCGCCCGAAACGCAGGCGTGTAAGCGCCTTGCATGGCAACGGATTATTCAGCCGCTTCGGGTGCAGCGGCGGCGGCTGCCTTCTTCTTGGCACGCTCTGCCATGGCTTTGCCCGGGATGGCCGACTTGGGGTTGGCGCGCACGGTCTTGGCCAGAACGCCAGCCGATTCCAGAAAGCGTGCAACGCGGTCGGTCGGTTGCGCGCCCTTGGACAGCCAGACCTTGATTTTGTCGAGGTCCATCTTGATGCGGTTTTCGTCATCCTTGGCCAGCATCGGGTCATAGGTGCCCAGCTTTTCAAGGAAGCGGCCATCGCGCGGCATCCGGCTGTCAGACGCTACGATCGAGTAGTGCGGGCGCTTTTTGGAACCACCACGGGCGAGACGGATTTTCATGGACATTGGTATTCTCCTTAAGATGTCTTGAGGGATGGGTTTGCCATCCGGGGTTTTGGGAAGGGTTCGGTTATTTCTGCAGGTTTTCGTGATGCCTGATGACTTCACCGATGATGAAGGTCAGGAATTTCTTGGCAAATTCCGGGTCAAGGTCGGCGTCATGGGCCAACCGTTCCAGCCGTTCGATCTGACGCGCCTCACGCGCCGGGTCAGAGGGCGGCAGGTCGTGTTCGGCTTTCAGGCGACCCACCGATTGGGTGTGCTTGAAGCGTTCGGCCAGCGTGTAAACCAGTATCGCGTCCAGCCGGTCGATTGAGGCGCGGTGGTCTTTCAGCAGGTCGGCCGCGCGGGCGGCGTGGTCCACGGTTGTGTCGGTCATGCGGCTTCTCCGGCACGGTGGCGGTAGACGAGGGTTTCGGGACCGGGGCTTTTGGCGGCGGTGTCAATGACAGCACCCAGCTTTTCGGCAACCCGGCGCGAGGGCGCGTTGTCGATGCCGATATAGCTGACCAAGGTTGGCAGGTGCAGCGTTCCAAGCACCCAGTCGCGCAGGGCGGTGGCGGCTTCGCTGGCAAAGCCTTGATCAGTGTGACCGTCATAGACAAACCAACCCAGTTCGGTTTCGTCAAAAAGTGGCCCGGCGCTGACCCCGACAGTGCCCACCGTGGCCCCGGTGTCGCGCAAATCCATCATCAGACCGCCATGGCCGAACAGGGCCCAAAGCGCTGCGTCATGCGTGAAATAGGCCCAGGCCCCCTTGGTATCCAACGGCCCGCCCACACCTGTGGAACGCGGCGAGGCCAGAAACGCCGCATAGGCCGGAAAATCGGCCATGACCGGCGCACGCAGGCGCAGACGCTTGGTTTCCAGCATGGGGACGCCTGCAAAACTCATTTCTTCTTGAACATCCCCGACAGGCCAGAGGGCAGACCACTTGTGCCGCCCAGACTGCGTGGCAGGCCTGCGCCCATTCCCCCCAGACCAGATTTCATCGCTTTGGCTGCGGCCTCAAGTTGCGCGGGGTCCATGTTCTTCAGGTCCGGCATGCCGCCTGCGCCCGGCGCACCGCCTTTGCCGGTCATCTGCGCAATCGCGGCCTTCATCATGCCGCCCTTGCCCATCTTTTTCATCATGTCGGCCATCTGCTGATGCTGCTTCAGCAGTTTGTTCAGCTCTGACACTTCCATGCCAGCACCCTTGGCGATCCGGCGTTTGCGGCTGGCTTGCAGCAGGTCGGGATTGGCACGCTCTTTCTTGGTCATCGAGTGGATCAGGGCGATCTGGCGTTTCAGCATCTTGTCGTCAAAGCCAGCCTTTTCAGCCGCCTTGGCCATGCCACCCATGCCGGGCAACATCCCCATGATCGACTGCATGCCGCCCATTTTCAGCATCTGTTCCAGTTGCAGCCGCAGGTCGTTCATGTTGAACAGACCCTTCTGAAAGCGCCGTGCCATGCGTTCGGACTGTTCCGCCTCAAACGTCTCACGCGCCTTTTCGACAAGGGCCACGATGTCGCCCATCCCAAGGATGCGGCCTGCGACGCGGTCGGGGTCGAAGGTTTCAAGGGCGTCCATCTTTTCGCCCATGCCGACAAAGCGGATGGGTTTGCCGGTGACAGCGCGCATCGACAGGGCCGCACCGCCGCGCCCGTCGCCGTCCATCCGGGTCAGGACCACGCCAGAGATGCCGACCTTGTCGTTGAACTCGGTCGCGACGTTGACCGCGTCCTGCCCGGTCAGACCGTCAACCACCAGCAACGTTTCGCGCGGATCAGCGATGTCACGGACCGACTGAATTTCGCCCATCAGCATTTCGTCGATGTGCAACCGGCCTGCGGTGTCCAGAAACAGCACATCATAACCGCCCATCGCGGCTTGCATCTTGGCGCGCTTGGCGATCTGCACCGCCGTCTCGCCCTTGACGATGGGGAGTGAGTCCACACCGATCTGCCCGGCCAAAATCGCCAACTGCTCCATCGCGGCTGGGCGGTTGGTGTCAAGCGAGGCCATCAGGACGCGCTTGTTGTTGCGCTCTTTCAAGCGCTTGGCAAGTTTGGCGGTCGTGGTGGTTTTGCCCGAACCCTGCAGACCAACCATCAGAATGGTCGAGGGCGGATTGTCGATCTTCAGCGCATCCGCCGGGCCATCGCCTGCCAGCACAGCAATCAACTCGTCATGGACAATCTTGACGACCTGCTGGCCGGGGGTGATGGATTTGGTCACCGCCTGACCGGTGGCGCGGGTTTTCACCGCTTTGATGAAATCGCGCGCAACGGGCAGGGAAACGTCAGCCTCAAGAAGCGCGGTGCGCACCTCACGCAGGGCGGCGTCAACGTCAGCCTCGGACAGCGCGCCAGCCTTGGTCAGACGGTCGAACACGCCACCAAGGCGTTCTGACAGGCTTTCAAACATTGCGCTCTCCTACGGTTGCGGCGGGGTCCCGGATCTTCGGGTCGCAAGACAAATAGGGTGCGACACCCGTGGGCGCAACGCGCTGACGGATGGCGATCCCGGCATAAGCCTTGGGACCGGAAGCAGATGCCTCCGGGGGAATTGAGGGTCGGATAAGGGCTGAGGGTGGCAGAGTCAAGCTCGCAAGGGGTAATCGGGGCAGTTCAGCGTTTGAAATCAGCCCGGTTCCGCCACAGGATCACGCCGGATGCGACGGCGAGTGCGATGGCAGGCGGCGCACTGTCCCAGCCCAGTATGCCTGCATGGGCCAGCACCGCCCCGCCGCTGGTCAAAAACGCAAGCGCAGCCCCATACCCGGTGCGGCCCGGTGTCAGCAGCCCGACTGACGCCAGCACCTGCACCAGTCCCACCAAGATGCGCGTCCAGTCCGGCACGCCAAGTCGTGCGAACCGGATGCCCATCCGGTCATAGTTTGCGATCGTCGCCACCCCGATCGCCAGAAACACTAGTGCTACGGCGACGATGAACAGCGGTGGAATTTTCAATTTGCGCATTGGGCCTCCATCCGCCAGTTAAGGGAGGTGAAGGCCGTTTCGCAAGCCTTTACAGCGGCAGTTGCGTGCGGTTGTTCCACAGCGTGATGGCGGCCAACGGCCCCAGAATGAAGACGCCGATCGAGGTCCCCATGCCGAGAACCGTCGCATGCGCGATCAGAGCGCCGACCATGGTGCAGCACAAAAGTGCCGCACCATAGGCGGCCAAGCCCGGCACCCAAAGCAGGATGGCCGAACCAATCTCGATGATCCCGGTGGCATAGCGGAACCACTGGCCCAGACCCAAGAGGCCGAATTCATCGACCATCATCTGAACGCCCAACAGCTTGGCCGTGCCCGCCGCCACGAACGCCAGCGTCAGAAACGCCTTGATCCCCAGAAATACCCACTTGTTCATCACGATCCCCTTTGTGTGCCGTTTTGGGCCTTGATCTGCGTCATATTGCCGCTTGCCGATCAGCGCGCAATCGGGGCAAATATCACAACCACTGTTCACCACCGCACAGAAGGGGGTCCGGCTATGCTTGTCGATACCTGGGATGAGATCCGCACGGCCTATCAGGTGGCAAGGCTGGGCACAGTCTCGGGTGCGGCGGACGTGCTGGGGGTGCATCATGCCACGGTGATCCGCCACATCGACGCGCTGGAAAAGCGGCTGGGCACAAAGCTGTTTCAGCGCCACGCAAGGGGTTATACCCCGACCGAGGCGGGCCGCGATCTGTTGACCACCGCGCAGCGCACCGAAGAGCAGTTCGGCCAATTGGTCAGCCGCATCCGGGGCCAGGGTGAGACCGTGACCGGGGAGTTGGTCGTCACATCAATCTCTGGCATCGCCCATGTTCTGACCCCGGTGTTTGCCGAGTTTCAAGCGGCGCATCCCGGCGTGGCGATCCGGTTTTTTTCCGACATGCGGCTGTTCCGGCTGGATTATGGCGAGGCGCATGTGGCAATCAGGGCGGGATCGGCGCCAGAGGACCCGGACTATGTCGTGCAGCCCCTGGTCAGGATGACCGCAGCGCTTTACGCCTCAAAAGCCTATGTCGCGGCACATGGCCGGGCCGAGGGGCCGCAGGATTTCGCTCGGCACCGCTTTGTAGGCCCGGTTGATGCTGACAGCCGCGCGCCGTTTTACCGCTGGCTTCTGGCCAATGTGCCACCCGAAGCCGTCACCTACCGCGTCAGCGAACCGGAGGCGAGCCTTGCTGCCGTCAGATCCGGGATTGCGATGGGCTTTCTGTCGGTCCGCGATGCAGAGCGTGACCCTGATCTGGTGCAGATTCTGGCCCCCCAAGCCGATTGGTCCTCATCCTTGTGGATTGTCACCCATGTTGACCTGCACCGGACGCTGAAGGTGCAAAGCTTTCTGACCGTGCTGAAGCGGGCGGCGGCAAGCTGGACGTGCAGCTGAACCGCGCGGCAGTCCAGACTCTGGCGATGCTTGGGTTTGCCGCATAGGGTCGCGAAACTATAGTCGGGCGCGATGGCGCAATGCATCGCTACATAAAAATCAGCACCGGATACCCCTGCACCCGGTGCCGTTGCTGCGTCAGGCAGAGATGATGACTTTCAGCGCCCTGGTCTTGGCGGCGTTGCCAAAGGCCTCATAGGCCTTGTCTATCTCTGTCATCCTGAAGTGGTGCGTGATCAGGCGAGTGGGGTCGATGGTGCCCGCCTCGACGGTGCGAAACAGCATCGGGATCGTGACCGTATCGACCAGCCGGGTGGTGATGGAAATGTTGCGGTCCCACAGCGATTCCAGATGCAGGTCGACCTTGGTGCCGTGCACGCCCACATTGGCGATGTTCCCACCTGCGGCCACCAGCTTTTCACAAATCTCAAACGTGGCGGCGATGCCGACCGCCTCTATCGCCACGTCAACGCCGCGATTGTTGGTCAGTTTCATCACCGCCGCAACCGCGTCACCATCGGCGCTGTTGATCGCCGTGGTGGCGCCAAAGGTCAAAGCGGTGGCAAGGCGGCTGTCGTCAAGGTCGATCATGATGATCTGCGCGGGCGAGTAGAACTGCGCTGTCAGCAAGGCTGCCAGTCCGACCGGGCCCGCGCCAACAATCGCCACCGTGCTGCCCGGCTGAACATTGCCGTTCAGCACACCGCATTCAAAGCCGGTCGGCAGAATGTCGGACAGCATCACCAGCGCCTCTTCGTCGGCCCCTTTGGGGATCGGATACAGGCTGGTATCGGCATAGGGCGTCAGGACATATTCGGCCTGGGTGCCGTCGATCTTGTTGCCCAAAATCCAGCCGCCGTTGACGCAGTGGGAATACATCTGCTTGCGGCAGAACTCACACTTGCCGCAGGACGATATGCACGAGATCAGCACATGGTCGCCCGGTTTGAACATGGTGACGGCAACGCCCACCGCCTCGACAATGCCCGTGCCCTCGTGGCCAAGGATGCGGCCGGGGGTGCAGGTCGGAACGTCGCCCTTGATGATATGCAGATCGGTGCCACAGATCGTGGTCTTGGTAACCCTGACAATGGCATCAGTCGGTGCCTTGATCACGGGTTTGGCGTGATCCTGCACGGCGGTCTTGCCGGGGCCGTTGTAGACAAAGGCCTTCATCATGGTCTGCGCCGCATCGTTCGGCTTGGATGTCACGTTCAGGTCTTGGGCCATCTGGGAATTCCTTGTGGCGCGCCCGGTAATTTGGCGCTGCAATGGGGTGGCCCTTAGGATGGGCCACGCAACAAGGTTAAACCTGTAAGTCAGGGCGCGGACTGATAGGTGTTAAGTCAGTCGGCGTGGCCGACGGTCCACGGCACCGCATCGGCGAGAACCAGCCGGGTTGCGGCATCAAATGCGCCCACCACGGCCAGCGCATCAGCACTGGCTGCAATGGCTGTCTGGTCAAAGCGGCGGGTCGCAAGCAGGCTGCGGTCGCCTTCGCGCAACAGGGTCAGGGTCAGACCGACCCGCACCAGTGTCTGATGGGTGACAGGGTCGGGGGCCTCTGCCTGAAACGCGTTGATCTCGACCAGCAGCACATAGTCGGGCACCAGCCCCGCCCCATCGCGCCCGACCCGGCGGAACGACCCTGCGTTCTGCAACGAGGCGACCAGCAGGGTCTGGATCAGGTCAGGTGCCGGGTCAACCCAACTGCCTTTGGGCAGGTATTCGGCCTGCAAAGGTGTGGGCTTTATCAGGATGCGGTCGGTGTCCAACTCTCCGCTTGAACTGGGGCGTTCGACCACCAGATGCCGCGATGAAGCATGACCTTGCGCCACCGGCAGCGGCTGCAACGTATAGGCGTCCAACGGGGCAGAGGCTTTGCCAATGGCACCGCACGACGCCAGCAGCATCACGAACAGCAGGGGGAGTTTGGTCATTGCGGCCTCATCTGGAGTATTCGGGGGTGCGGTTGCCAAGGAAAAAGCGCGCCGGGTCGCGCTGAATGCTGGCGATCAGGTTTGAAATGTCGGCAATCAGGCCAGAGGCTTGCCCCGACAGGTTGGTCAACTGCGGCAGACCCTTGGCGGCAAACGTGTCAAGATGGCCGATGGCCGTGCGGGCGTCAGTCAGGGCATCGCGCGCCCCGGTCAATGCCGCACGGGTATCGGACAGGGTCGTGCGCGCATCGGTTAATACTGTGCGCGCATCCGTCACAGCCCCGTCCGTGTTTTCGGCAATACTATCCAACTTGGCAGAAAATGCCGTGACCCTGTCAGCAGCAGCCGAAAAGCTGGCAGAGGCTTTTGACAAATCGTCCATCACGCCGGTCAGCTTGTCAGACGCGTCGTTCAGGTTGGTCAGGATATGGGTCACGTGGTCGGCATTTTGGGGTGTGGTAAAACGGCCAATGTCGTTCAGCACCGAAATCGCCTGCGCCAGCAGATCCGGCGCATCCTGCAACAGGCCCTGCACGACCGTGGTTTTTGACGGAATCTCTGCCACGCCGGTTATCGGGTCTTCGGTCAGGCGTTCATCCTGCAAAGTCCCGCCATCAAGCCCGACATAGGACACCCCGGTCACGCCTTGCGAGGCCAGGGTTGCCTCGGTTCCCACCCGAATGGGCGTGTTGGCCCCCACCTCGATCCGCACCCGCACGCGTGAGGAATTGGTGCGGTCAAGGTCAATAGACAGAACCTTGCCGACCGTCACCCCGTTGAAGGTGACCGTGCTCGACTTGCCAAGGCCCGAGACTTGGTCGAACAAAATGTCATAGTCCGTGTAGGTCTTGTTGATCTGCACCTTGGCCAGCCAGACAAAAAAGCCCAGACCCGCCAGAATGGCCAACAGGGTAAAGGTGCCGATCAGAACGAAATTGGCCCGGGTTTCCATGGTCTATCCTTCCAAGGCGGCGTGGGCGCGCGGCCCGTGAAAATACGAATGAACCCAAGGGTCCGTCACCGCCTGCATCTCGGCCAAAGTGCCCGTCACCAGCACTT
>JBBRKS010000117.1:0-12401 GCA_038231775.1 Rhodobacterales bacterium | reverse complement strand
CTCGCCGCCCCGGGCGCGCACGCAGTCGGCCAGGGCCAGCGTATAGTCGCGCGGATCGGTGACGGAACACCAGCTGGGCGTGAAGGTCGCATGGGTGAAACGCGGCGCCAGTCCGGGTTGAATTTCGACGATCTCCGCGCCTTTGACATGACGAAACTCAATACCCTCGGCCTGCCGGACCTGCCAGCCCGGCAGCGAGGCACGAAACTCCGCTTCGCCCTCGTAGACCTGCAACTGGCCCTTTCGCCGCAACATGGCTTGCAAGCCGGTGCGCTGAAGGAAGGGGTCCAACGCCGCCTGCGACACCCTCATCAGTGCGGACTGCGCTGTCGTCGAGGCACGCACCTGCGCCGGCCAGCTCGCCCGCCAAAAGCGCAGCATCCACGGTGCGATCCGCAGCGCATAGCGTGGTGGCACGCTCAGGGGGCCCAATGGATCCAACAGCCACTTGGGCGCCTTGCGGATGATCCGGGGCGAGGCGAGCGGGAAAATATCGGTAAAGGCAAAGGCTCCGGCATTGCCCGCCGATGCCCCTGCAGCCGGACCCTTGCCATCCAGAACCCGCACCGTCACCCCGCGTGCCAGTAGGTCAAGTGCCGTCGAAAGCCCGATCACGCCCGCACCGATCACGATGACATCCGGGGACTTCATGGCCGATTGGTCATCGTGAACAGGTCGAATGCGCTGTAGCGGAGGCGCGGCGCACAACCGAACGGGCTGCGGAAGATCGCCGGACCTCTGCTACACCCGAAGCCATTTCCGTTCCAATTAACGCGAGGCCGCGACATCCAGAGGATCCTCAAACGACATGTTCAGCGATTCCCGAACTAAAAAACTATGCGTTGGCGGACTGGCCAGTTCAATGCCGAGGCGGTCAAGTATACATAAAAAATACCTTTGCTGCCTTGGAGCCGAGCGGTACGAAGGGTTTCGAGTGAGACATTCCGGTGGCCTGCTGTTCTCCTATTCTCGGATGGCAATTGGGTTGCCCACTGCAAATGACTTTGCTGCTGCATCAGCCAAAATCTGGGCTGCGAGTTCATCATGAATGTCGGGCGCAATCGGTGTGCCATTTGCGACAGATTGCGCAAAAAGCGTAACTTAAGCGCTGTAGGCCGCCTCGTAGCGCTGAAGGAAGACCATTATAACAACCAACACTGCCACGAGAGCATCGGCAACCTGACACCGGCTGACTTCTACTTCGGCCATGAGGAGGCGTTGTTGCAGAACTCTCACCAATGAGGATTCACATTGTGAATCCATATGGTTAGGCTGGCCTCGTTAGCCAGCCAATGCCCGTCCGCTACGGCACGACGAACTGGTCCGGCTACACTGCTTCGCTTCGCAAGCGCGGGTTGCTGTTGATTCGGCTGGACAAGGACATGAGCTGGCTTGCGCCGCATGACGGCAGCCCCGGTCGTCCTGCGGTGTTCTCGGATGCGGCGATCCAGTTTTGCCTGACTATCAAGGTCCTGGTCAAGCTGACGCTCCGCCAAACGACCGGGATGGTGGCCAGCCTGCTGAAGATGGCGGACTTGGACTGGGTGGTGCCCGACTACACCACCTTGTGCCGACGCCAGAAGACGCTGGCCATCCAGATCCCATATCGCCGCGCTGATGGCCCCCTGAACCTCTTGATCGACAGCACCGGGATCAAGTTCCTCGGTGATGGCGAATGGCAGGCCAGAAATTACGGCATCTAGGGCCGACGCCAATGGCGCACGGTGCATCCGGCCATGGACGCGGCGACGTCTGACATCCGGGCGGTGGAGTTCACCCTGAGCAGCGAAGGCAACAGTCCGGTTTTGCCGCTGCTGCTGGACCAGATCGCCGGAGACGAAGAGATCGTCACCGTGACTGCCGACGGAGTCTATGACACGCGTCGTTGCCACGCAGCCTTCATCGACCGGCAGGCCACTCCGATCATCCCGGTCCGTAAGAACGGGCGAAAGTGGACAGAGGACTGCCCGGCTCAGTAGTCGGCTCTGAACAATGCGCTCAGGCGGCAATCTGACCATTTAGCTGATAGATTTTGTCGCTGGCGGTGGTGAGCACGACGGTCATGATGGCGGTGATTGGCGCCGTGATGTGGGCGAGGATATTTCGGCAGTTGTGGCCGCAGCCGCAGAGAACGGCGAAGATGGCATCGCCGAGCGTGCCCTCGAGCGGGCAGCGGGAGAGACGACCGTCAGATTTCATGTGTCCGATCTCGGGTTCGATGGCGCTGCGGCGTTTGAGCAGTTTCGCCAGCAAGGGTGTCAGGCCGCGTCGGGTGCCGCTGATCAGCACGCGGGTGGCCTCGACGCCGTGGCCGCGATAGCCGAGGTCGACGATGGCCAGAGCGGGTTTCTGCTCGGTCAGGATCTCGACCTGCTCCAGCGCCTCGGCCAGCTTATGGCCATCATAGGGGTTGCCCGGCAGCGCACGCATGCCAACGACAAATCCCTCGTCGATGGTGGTGGCAATGCTGACCTTGGTGCCAAATTCGTAGCGCACCCGCGCTTTGCCTTTCGAGATGCAGTCAACCTCCTGCTCGTGCAGGGCGTAGATCTTGCCGTGGCTCTTCGGGGTCTGCAGCAACAGCCGGCCAACCAGACAGAGCTTGTCGAGAACCCGTTCGCGCAAGGTGCCTTCGGGGATATCTTGCAACTGACGGCGGAGGTCGCGCAGGACCCGGCCGGCGTAGCCTTTCAGCTTTTTCAATGCTTTGCGCATGAGGCGGAACGGTTTGGCATGCGCGTAACGGCCCACCTGCGTCGCCAGAGACTTTCGGAGAAGGCATCGCCGCAAGAGACACAGCCCTCCAGACCGGCTAAATCCACATCGGCATCGCTCTGATGAACGGATTCTCAGCCCTCGGCACCGCTGATATTGTTCGTGTGCCATGACGGAGGTGAGGAAAGGGAAAGCAACGCCTCATGCGTGATTTCCGCAACAACGCCCGCCCCTCTCTTATGTTCTACAAACGGCTCATCAGGATGATCGGCACAGCAACGGCGATCAGTCTTTCGAACAGGAACAGATCGCGACACTCTGACCAATATGCTTGAAACCTGCCTGTCGGTTCAGCGCCCTCAGCTTGCGTGGTTCTGATTCGCTTTGGCAGTGATTTGAATTTGCAGGTTTTCCTTTGAAGGTATTGGTGAAGCGGGTGTGTCCGGGGCATTCAGAATGCGTGCAGCGGCGCCGTCAAGATCGTCATATTGTGTTTGGAGCAAGGCCCAAAAGAAGGCCGCAAGACCGATCAGGCCAAGGCTGATGGAGACGGGGATAAGAACGAAATAATTCACTCCTCGCCTCCGTCCGGTGGGCGGAACGCCAGCCACGCGTGCCAGGTGCCGTGGCCGAGTAGAGGAAAGATCACGATCAGGCCCAAAAGTCCGGTCGCTGCAGACACGGCAAAGCAGAGGGTGACAATGGCACCCCAGGGCAGAACCGCGCGCAGGTTCTGGGTTGTCATAACAAACGAGGTGCCAAGGGCTGTCAGCGCGTCGACGCGGCGTTCCAGCAGCATCGGAATGGAAAACAGGCTGATCGCCATGGCGAAGGCCGCAAACAGCCCGCCCACAGCGGACCCGGTCACGATCAACGCCCAACCGCGCGGCGTGGTCAGCAGTTGCGACAGGATATGGTCAAAGCCCAGAAACGGCAGCAGGCCAAAGAACAGCGCATAAAGCAAGTCGGCAGCGCGCAGCCACAGCATGGCCAACAGGCACAATAGCAGCCCGGCAAACGCCACCTGCCCGCCAGACCGCGGCCGCACCAGCAGCATCTGGCCCAGCGTTGCGGGGGAATTGGTGTGCAAGCTGCGGCTTTTTTCATAAAGGCCGATGGCAAGCAGCGGGCCCACCACCAAGAACCCCGACAGGGCTGGAAAGATCAGCCACGGCAGATCGGCCCGGATCAGGCCGGTGATGATCAGCGTCGACAGCACAAAGACCCCAAGCCCGTAAATCAGGCTTGGCACCGGATTGGTGGGCAGATCGGCCAAGCCTGCCGCAAGCCAGCCCAAGGCGGCACTACGCGGCAGACCGCGGGCAAAGCGGTTTGCCTCACGCAGGCGGGGTTGCAGGGCAGGAAGTGGTTCAAGCATGATAGCCCCTTCTCAACAGTCCGGCGTTGCGGCTGGCAACTGTGGGTCGATCGACGCACAGCCGGGGTGCGAGGTGAAGGCCAGATGGGCAAAGCGCCAGTTGGCACCGATGAACAGCGCCAGCACAGCCACCACCGCCAGCAAGGCCCAAAGCCGGGCGCGTCCTGTCATTTCCCATCTCCGGTCCCTTTGGCGGACAGGTGTTCGACATAAAGCGTCAGCATGCGGATTTGCGCAACCGACAGCCGGGCTTGCCATGTCGGCATCACACCCTGCCGCCCGTTCATCAGCGTCTGGCGGATCGTGGCCTTGTCACCGCCATAAAGCCAATCCGCATCTGTCAGGTTCTGCGCTCCGGTGTCAGGAACGCCTTTTGCATTCGCGCCGTGGCAGCTTGCGCAATTGTTCTGAAACAGCACCGCCCCTGCTGATTTGTCGCCAGTAATGACCCCGGCGCCGAGGGTTGGCACATAATCCACCATCGTGTCGATTTCCGCCCGGGTCAGTATGCCGTCGCGCCCGAAGGCGGGCATCTGTGACACGCGCGTGTCAGGGTCGGTGCTGTTGACACCGTGGAGTAGGGTCGTCTCGATATCGGCATCTTTGCTGCCCCAGATCCAGATATTGTCGGCCAGTCGCGGGAAACCGATGCCGCCGATACCCTCTTTGCCGTGGCAGGCCTGACAGTTAGTGCCAAACAACGGGCCTGCGGTTTCCAGCGCGGGGGTCAGCAGATCGGGGTTGGCGCGGATGGCATCGTAGCTTTCAGTTGCGATGGCATCCATCCAACCGGCCCGCGCGGCGGTGGCGGCGTCAATGTCGGCCGCGACTGCGACCTTCTGGTCGACGCCCAGCAGCCCTTTGGTATGGGTCCGCCCCAGCGGCCATGACGGCAGCAGCACCCATCCAATCAGCGCGATAAGGAACGTCAAAGCCAGAAAAAACAGCACGATGCGCGGCACCGGGGTGTTCAGTTCCTTGATGCCGTTCCAGGTGTGGCCAGTGGTGTGATAGCCGGAATGAGGGTCGCGCTCGTCTACGGACATGGCCGGTCCTCTGCTGTCAGGATCGCGCGGGCGGCGTGGTCGGCCTGCGCCCTGCGCGACGGGCGATAGGTCTGGAATATCACCACAGCGAAAAACACCAAAAGGTAGAACAGCCCAAAACTTTTGGCGAGGAACAGCGCAAGATCATGGGTCATGGATTGTCCTCATTCAGCTTGTCGCCCTTGGCATAGGGCGCTTGGGTCAACTGGCCCAGCACTTGCAGATAGGCCACCAGCGCATCCATTTCGGTCACATCTGTGCCGCCGGAAAAACGCCGGACGGTGGTGGCAGCGCCGTAGCGGTCCACGACACCCGCAGCCCCCGCGCTGTCGGGCGAGGCTTGTGCGATGGCGTCATGCGGTGCGTTGGCGATCATGGCGTCGGTGTAGGGCTCGCCAAGTTCGCGCAACACCGTCAGATGCGCGCCCAGGTCATCCACTTTTAGCGGCGTCGTTGCCAGCCAAGCATAGGTCGGCATGATCGAGGTCGGCACCACCGCGCGCGGATTGATCAGGTGTTCGACATGCCAGGCGTCGGAATATTTGCCGCCGACCCGGGCAATATCAGGCCCCGTGCGTTTTGACCCCCACAGCATCGAATGGTCATACTGGCTTTCCGCTGCAAGAGAGTAGGGGCCATAGCGTTCCACCTCGTCGCGCAGGGTGCGGATCATCTGGCTGTGGCAGGCATAGCAACCTTCGCGGACATAGATGTTGCGGCCAGCCAGTTCCAGCGGAGTATAAACCCGCATGTCGGGCAGGGTTTCCACCGTTTCGCTGATGGTGAACAACGGGACAATCTCGACCAGACCGCCGATGCTGGCAGCGACGATGATGCCAATCACCAGCCCGATCGAGTGTTTTTCAAGATTGTAGTGGCCTTTGAACAGGGGCATGCGCCTACTCCGCCGCTTGGGGGACAAGGGGGCGGTCGTGGGCCACATCGCGCGCGGTCCGGATAGTCAGCCAGATGTTTGCAGCCCCCACACAGGTGCCCGCCAGAAACAGGGCGCCTCCCAAAACGCGGGCGATGTAATAGGGGCGCATCGCCTCCATACTGTTGATGAAGGAATAGTTCAGCGTGCCGGCGGAATTGTAGGCGCGCCACATAAGCCCTTGCGTGATGCCTGCGTTCCACACGGAAAACACGTAAGTCAGCAGCCCAACCAAGGCCAACCAGAAATGCCACTCGATCAGCTTGGCCGAATACATCGCAGATTTGCCCCAGATCAGCGGCACCATCGAATAAAACGCGCCAAAGGTGACCATCGCCAGCCAGCCGAGTGCGCCGGAATGCACATGGCCCACCGTCCAGTCGGTGTAATGCGAAAGCGCGTTGACCGGGCGGATCGCAAGGAACGACCCTTCAAACGTCGAAAGCCCGTAAAACACCGCTGCCACGAACATGAAGCGCAGCGTCGCGTCATCGCGCACCCGAGCCCAAGCCCCGTTCAGCGTCGCAATCGCATTGCCGGCCGAGGCCCAGCTTGGCACCAGCAGCATGATCGAAAACGTCATGCCAAGGTTTTGCACCCAGGTTGGCAGGGCGGTGTAATGCAGGTGGTGCGAGCCGACCCACAGATAGAAGAACGTGATGCCCCAGAAGCTGATGATCGACAGACGGTACGAATAGATCGGCCTTTGCGCCCGCATCGGCAGGAAGTAATACAGCATCCCCAGAAAGCCCGAGGTCATGAAGAACGCCACCGCGCTATGACCGTACCACCATTGCACCATCGCATCCTGCACCCCCGAGAAGTAGGGATAGCTTTTCGCCCCGGCAAAGCTGACCGGAATGGCCAGACCATTGACGATATGCAGCATCGCCACTACGACGATGAAGGCCAGATAGTACCAGTTGGCCACGTAGACATGCGGATCTGACCGCAGGCGCAGGGTGCGCAGATACAAGACCAGATAGGCGACCCAGACCACCACAAGCCACAAATCGGCATACTATTCCGGCTCGGCATATTCCTTGGATTGGGTGACGCCCATCAGATAGCCGGTGACGGCCCAGACCAGAAACAGGTTGTACCCGATCAGCACGAACCACCGCGAAAGCTGATCGGCCATCCTTGTGCGGCAGTTGCGCTACATGACGTGAAACGAGGTGGCCATCAGCGCGTTGCCGCCAAAGGCAAAGATCACGCCGGTGGTATGAACGGGGCGCAAGCGTCCAAAGTTGGACCATGCTTGGCCAAAGGTCGCATCCGGCCAGACCATCAAGGACGCGATCCACAGCCCCACGCCCATCGCAATCACGCCCCAGACCATCGCCAGCACGACGGCAACCTTGGTCGGATCGTCATAATAGCGCTGCAACCGGGCCGGGTCGGGCTCCGGTTCCTCCAACGTGCCGCCGACGGCAAAGATCAGCACGGCGCCAAGCCCCAGTGCCATGAAGCCATGCACGCCCATCGGATCGTGATTGCCCGCTGCAGCCATCGTCAGGCCCAGAAATGCCAGACAGACGGCGAGGAAAAAGCCGACATGCCGCTCGGTTCGGGTCAGTTGCGCAATCATGCTGGTATCATTCTCTTGGGTGCTACGCCTTGAGGCGGTGGCAGGGCCACATCTGCAACTGAAGAGCGATCGAGGTCCGCGAGGAAAGCGGTTTCGGCTGACCGCAGCCGCGCCTTGAGCCTGCAACACCCCGCGATGCTGCACGCGCCGCCCGACGCCTGAAAGCATTCGACCAGCGGTTGCCCCGCCTCCAGCAGGCGCACCACATCGCCCAGCCGGATCTGATCTGCGGGGCGGGCCAGCATCGCGCCACCACCTCCGCCGCGCCGTGTGGTCACGATGCCCGCTTGCGCGAGGGTCGAGACGATCTTGGTCAGGTGATGGCGCGACAGACCAAACTCCTCCGCCAGTTCGGCGGTGGAAAAGGCGCGGTCCGGGGCCGAGGCCATCCGCATCAACGCGCGCAGGCCGAAATCGGTGAAAGAGGTCAGGCGCATCGCGGCTCCGCTTTAATCGGTATTTACAATACCTATTAGCAGGGTCTAAGCGTGATGCAAGGCTTGAATCAGGGATTGCCCACCATGACCGCACAAGACACCATCCGCAGCGCCCGCCCGGCCGTCACCGCTGATCTGATGGCACGCACCGGTCTGGATGACGGGATGCTGCACCGCCTTGTGCATGGCTTTTATGACCGGGTGCGCACCGACCCGCTGCTTGGCCCGGTCTTTGCCGAACGCATCACCAACTGGGGTCCGCATCTGGAAAAGATGGTCGATTTCTGGTCCTCGGTCGCGCTGATGACCGGGCGCTACCACGGCGCGCCGATGCCCAAACACCTGCCCCTGCCGGTTGAGGGCGAACATTTCGACCGCTGGTTGGCCCTGTTTCGCGAGACGGCGCAAGAAATCTGCCCGCCAGAAGGGGCTGCCTGGGTGATCGAGCGCGCGGAACGCATCGCAGCCTCTATCCATATGAACATCGAAGACGCGCGCGGTCACTATGGCCGCGCAGGTCTGCCACCGCAGCTTTGAAATGCCGGGCAAAGCGCCGTGACAGGCGCTCCACCTTATTTCACGGCCACCGCGTCAAGATAGCCTCAGCCTCGCGAATCATCGTGGCCACGACCTCGCCGGCAGGGGTGACGCGATTGATCAGGCCACAGCTTTGCCCCGCAAACAGCGCCATCCGGTTCAGTTCGCCGGTCATCGAACGCAGCGGTGAATCCGTGCTCATCAGATAGATCGGCCTGCCCTCTTCTTCGCCAATCTGAACGCGGGGGATCTGGTCGGGAAGATGGCCAAACAGGTTATGACCCAATTGGTCGGTCACAGCGCTGCGCAACACACGCACAGGTGAATCCGGCGGCCAATTGATCCCGTAAGCGTCGGTCAGAACGGTATCGTCAGGTCCGGCGGCGACAACTGCTTGCTTGTGCAGATCGTGCGCAAAGGATTCAGTCGTTGCCAGAAACGCCGTGCCGCAGTGGATCCCCGCAGCCCCAAGCGCCAATGCGGCAACCAATCCGCCACCCGTCGCAAACCCGCCCGAGGCAAAGACCGGCACATTCACCGCCGCCACGATCTGCGGCAGCAGCACCAATGAGGTCACGCGTCCGCGCACATGGCCACCAGCCTCGACCCCTTGCGCGATTACGGCGTCGGCACCAGCGGCCACCGCCGCACGCGCGGCAGTCGCCGAGCCGACCTGATACACAACCTCGCACCCCGCCGCCTTGGCCGTTGCGACGGCTGAGGGTAACACGTCCCAAAAGAAAATCAGCGTTTCAACCCGCGCCTCAAAACACGCGGCAAGTTCCTCTGCCAGAAGCGTGGTGTCGGTGGCAGAGGGGATCAGGTTGACCCCGAACGGGGCGTCGGTCCGCGCGCGCACGGCAGCGATTTCCCGCGTGATCAGGCCTGGCGGTTCACGCACCATGCCAAGGCAGCCAAAGCCGCCGGCAATCGACACCGCCGCTGCAAGATCCGATCGCGCGACACCACCCATGCCCGCTTGCAGAATCGGATAGCGGCACCCCACAAGATCGCATCCAGCCGTGTGCAAAGAGTGTAAGTTCGTCATGTTGGTTTTTCGATCCTGTTCATGAGATAGGTCTGCAAAGCCGGGGCATGGTTGATGTCTTCGTCCTTGGCCCCGTAGACCAGCGTGACCGGACCGGTCTGTGCCAATGCCAACAAAGCCGCCACAACAGCGGGGCGGTCGTCCAGTTCGGCGTGGTAGCGGCGCTGAAACTCTTCCCACTTTGCGGGGTCATGATCGAACCAGCGCCTGAGGGCTGTGCTGGGAGCAATTTCCTTCATCCAGACCGAAATGCGCACCCGGTCCTTTGCCAACCCGCGCGGCCAAAGTCGGTCCACCAGAATGCGTTGCCCGTCGGACACGCGTGCCGCCCGATAAGCGCGCTTTATGCGGAGGTCGATCATCGCTCTTTGCCCGTGATGAAGACGTGTGGCCAAGGCTACTCCAGTTCACCGGGGCTGCAACAGACAAATTGGTATTGCAAATACGTATTGTAGAGAGCAACCCTGACGGGGCGCGCGAGCACAAGCCGAAATGGGGCAACGCATGATCGAATTCGAAAATGGCACCCTTCAGGTCAAGGCCGAGGATCTGGCGCATGGCCTGTTTCTGACGCCCGAAGAAATCATGCAGGGCTTTCGCGACGGCACCATCACCAGCCTGTGCGAAAAGGGAGCCGACGCGGACGAGGGGCGGCATCGCCTGACCTTTTATACTGCCAAGCGCCGTCTGCGGTTGATCGTGGATGCACAGGGTGTGATCCTCAAAAAGTCATCATCGGACTACAGGCGCGAAATGTTCGGGCTGCCGTTGGATCGAAAACCGGGCGCTGCGCCAAATGACGCAGTAACGGCAAGCACGGGGCAACTGAAATGACCGAGGAGCGAAAGCCAGGCACCACAGCGGGCGGCAGTTTCGCCTCACCCGTATGTCTGCTGGCCGACCTGGACCCGTCGCAAACCGAGCTTACCCCGGTGTTCGATGCCCAACAGGCGCAGGATGTTGCACGCTGGCGCAAAGCCGAGCGTATTCGGCTACTGGATGCGCGCGCGGCCCTTTCCGTCGCCGTCAGCGAGGCGGCAGCGCAGGCGATTGCCAGACATCTCGACACGTTGATCGGTGATGTTTCGGGCAAGGTCATTACCGCCTATTGGCCGATCAAATCCGAACTGAACCTGCGGGGATGGCTTACGGCGCTTGTGGCACGCGGCGCGGTGCCAGCCTTGCCTCTGGTGGTCGAAAAGGCAGCACCATTGCGGTTTCGGGCCTGGCTTCCGGGCGTGCGGATGGAGCGTGGCTTCTGGAACATTCCGGCCCCGGCCGAGGGGGAGTGGCTAAACCCCGACATACTGATCGCACCAGTCGTAGGGCATGATGCAGGCTGCTACCGGTTGGGCTATGGCGGCGGCTATTTTGATCGCACACTCGCTGCACTCGGGCCAGCGGCGCGGGCCATCGGCATCGGCCTTGCCGCAAGCCGCATCGCCACGATCTTCCCCCAACCGCATGATATTGCGATGACGGCCATCGCCACCGAGGATGGCATCTTACTGCCAGAGGCCGGATAATGGCGACCTCCTCCGAACGGATGCGGGCATGGAACGGACCTGCGGTGCTGAGTTACGGGTTTCGCCCGCTGTTTTTCGCCGCCGGGCTTTGGGCCGCGCTGGCCATGGTGATGTGGATCGGGTTGCTCAGCGGGATTCTGGCTCTGCCGACGGCGTTCGATCCAATCGCCTGGCACGCGCATGAGTTTGTGTGGGGCTATCTTGGCGCCGTGATGGGCGGGTTCCTTCTGACCTCGGTGCCGAATTGGACCGGACGGTTGCCGATTGTCGGCTGGCCACTGGCGGTTCTGGTTGTCTTGTGGCTGATCGGGCGACTGGTTGTGGCGCTTTCGGCGATGCTGCCGCCGCTTGCCGTCGCGATCGGCGATCTGTCGTTTCATACCGTGCTGGCGATTGCCCTGCTGCGCGAGATTGTGGCCGGGAAGAACTGGCGCAATCTGAAGGTCATTGGTTTGCTTGGGCTTTTCATCGCAATGAACGGGGTCTTTCACTGGCAGGCTGCGCAGGGAGAGAACGTCGCAGACGGGATCGCCACCCGAGGCGGGGTCGCCGTGGCGGTGATGCTGATTGCACTGATCGGAGGGCGCGTCGTGCCCAGCTTTACCCGCAACTGGCTGGCAAAAAGGGCGTCGGGCCCCTTGCCAGCCCCGCTTGGGCGCGGTGATTTCGTCAGCTTGGGCCTGAGTATGGCGGCGTTGGTCGGTTGGGTTGTGCTGCCAGATAACAAAGTCACGGGCATCGCTTGCCTGATCGCCGGACTTGCCAACCTTTGGCGCCTGGCGCGTTGGTCATGGGCGAGGACCCTGAGCGAGCCTTTGCTTTGGATCCTGCACCTTGGGTTCTTTTTCGTGCCAGCCGGCTTTCTACTGGTCGGTAGCGCGGTGTTGTGGCCACAGGCCGTTCGTCACACGGGCTTAACCTGACGGCATTGCCAAGGAGGTGACTCATGGCCCGACGCGGCGTTGCGACACCTGCCTTGCCCTGACCGTCAGGTGCCAGCCGAGGTCGATGACATGCCCGCCGCCGCCGAAAGCTCCAAGCCGTGGACGAGAGCAGGTGTTGGCATACTCCACCGCGTTCCGAATACTGACTTAGGGTCAGGACTCGTTCTCGGGTCATAGCCAGAACATGACGACTGCGGCGAGGGCTACGGCTGAGAGGAAGACCTTGGGACATCTGTCGTAGCGGG
>JBBRKS010000116.1:0-12460 GCA_038231775.1 Rhodobacterales bacterium | reverse complement strand
CCTGGCCGGGGTGCAGATAGTTCTGGTCGCTGTCCACGCCGATCGACAGGATGCCGCCATCCGCCGCTGCCTGCAGAACGCCCACGCCCGTACCACCAGCCGCCGCATAGATCACGTCAGCCTTCTGCGCCATCTGCGACTTGGCAATCTCACCACCCTTGACCGGGTTGTTCCACGCCGAACCATCGGTGCCCGTCATGTTCAGGATCACGGTCGCATCCGGCTTCACAGACTTGACACCCTGCGCATAGCCACAGCCAAAGCGGCGGATCAAGGGAATGTCCATGCCGCCGATAAAGCCGACAACCCCGGATTTTGAGGCCATTGCCGCCATCACGCCAGCCAGATAGCTGCCCTGATCCTCGGTGAAGACGACCGATTTCACGTTGGGCGCATCGACCACCATGTCGATGATGGCGAACTTGGTGTCCGGATAGTCAGCAGCCACCGTCGTCAGGGCATCGCCAAAGGCAAAGCCGGTCATCACGATCGGGTTGGCACCGGATTCGGCCAACTGACGCAGCGCCTGCTCACGTTGCGCTTCGTTCTGCATTTCCAGCTCTTTGTAGGTGCCGCCGGTTTCCTTGGCCCAACGCTCTGCCCCATTGAAGGCGGCTTCGTTGAAGGATTTGTCGTTCTTGCCGCCGACGTCATAGATGATCGCCGGTTCCGCCAAAGCGGAAACCGCTGTCAGTGCCAGAACAGCCGAAGCGCCCAGCAGTCGTTTCATCAGGGTCATGTCTTTCTCCCGGTTGTCAAAAATTGTGCCTTCTGGCCGGCAGACTCAAGCAAGTCTGCGGCGGGCGGTCGTGGCTGATTTAGGGCTGATGGGGCAGGGGCGGTCAACAGGAATCTGCGGGGCCGTTGTTTGATATTTGATCATCTGATCAAGGTTTAGGCGGCGCGCAACCCTCCGCGGACCCGGCTGGCTCGGCTGCCCCCCAATCCCCCCGTGGATTTTTCTATCACAGCGACAAGCCGTAGGGTTACAGACTGCGGCCCATCAGGACCGCGTCCACCACCAGCCCGTGGCCACGGTAGTACCCCTTGCGGCGCCCAGTCTGGCTGAACCCGGCTGCGCTATAGACACGGCGGGCGGCGGTGTTGGTTTCTGCCACCTCCAGAAAGGCTGTCACAGCGCCGCGCACCCTGGCCTCAGCCAGAAACGCATCGACCAAAGCGCGACCTGTGCCCTGTCGGCGGGCCTGCGGATCGACGGCGACGGTCAGCAATTCTGCCTCATCGGCCACAACCTGCCCCAGCAGAAAGCCAGATGGGCGGGTCAGGGCAAAGCTGAACGGCCCCGCCAAAGTCGCTGTGATTTCCGCCTCTGACCACGGCGCAGGCAGGCTAAAACTCGCCGCATGCAGGCGCGCCATTTCGGCAGGCGTCACGGCAATATCACCGGCGGCGGATCAGACGAGGGCGCCGCATCGGCACCGCGCAAATAGAACGGCGCGGGGCGCGGGGCCTCGTTTCGGCGCAGCAAGGCGATGCGGGCGATGGCTTCGGTCAGGCCAAAAGCCGGTTCTGCAACCCGGCACGCATAGTGCGCGGCGATCTGGTCAGAGGCAAAGCCGATGCAGATCGAGGTCGCACCGGCGGCACTTATGGACGGGTTGGTCATCAGCGGCAGCCCGGAAATCCCGCGCTGGTTGGAGTCATCGGTCAGCCCCGGTATGTCTGGCAGACTCGCCAAATCGCACACAACCGCCGCTCCGTCCGGACGAAAGACCTGCACGTAAAGCGCCCCTTTGCGGGCATCGAGGCTACAGATCACCATCCCGTTTGTCCCGAACGCCTGCGCCTCAAGCGTCGAAACCCCAACGGCGGGAATGCCTAGTCCCAAGGCCAGCCCCCGCGCCGCAGCGACAGAAATCCGCACGCCGGTGAAATTGCCCGGCCCGGTGCCGACGCCGATGCAGGTCAGATCGCGCCATGCCTTGCCGGTATCAGCCAGCATCTCCTCCAGCATCGGCATCAGGCGTTCAGCTTGCCCCTTTTCCATCGGCTCGACACGCTCGGCCAGAACCCGGTCGCCCGATAACAAAGCGGCGGCACAATGTGCCGCCGATGTGTCGAATGCCAAAACCAAAGCGTCAGGCGGCAACAGGGCGCACCTCGGTGACCTCTGGGATATAGTGGCGCAGCAGGTTCTCGATCCCCATTTTCAGCGTCAGAGTGGACGACGGGCACCCCGCGCAGGCGCCCTTCATGTGCAGATAAACCACACCGCGGTCAAAGCCGTGGAAGGTGATGTCGCCGCCATCCTGCGCCACAGCCGGGCGCACGCGAGTGTCCAGCAGTTCTTTGATCTGGTTGATGATTGCACCGTCCGGGCCATCGGTGGCGACATGGGCTGCCGCCTGTTCGCCTTCGATCACGGCTGCACCGGACTGGTAATGCTCCATGATCGCGCCCAGAATCGCGGGCTTGATGTGCTGCCAGTCGATGCCGTCCGCCTTGGTGACTGTGACGAAATCGGTGCCAAAGAACACACCCGTCACACCAGAGACTGCAAAGATCCGCTTGGCCAACGGCGACTTGACCGAGGAGTCGGCATTCGGAAAATCGGCGGTGCCCATTTCCAGCACGGCCAGACCGGGCAGGAATTTCAGCGTCGCCGGGTTGGGCGTGGATTCGGTCTGGATGAACATGGGGCAACTCCTGACTATTCCTGTCGGATATGCGCCTCGGGGCGGCCCAAGTCAAGGTTGGAACGATTCCAAACCTAGGATCGGGCTGCGAAACATCTGCGGCGAAGCGGCGCGCCTTTCAAGGTAAGACATGAGATTGGCAAGGCCCGGCACATGACCTGCGGCAGTTTTGCAAGCTTAAAGTCGGACACGGCGTTTGCCCGCATCCTTTATGCCGCACCCAAGATGCGCGAGTCTGCAAAAAGGGGGACGGCGCAAACCGGCGCTGCAAAGGACGTGCCAAAGGTTGACAAAAGGTTAATAAAATTTTTGAAATCGTTCAAAATCAAATAATTAATAGGTATAACACGTGCGTTATCATCAGATATCACACATGAAATGTCCAGTTTTCAGGTGATACTTTCCAGCCGTTCCTTGCTCATATCGCCCGGAACGATCGTGATCGGCACCGGCAAAGTCCCGGCACTGCGGGTCAGGGCGGTCACCAGCGGGCCGGGGCCCGATTTGTCATGGCTTGCCCCCAGGACCAGCACGCCGACCTGAGGGTCTTCACGAACTTGCGCCAAAATCTCGGCGACAGGATCGCCCTCGCGGATCACAAGCTCTGGGTTGATGCCCTGCCGGTCGCGCATCCATTTGGCGAAAACCTCAAAATGTGCTTCGATCCGCTCCCGGGCTTCGGCCCGCATCAGATCGGCGACACCCATCCAGTGCTGAAATTCTTCGGGCGGGATGATCGACAGAATCTGCACCCCGCCGCTGGTATGTGCGGCCCGCAGCGCGGCAAATCGCATCGCATTCAGGCATTCTTTCGTGTCATCCAGCACGACCAGAAACTTGCGCATGACGGTTCTCCTTCGCGGCCCTTATCGCCCAGCAAGGCCCCTCAACACAAGCTGCCCCGCCCCTTTCATATTGGGATAAATATTCCGGGGGTGCGGGGGCTGGCCCCGGCTTTGGGTCGCGTGCGGGGGCTGGTGCCCGCTTCGCACCCCGGTCAAAGCCGCGTGCCAGCAGCCCAATCCATATAGAGCGCCCGCGCCCGTGCTGTCATCGGCCGGTCCGGATACAGGGTGCCGTCAAACTCTGCCACCGCCGTCACCTTGGCGAAATTGCCCGACAGGAAGATTTCATCGGCCCGGTGTGCGTCTTCAAACGTCAGCACGGTTTCGACCACTTCAACCCCATCGGCGCGCAAGTTGGCGATGTGGCGGGCGCGGGTGATGCCCGACAGGAAGGTACCATTGCCGACTGGCGTAAAGACCACCCCGTCACGCACCAGAAAGACATTCGCCGTCGCACTTTCGGCCAGATTGCCCAAAGCATCGGCGACCAGTGCATTTCCAAACCCCTTGGCATTTGCCTCGGCCAGCATCCGGGCGTTGTTGGGGTAAAGACAGCCGGCTTTCGCATTGCAGACGTTGTCCTCCAGCACCGGCCTGCGGAACCGGGTGCGGGTCAGGGTGGTCGCAAATGCGGGGCTGGGCATGGCGCATTCCTCAAGCGCTATGGCGAAACCTGTGGCCCCGGCCTGCGGAGACACGCCAAGGTCAGACCCGTGCAGCGCCCAGTACATCGGCCGGATATAGACCGCGCGGCCCGGCGCGAAATCGGCCAGACCCTCGCGGAGGATGGCGATCATGTCGGCGGTCTCGCAGGTTGGCGTGATCATTAGCGCCTCGGCAGACCGGTTCACCCGGGCGCAATGCTGGTCCAGATCAGGCACGAGACCGTCAAACCGTCTGGCACCGTCAAAGACTGACGAGCCTTGCCAGATGCCATGGTCAGACGCCCGCATCACAGCAACATCGGCATCGTGCCAGCGCCCCTCAAAATAGGTCCGTACCGCCCCGCCTTGCGTCGTTATCGTCATGCGTCTTCTCCCCGCTTGCCCGGTGCAGTTAAACAGCCGACGCTGCCCGGGGAAAGCATCCTGATGGGGGGCTTGGCGGATCGCCGCTGCAAATAGCGCAGTGCACAGGCGGAAAAAAGGGCGCCCCTGACCCGGCAGGGGTTCAGGGGCGCAGCCCGGGAATTCTGAAGGCCCAGCTGCGGGGACAGACGCGGGCGCCCGGGGAGAGAGGCAAGCAACCTTCCGCCGATGACTATGGCCGGGGTTTGAATCGATTCCGTGACGTGGGTTTTCAAGCGTGCCCCAATCGCAAGCTTCGCGCGCTGTCAGGCGACCCGCGAAAGCGCCCTTCAGGAAACCCGTCCGGACTTACCACGCAGAAAGCCATGGCGAACAAAGCCCCACCGCACACCAAATTGCCCCGCCTTTGAACCGTCCGATTCCCGGCCCTAAAAAGGACGCGAGCGGATCATCCCGATGATATCATACACTTGCGCAAGGATCGGACGGGCCAAGGCATCGGCGCGCACGGCACCTGCGCCCAGAATCCGGTCGATCTCGGCGGGGTCTTTCATCAGGCGGTTCATTTCGCCTGTGATCGGTGACAGCTTGGCCACCGCAAGGTCCGCAAGTGCGGGTTTGAACGTACCAAACTGGGCCCCCGCATGGTCGCGGATCACCTGCGCCGGAGAATGTCCGGCCAAAGCCGCATAGATGTTGACCAGATTTTTCGCCTCCGGTCGGTCTTTCAGCCCATCCAGATGATCGGGCAGCGGGTCCATGTCGGTCTTGGCCTTGCGGATCTTTTTAGAGATCGTGTCGGCGTCATCGGTCAGGTTGATCCGGCTTTGGTCGGACGGATCGGATTTGGACATCTTCTTTGTGCCGTCCCGAAGGCTCATCACACGGGTCGCGGCACCTTCGATGATGGGTTCCACGATGGGAAAGAAATCAACCTTGTAGTCGTGGTTGAACTTCATCGCAATGTCACGGCACAGTTCCAGATGCTGCTTTTGATCCTCACCCACCGGGACATGGGTGGCCTTATAGGCCATGATGTCGGCGGCCATCAAGGACGGGTAGGCGAACAGGCCAAGGCTTTCCGCTTCGGCATTCTTGCCGGCGGTCTTGTCCTTCCACTGTGTCATCCGGCTCATCCAGCCCATGCGGGCGATGCAGTTGAAAATCCACGCCAGTTCGGCATGGGCGGTCACCTGCGATTGGTTGAACAGGATCGACCGCACAGGATCAATTCCAGCCGCGATAAAGCCCGCCGCCGCCTCACGCGTTTGGTGGCGCAGGCGGACGGGGTCTTGCCAGACGGTGATGGCGTGCATGTCGACAAGGCAATAGATCGTCTCGATCCCCTCATCCTGCTTTTCCACAAAGCGCTTCAACGCGCCAAGGTAATTGCCAAGGGTCAACCCGCCCGAAGGCTGGATGCCCGAGAAGATGCGGGTGGGGAAAGCGGCAGGCGCAGTCTGAGGCGTTTGGACCGGCTCTGACATGATGGCTCCATCTGGCTAAAAGCGACGCTTCGCCTTATCTGTGCAGCCAACGGGCGTCAATCAAAGCCCGCAGCGAGGCACCATGCAGGACTATAACGAAGCGCCGATCAACCCGCTGCCCGCCGTGACCTGGGTGCTGGCCTTGCCGATGATCGCGATGGAGGTCGTTCTGAACGCGGCCGAAAACGGCATCGTCGGCGGGCCTGCCGGGATAGGCTGGCGCAGTCAGGCGATTCAGGACTTTGCCTTTTCGCCGGATTACCTGCGCCAGATGCTGATCGTGCAGCAGTTTCCGCTGGATGGCCTGTACCGGCCCTTTACCTATGCGCTTGTGAACACCGACCTGACGCAGGCGGTGTTTGTCATCGTGATCCTGCTTGCCCTCAGCAAGTTCGTCGGTGAGGTGTTTCGCTGGTGGGCGGTTCTGGCAGTGTTTCTCGCGTCGTCGCTGGTCGCCGCTTTGGCCTATACCGCCATTCCGTACACTCATGTCGGCCTCATCGGAGGCTATCCGCCGGTTTATGGCCTGATCGGGGCGTTCACCTACTTAAAATGGATGCAGATGGAAGGAGCCGGCACCGGGCGTCTGCGTGCCTTTCAGTTGATCGGCTTTCTGTTGGCCTTTCGCATTGCCTTTGGCCTTTATGCCTTGATCTCTTACGGAATCCAGCAGGGTCCGGGTTGGGACTGGACGGCAGAGATGGCGGGGTTTCTGACCGGATTCCTGATGTCGTTCGCCGTAAGCCCGGGGGGGTGGCGCAGGGTGCTGAACAGGATCAGGGCGCGCTGAACCTTTTCAGGCGCTGCGCCGTCGCAGTGCGGCAAAGTCGGCCAGTCGGAAGGCCCCAAAGACCGTGCCGCTGCCAAAATAGCTGACGATGCCAGCGGCACACAGCGCCAAAAGTGCGAAATAGCGCCAATGGGGCAGGTGCAGGTAAGGCGTCAGGACCCACGCAGCCCCCCAAAGAACCACCCCCATGAACGCCGACGCTGCCACGATCCGCGGCAGGCGTTGCTTGAAACGGTCATCGAACTGCGCCTCTTGCCCCATGCGGCGCGACCCGCGCCACAATTGCCAGACCATGACCCAGCCAGACAGGGTCGTGGCCCAAGCCGCTGCCGAAAAGCCGATATAGGGCAACAGGCCGACCGCCAGCACCACATTGGTCAACATGGAAAACAGCGCGAACAGGAACGGGCTGCGCGTGTCCTCACGCGCATAAAACAACGGTTGCAGGACCTTGTGCAGCACGAAAGCGGGCAGACCCACCCCGTAAATCGCCAGCACGATCGCCGTGGCTTTGGTGTCGGCACTGGTGAAGGCACCGCGTTGATACAGCACTGAACATAAGGGCTCTGCGATGACAACCAGTGCCACGGCGGCAGGCAGCGTCATCGCCAGCGCAAACTCTGCCCCCCGGTTAAGCGAGGCGCGCCCGCCTTCGCCATCACCCGCGCGCAGGCGGCGTGACAGGTCGGGCAACAGGACGGTGCCGATGGCAATGCCCACAACGCCCAATGGCAGTTGGTACAGCCGGTCGGCATAGGTCAGCCAGGCCACAGCGCCCTCGGTAAAGCTTGCAACCTGACGACCGACCAGCAGGTTGATCTGCACCACGCCGCCGGCCAGAACCGCAGGCCCCGCGATGATCGCCAGCCGTTTCAGATCGGCGGTCCAGCGCGGGATGCCGTAGGTGAACGAATAGCCGATCTTTCTGGCCGATACCCATGTGAAGGCCAACTGCGCCACCCCGGTCAAGGGCACCGTCCACGACAGGGTCAGCCCCATGTCCCATCCAGCCCAGACCGCCAGCCACATGGCCACGATGAACACCAGGTTCATCAATACCGGCACAAACGACGCCTCGGAAAAATGGCCGTGCGTGGTCAGAATGCCGGACAGTAACGCCACCAGCGAGATGAACAGGATGTAAGAAAACGAGATCTGCCCGAACTCTACCGCCAGATCAAACCGCTGTCCGACAAAGCCAGACGCCATCGCCCAGACCAGAAACGGCATGGCAATCGTGCCGATGACGGTGAAGGCCAGCAAAATCGTGACCATGCCGTTCCACGCGTCGCGGGCAAAGCCTACGGCATCCTCGCCGCCCTCAAGCTTTTTGGCGAACATCGGCACGAAGGCCATGTTGAACGCCCCCTCGGCAAAGAACCTGCGAAACATGTTGGGGAGGGAAAAGGCGACCAGAAACGCCTCGGCGACCGGGCCGGTGCCCAGATAGGCGGCCATCATCACATCGCGGGCAAAGCCGGTGCCGCGTGACACCAGCGTCCATCCCCCGACGGTCAGGATGTTGCGGACAAGCGATCTTGGTTGCATTTTACCCCTGCGCCCGTTCGGTGCCTTCGGCGATGGCCTGCCGCAGCTTGCGGTCCAGACTTTCCTGCCGGGTCTTGGTGTGCAGTTTCAACCCGAACATGTCCTTGACGTAAAAGGCGTCAACCACCTGCGCGCCGTAGGTCGCAATCACGGCAGAGGCAATGTAGATGTTGTTGGCCGCCAGCGTCCGGGTCAGATCGTACAGCAAACCGGGCCTGTCGCGGGTATCAACCTCGATGATCGTGTAAATCTCTGACCCTTCGTTGTCGAAGGTGACATGGGTTGGAAAGCGAAACTCGCGCTCACGCTTTTTGACCTTGTCACGGTCTGCAAGGGCGGTGCGGGGCCGCACCTCGCCTTTCAACGTCTTGTCGATCATCGCCCGCAAACGGTTCAGGCGGGACACTTCGTAAGGATGCCCCTCGATATCCTGAATCCAGAACACGGCAGTCGCGTAGCCGTCTTTTGAGGTATAGGTGCGCGCATCGACCACATTGGCGCCCACCAAAGCCAAAGCCCCGGCAAGGCGTGAGAAGATTCCGGGATGGTCAGCCAGCGCAAAGCATGCGCGCGTCGCGTCACGGGTCGGTTCGGGGTGCAGGTCGATGCGAATCTCATCGTTCTTCAGGCCCAGCAGCAGGCGGGCAAAGGCCTCTTGCGTGTCGGTGCTAAGGCCCTGCCAATAGGGATCGTAGTGGCGCGAGGTTTCGCGTTTGACGTCTTCTGCCGCCCAATCGCCCAACCGCAGACGCAGGGCGGCACGGCTGTCTTCGACCGCGCGTTCGCGGCTAACGGTTTCAAGGCCGTTCTCCAAAGCCTCGGCGGTCTGGCTGTACAACTGGCGCAGCAGCATGGCCTTCCAGTTGTTCCAAGTGCCCGGACCCACACCGCGAATGTCGCAGACGGTCAGAACGGTCAGCAAATCCAGCCGCTTGCGGGTTTCCACCGCCTTGGCAAAGTCGCGCACCGTGCGCGGGTCACCGACATCGCGCTTT
Organism: Rhodobacterales bacterium; assembly: GCA_038231775.1. Taxonomy (GTDB): domain Bacteria; phylum Pseudomonadota; class Alphaproteobacteria; order Rhodobacterales; family Rhodobacteraceae; genus Stagnihabitans. Next base: position 3,110 of record JBBRKS010000116.1, on the reverse strand, counting down.
TGCGCCATGTCCGACATCAAGAGGTGATAGCGCACCAGCCATTCCACAGTTTCTGTCTCTTCGGCGGTCAGGCCCATCCGGGGGCAAATCCGCCGCGCCAGTTGCGCCCCGATAATCGAGTGATCCTCTGGCCGCCCCTTGCCGATATCGTGCAGCAACAGCGCCATATAGATCACCTTGCGGTTCACCCCGGCCTTCAGGATGCCAGAGGCGACCGGCAATTCCTCGACCAGTTCGCCGCGTTCGATCTGCGCAAGGCAGGACACGCATTGGATGATGTGCTCGTCCACCGTGTAATGGTGGTAGACGTTGAACTGCATCATCGCGACGATGTTTTCAAATTCCGGAATAAAGGCCGACAGCACCCCCAGTTCGTTCATCCGCCGCAAGGGGCGTTCGGGGTTGCCGTGATCCAGCAGCAGGCTGAGGAAAACCTTGGCTGCAGCCGGATTTTCGCGCATGTGTTCGTCAATCAGCGCCAGATTTGACGCCAAAAGCCGCATGACGTTGGGGTGCAGCAGGTAGCCGGTGCGCAACGCCTCTTCGAAAACCCGCAGCATATTCAGCGGGTCGGTCAGGAATTTCTTCGCATCGACCACGTCCAGCCGACCTTGAACCACCTTGAACCCGGCAGCCACCTTGCGGCGGCTTAGAAAGCCGATGATACGCGCCTCGGGCTTGGCGTGGCGGGCTTCAAGTTCGGTCAGAAAGATGCGGGTCAGTTCGCCGACCCTTGTGGCATGGCGAAAATAATCCTGCATGAAGTGTTCAACCGCCCGCCGCCCACCAGAGTCGCGGTAGTTCATCCGTTCGGCCACTTCGACCTGCAGGTCGAAGGTCAACTGGTCGGTGGCGCGTTTGGCGATGTAGTGCAGATGGCAGCGCGCTGCCCAAAGGAAGTTCTCGGCCCGGCGGAAAATTGCGAATTCATCGGCCGTCAAAAGGCCCGCCGCAACCAAACCTTCAGTTGAGGAAACCCGGTGCAGGTATTTGCCGATCCAGTACAACGTCTGCAGATCGCGCAAGCCGCCCTTTGCCTCTTTCACATTGGGTTCAAGGACATAGCGCTGCCCGCCCTGACGTTTGTGGCGTTGAGTCCGTTCGGCAAGCTTGGCCTCGATGAATTCGCGTCCGGTGTTGCGAAACAACTCTGACCACAACTTGTCATCCAGTTCCGACGCCAACGCCCGGTCGCCGGTCAGATAGCGGTGTTCCAAAAGGGCGGTGCGGATGGTGATATCCTCACGACCCAGCCGGATGCAGTCTTTTACGGTGCGGCTGGAATGGCCGACTTTCAGCTTCAGGTCCCACAAGATGTATAGCAGGGTCTCGATCACGCTTTCCGCGCGCGGCGTCATCTTCCACGGGTACAGGAAAAGAAGGTCTACGTCGGAATGCGGCGCCATTTCGGACCGGCCATAACCACCGACAGCCACAACGCACAAGCGCTCGGCGTCGCTTGGAACAGGCAGCGGATGCAGCGCCTGCGCCGCCTCGAACGCCAAAAGCAAAAGGCCGTCGGTCATTTGGGATTGTGAGCGGATCAGCGGCAGCGCGTTGCGCGGGTCGGTGGCAAAAGCCTGTTGCAGGGTGGCATTGGCGGCCGATTTGGCCTCAGTCAGGATTTGGGCAACCTTTGCCCGGGCGGCCCGGGCATCAGGTTTTCCGGCACAGGCTGCAGCGATCAAGGGGCGCAGGCCCGGCAGGTCCAGAACGGCGTCAGGCGGCAGAAGCAACGGTTCTGACCGCTGTTCTACCGCCTGCAAAGCGCCCGGTTCGACCGCGTTCACCTTAGTACCCGGCACCGCCAAAGGCACGCGGGGCGGGGTCGATGATCGTGACCTGTTGGTTGACGATCTGGGCAACGGCTAGGCCGCGCTGGTTCATGCCACTTGGCAGAAAGCGGAAGATGCCGTTGACCCCGACAAAGCCCGCGCCCTGCGTCAGGCCGGTGGCTGTCAACGCCTCAGGACCGCCTTGCTTGATCAGCGCCCCGATGGCTGCCATCCCATCATAGGCCAGACCGGCCGTCGCATGCGGGGCAGCGCCGGTCGCGGACTGGTAGCGGGCCAGAAACTGCTGGGCAAGGCCGGGGTCGGGCATCGCAAACCATCCGCCCTGCACGCCAGGTTGGGTCAGGTTGGCGGACGGAATGTCCCAACGGGTCAGGCCGATGTATTGCAAGGCCACCGGGTCGATGCCGTTTTCCATCAAAAGCTGGGTCAACAGTGGCAAGGCTCCACCGGTATCCGCTGTCAGAAAGACCGCCTGCGCGCCGGAAGACTTCGCCGAGTCGGCAATGGCGGTGACCGCTTGCACGATGCCGTTCTGGCTGAACTCATAACTGCCGACGGCGGCCACGGTGCCCCCCGCCGATGTGATGGCCGACTGAATGGCGGATTTACCGGCCTCACCGGCGCCGTTCTGGTCTGACACGATCATGATCCGGGTCAGGCCCTTGGCGACGGCGTACGATGCCAGACGGCTGGCCGTGTTGTCAAAAGTCTGGCCAAGGATGAAGACGTTGCCCCCCGCGATGGCAGGGTTGTTCGAGAAGGCCAGCACGTCGACGCCGCGACCGGCGACGGCAGCGCCGGCCTTGTTCGCCTCTAGCCCATAAAACGGGCCAAGGATGATCTTTGCGCCATCGTCCACAGCTTTTGATGCCATGGCGGCGGCTGTATCGGCGTCTGCGGCGGTCGAATAGACCCGCAGGTCAATCTTGACGTCGCCCAGATCGGCAATCGCCATGCGTGCCGCGTTTTCCAATCCCTTGGCGATCAGGTCATCGGTCGCCTCACCCGACCCTGACGGCACCAACAGCGCCACGGCGACAGGCGTGCCGTTGTACGCTCCGGTCGCGTTGGTTGGACCGACCCCGGTTTCGCAAGCCGACACCAGCGCAAGTGTGGCAAGACCTGCGGCAAGCCGCGTGACCGAAAACCCTAGTCGGGCGAGAAAACCAACCATTGAACACTCCTGACCTGCAACGGAACTGCGGGTATTCGACAGACCCATGCGTCCGATCGCCCCTCGCCCCTTGACGATGACCAGAGTAAGCGGAACCACAGGTGATGTAAACTTGGGCTGTAGGCGAGGACGCAGAAGAT
>JBBRKS010000115.1:0-12769 GCA_038231775.1 Rhodobacterales bacterium | reverse complement strand
TTTGTTCCTGCACGTGCCCGATGCACCGCCCTTGTCGATCGGTGCGGTCAGCCTGCCCGCCTTTGTGGTGATCATTCCGATGACATTGCTGACCACGCCGTACGGGGTCAGGCTGGCGCATTCGATGGACCCAAAGCCGCTGAAACGCGCCTTTGCGATCTTTATCACGCTGGTCGGCGCGAACATGCTGCGCAAGGCTGTGGGCTGGTGACCGGCTGGGCTGTAGGCTGGCGCAGGATCGGGCCAACGCCGGGCCTGTTGGCGTGGTCCAAGGCAGCTCTGCCCGTGGCACAAGCCGCCCTTGCTGCGTCGGACGATCCGCTGCGCTGTGGCGGCACCTGGGCTGTCGGGCTGGATTTGTTGGAGAATGATGCTTCGGGGCGGGTTGGCGGCGTTGACCTGCCATGGGACGATCTGGGGCTGACGCCCGAAGCCTTGCACAAGGCGCAACTTTCCACCGTGCATCCGGGCTATCCGCAGCCATCGCCCGAAGAAAGCCCCGCCGCCCAGACCTTCCGGCGCAGCCGTGATGCGGCCCATGTGGACGGCTTGCTGCCCGTCGGCCCTGACCGCCGCCGCATGATCAAAGAGCCGCATGCCTGGATTTTGGGCCTTGCGCTGAACGAACATGATGCGGGCGCCTCGCCCTTGGTGGTGTGGCAGGGCAGTCATCTTATCATGGGAGCGGCGTTTCGGGCAGCGCTTGGCGACCTTCAGGGCGATCTGGATGCGGTAGACCTGACCGAGGTTTACACCGCTGCCCGGCGGGACGTCTTCCGCCTGTGCCGCCGGATCGAGGTTCCCGTGCGTCCCGGTCAGGCGACCTTGCTGCACCGCATGACCCTGCACGGTGTGGCCCCTTGGGCTGATGGTGCCACCGCACCCCCCGAAGGCCGCATCATCGCCTATTTCCGCCCTTTGGCGCAAAGCGTCGCGGATTGGCTGGCCGTCGACAGCGCTTAACGCCGCAGCACCATCTGATCGCCCGCAATGCTGATCTGGAACTGGCCCAGATACGACATGCCCAGCAACGACACATCCATCGCCGCCTCATTCACCGAAGCCCCAAGGCTCGGCTCATGAAACGGGCCAAAGCTGACATCGGGCAGGGCGACCCGGGCGGTGCGCACCATGCCGTTCGCGGTTGAGGCTTGCCCCATATAGACCAGACCCTGCGGATCAATACCGACCTTTCTGGCATCCTGCGGGCTAAGCACCACGTCCGAGGCTCCGGTGTCGACCATGAATTCAACCGTGACACCGTTCACCGCGACCTGCGCGTAATAGTGGCCATCATCGGCGCGGGGCAGGGTCACCTCGCCCGCGCCGACCTGCTGCACAGGCTTCATGCCGCGCGTGATGTCGCCCCAAAGGCCATAGACCGCCATCATGCCCAGAAAGATCAGGCCCCAGCCCAGCACCATCTTGACCGTGCGCCCCAGCCCCTTGCGCAACTCTACAATCGCCCAGCCTGACAAAGCCGCGACCAGCAGGGCCAGATACAACAGACGCATCACCGTATCGTCAGGCATCAGCCGGCAAGCCCCATCATCCCGGTGCCCTTGATGCCGTCGATGACGAACTGCACGGCAAGGGCAGCCAGCAGCATGCCCAACAGCCGGGTGATCACAATGGTTCCGGTGCGGCCCAGCAGCTTTTCAATCGGCGGCGCGGCGAGCAGGAATAGAAAGGTCGCCACCATCATGGCCGCCATCAAACCCAGAACAGCCAGCTTCGCGCTCCACTCCGGTCCGGCCTGGCCCATCAGCAGGATCATCGAGGCGATTGCCCCCGGCCCGGCGATCAGCGGCGTGGCCAGAGGAAACACCGAAGGGTCATGGTCCGGATCGGCATGCTGCCCCTCACGCCGCTGGGTGCGGCGTTCAAACAGCATGTCGAGGGCGGTGATGAAGAGCAGCATCCCGCCTGCGATGCGGAACGCCGAAAGCGATATGCCAATGAAGCCCAGCAACGCCTCACCCGCCAGACCGAACAGGGTCAGGAGAAAAAACGCGCTCAGACAAGCCCGCCGCGCCATGGCGGTGCGCAGTTCAGGTTCCATCCCGTGGGTCAGGGCAATGTACAAAGGCACCAGACCGGGCGGGTCGATGACCACGAACAGGGTGGCAAAAGCGGTGATCCAGAACGGGTTCATGGCGCTACAGTCGGGGTTTTGCAGGCCCCGGTCAATGGCTGCTAACGGGGAGCGTCAGGCCAAACGCCGGGCGATGGAGAGCACCGCCCCGGGTCGCCGTTTCTTTTGGCGCAAGCCGGTGCAGAGGGTTACGCTTTCAACGACGCGTCACAGGCAAGCTGTGTGTCACGGCCCGTGTCGCAACGACAACGTGTGAAAACTGTTTGTCAAAGCCAGTGAGTCACAGCCAAAGGTCACGCCGCCTGCGCTGTCTCAAGCTTTTCGGTTGCCGCGAGCCACATCGCTTCGGCGCGGTCCAGCGCCTCCATCACCTCGGCGTATTTGCGGTTCCAGGTTTCCAGCTCGCCGATGCGTGACGCCTCGTACAATTCCGGATCAGCCAGCTTCTTGGCCAGCTTGTCGCGCATGTCGTTGATCTTTTGCAGCCGCTCTTCGGATTTGCGCACCTCGGCGCGCAGGGTCAGAATGTCGTCGCGGCTGAGTTTCTTCGGCTTTTCGACGGCTTTGGGGGCTGGCTTTTCCGCCTCGTCCCCGGCCAGAAGCTGGCGGCGGTAGGCTTCCAGATCGTCGGTATAGGGGATGACCGCGCCGTTCTTGACCAGCCAAAGCCGGTCGGCGACCAAGCCCAGAAGGTGCATGTCGTGGCTGACCAGAACGACGGCGCCTTTGTAGGCCGTCAACGCCTCGACCAGCGCCTCACGGCTTTCGATGTCAAGGTGGTTGGTCGGTTCGTCAAGGATCAACAGATGCGGGGCCTCGATGGTCGCAAGCAACAGCGACAGGCGCGCTTTCTGGCCGCCCGACAGACGGCCCACGGCAGTTTCGGCCTGATCGGGGCCAAGGCCAAAGCCTGCCAGACGGGCGCGCAGCCGGGCCTGCTGTTCCAAAGGTTTGACGCGCTGAATGTGTTGCAGGGGGTTTTCGTCGATGACAAGTTCATCAACCTGATGCTGCGCGAAATAGCCGATCCGCAGTTTTGAGGACCGGGTGATCTTGCCATCAGAGGCGGCAAGCTTACCGGCCAGCAGTTTGGACAGGGTGGATTTGCCCTGCCCGTTGCGGCCCAGCAATGCGATCCGGTCGTCCTGATCTATCCGCAGGTTCAGCTTTTTCAGGATCGGCGGGCCACCGTACCCCACGGCGCAGGCGTCCATGTTGATGATCGGCGGGGCGAGTTCTTCGGGTTCCGGAAAGGTAAAGACCACCTGACGCGCCTCCTCGGGCGGGGTGATCAGGGTCATCTTTTCCAGCATTTTGACCCGCGACTGGGCTTGAGCGGCTTTGGAGGCTTTGGCTTTGAAGCGGTCGACAAAGCTTTGAAGATGGGCGCGGCGGGTGTCTTGTTTGCGCGCCTCGGCCGCCTGATTGGCGCGGCGTTCGGCAAGCTGACGGGCGAACTGGTCGTAGGGGCCGTTCCACAGGGTCAGCTTTTTGCTGTCCAGATGCAGGATTGCGCCGACAGCGCGGTTCAAAAGGCCCCGGTCGTGGCTGATGATGATGACGGTATGGGGGTACTTTTGCAGGTAGCTTTCCAGCCACAAAGCGCCTTCAAGGTCGAGATAGTTGGTCGGCTCGTCCAACAGCAGATAATCGGGTTGCGAAAACAAGACCCCGGCCAACGCGACCCGCATCCGCCAGCCGCCGGAAAAATCCGAACAGGGGCGGCGCTGGGCTTCGGGTTCAAAGCCAAGGCCGCGCAGGATTGAGGCGGCACGGGCCTCGGCACTCCACGCGTCAATGTCGTTCAAGCGGGCCTGAATGTCGGCGATGCGGTGGGCATCCTGAGCGGTTTCCGCCTCGGCCATCAGGGCGGCGCGTTCGGTGTCTGACGACAGGACCGTGTCAATGAGCGAAACGTCAGACCCCGGCACCTCTTGTGCCACCCCGCCAATCCGGGCGCGGTTGGGCATTGAGATGGAGCCGCCCTCCAGCGCAAGTTCCCCCTTGATAATCCGGAACAGCGTGGTCTTGCCCGCCCCGTTGCGCCCGACGATGCCGACCTTGTGGCCGGTTGGAATCGTGGCAGAGGCCCCCTCAAACAAGGGGCGGCCTTCAACGGAATAGGTGATGTTTTCGATTTTCAGCATGCGCAGGGCCTTGCCCGACCTTTGGGGCGGGGTCAAGCGGGGTTGGGGAGGATCGGATCGGGTGTTGGGTGTGATATGGACGCGATAACACGCGTGTTATGGTCTGTAAGTCATTGATTTAATGATACATGTCTAAAAAAGTTAACCTTTTGTTCATCTGTGATATCACATGCGGCCAAATATCATCGCCGGTATGGCTGCCTTTTTGTGGTGCAGGGGCGGCCCGATGGTTGGGCTGCCCGCTTGTCCTATAGGCTGCGGCCATCGGGGTATTCGGCGGGGCCTTTGACCTCTAGCGTGTTGCCGAACGGGTCGCGGATGTAAAAGCTGTGGCCCATGCCGCGCGCACCGCCGTGCACCGCCTCACGCTCGATTGCCACATTATGGGCGGCCAGATGCAGGCGCATCGCTTCGGGGCTGAAAGGAGAGGTTGCGATGCAGACGTGATCGACGTTGCGGCCACCGGGCACGGGGGGAATAGCCGACGCGCCACCGGGATGGGTGGTGTCCCACAGCACGATCAGCGCCGATCCGCACCACACCTGCTCCATCCCCAGGGCAGGGTAGGTGTAGCCCGGCACGGCCCCCAGAACCTGCGCGTAAAACGCCATCGCTTTGGCCATGTCATCGACCAGAAACACCACGTGGTCGATGCCGACCAAGGTGAAGGGCGGCTGTGATGCGGGCATGACACCTCCTGAAACCTGATTGCTGCTTTTCAAGGGCCGTGGCCCATGCTAGGTGCGCGGCGTCCCTTTACGGTGCGGGCCACAGGTTCCGCGCCCCGCCCTCAGGAGTCAAGACATGGCCACCGAACGCACGCTTTCCATCATCAAACCCGACGCCACCAAGCGCAATCTGACCGGCAAGATCATTGCCAAGTTCGAGGATGCCGGTCTGCGGGTTGTCGCCTCAAAGCGCATCCATCTGACCGCCGCCGTCGCTGGTGAGTTTTATGCCGAGCATAAAGAGCGCGGATTTTACGGCGAACTGGTGGCCTATATGGCGTCAGAGCCGGTTGTCGTGCAGGTTCTGGAAGGCGAAGGCGCAATTGCCAAGAACCGTGAAGTGATGGGCGCGACCGATCCGGCTGCTGCTGCCGCTGGCACGATCCGCAAGGATTTTGCGCTGTCCAAGGGCGAAAACTCTGTTCACGGGTCGGATTCGCCGGAAGCTGCGGCGCGTGAGATTTCGTTCTTCTTTTCTGGCCTTGAACTGGTCGGCTGATCGGATCGTTTGATTTGAAAAGCCCGCAGTCGGATGGCTGCGGGCTTTTTAATGGCTGAGTGACGGAGGCGGAGTTTTGCTGGACCCCGGTTCGCTACGGTTTGCCGCGAGCGGTGGCTGCGGCCAAGGGTTTGCGTTCGATCACGCCGATCAGGTTCAGGGCGGCTTCAAGCTCACTGCGGCCAGAGGCGTTGCATTCGATTTTCAGCGTGTCGAACCGGGCCCGCAGCGCCTTTTTCTCATCCCCGTTGCAGTCGTTCCACGGACGGTCCTGCAGGGCCATGACCAGCACGTAATAGCCGATGAAATGGGCGGGCAGATCGGCATTCAGCCAGCGGCGGTACGCCTCATGCGCGCCCATATCGCGCAGGTCTTCGGCTGTGGTGATGCCAGCCTTGGCAAGCTGCGCGGCAGTGGCAGGGCCAAGGTTGCGAATGGTGGTGATGGCGGCCATCTGGGGTTCCGAAGCTGTCAGAAACGTCACGCGGGTCAGCCTAGCGGCTGAAACCCGGTTCTGCCAAGCCCGGTTTTGGCAATGCGGAATGACCAGCGCGGTTGCGCAGAGTGCCCGGATGTGCCGCTTTAAATGGCAGCCCGGTCTTTAGATTGCAGCCCAATCGCGGATGACGGGGGCCTGCGGGGCGGGTTTGGTGCCAGCGCCCTGCTGCGGGGTGGCTGGGGTCTGGCCTTGTTGCTGGCCTTGGGGCAACGGGGCGCTGCCCTGCTGCTGGGTCGGGGAGGTGGACATCTACTGCTCCGTCGTCGTGTGCGGCGTTCTGCCTGTTGTTGAAGGTCACCCATGTCTGCGGCCCGATCAGGCCCAAACCATGGCATCCTGAGCATGAATTAAGACGACAAGGGCGTGATTGCAACGGCTTATCTTGGATTAGACAGATCAACAGCTTTACAAATTTCCGGCATGTGGCAGCGATATCGCTGCAATTTTCGCGTCAGGGTTGCATTGCTTTGCTGTAAGGGCGCTAATTCGGGCAGATTGGCGGTGGAAGGCCGGGAGATTGGTGAGGTTGGATTTATTTTCGCAGCGCTGGTCACGCCCCGGCTTCAAATCGCTTTGAATCGTGCAGTTTGTTCAAAAACCGTGCAATTAGGGAAGACTTTCCAAAATGTTTGCGTTAACAAAAAAAGCGGTTTGAAAGGGTGGAATCGCTGGAACCCGGCGTCCTCGCTGCTTGACGGGGCCGCAGGGCAGGGTAGGCTTGGCTTGAAAACTTAAAAAACGGTGGACAAGACAGTGAACGACCTTAGCCATAGCCTGAGCCCGACCACCCTGCGCGCCGATGTGCTGCGGCATCTGACCTCGACCCTTGGCAAGGATGTGCCGAACGCGTCGGTGTTTGATTGGCGGCTGGCGCTGTCTTATTCGATCCGCGAGCGTATCGTTGACCCGTGGTTCGCCTCGACCCGCAGGACCTGGGCGGAAGACCGCAAGCGGGTGTACTACCTGTCGATGGAGTTCCTGATCGGGCGTCTGTTGGAGGATGCCACCGTCAACCTTGGTCTGCGCGACATTGCGATTGAGGTGATGGCAGGCTTTGGGCAGGATTTCCGCGAACTGGTTGAAGATGAACCGGATGCGGCTTTGGGCAATGGTGGGCTTGGCCGGTTGGCCGCCTGTTTCATGGAGTCGATGGCGACGCTTGGCTGTCCGGCTTATGGCTACGGCATCCGCTATGAACACGGGTTGTTCCGCCAGCGCTTTGTCGGCGGCCAGCAGATGGAACAGCCAGAAGATTGGCTGACCCACCGCAATGCCTGGGAATTTGAACGGCCCGAAAGCAACTATACCATCCCGTTCAAGGGCAAGGTCGAACAACAAAGCGGGCGCGATGTCTGGGTGCCGGGTGAAACGGTCTACGCGTCAGCCTTCGACACGCCGGTGATCGGCTGGCAGGGCAAGTGGGCCAACACGCTGCGCCTGTGGTCGGCCCGCCCGACAACCTTGTTCGATCTGGAGCGGTTCAACCGGGGCGACTATACCGCTGCCGCCGAGCCTGAGGCTTTGGCGCGCACCCTGAGCCGCGTTCTGTACCCCGATGACACGACGTATCAGGGCAAGGAACTGCGCCTGAAGCAAGAGTTTTTCCTGACCTCTGCCGCCTTGCAGGACATTCTGCGCCGCTATCTGACCACGCATTCCGACCTGAAGGCGCTGCCGAACTACGTGGCGATCCAGATGAACGACACGCATCCGTCGATTGCGGGGCCAGAACTGGTGCGCCTGCTGTCGGACGAACATCATATGTCGTTTGACGATGCCGTTGAAACCGCACAAGGCTGTCTGGGCTATACAAACCACACCCTGCTGCCCGAAGCGTTGGAGCGGTGGTCGACCTTTACCTTTGGCAACGTGTTGCCGCGTCATATGCAGATCGTCGAACGCATCGACGCGTGGCACAAGAACGCCTACCCGTCGCGCCCGCACTACGTTGGGATCGTCAAGCACCACGAGGTGCGGATGGGCGAACTGGCCTTCATCATGGCGCACAAGGTGAACGGGGTGTCGGGTCTGCATTCCGACCTGATCAAATCCTCACTCTTTCCGGAACTGAACCGGTTGCATCCCGACCGCATCGTCAACCAGACCAATGGTGTGACCCCGCGCCGCTGGCTGAAGATGTGCAATCAGCCGCTGTCCGGCCTGATCACCGGCACGATCGGCGAAGGTTGGGAGGATGATCTTGACCGCCTGAAAGAGCTGGAACCGGCGATTGCGACCAAGTCGTTCCGCAGCGACTTTGATGCGGCAAAGCGGGTCAACAAAGTGGCGCTTGCCGGTTGGATCAAGGCGCAATGCGGCATCACCGTCAACCCGGATGCGCTGTTCGACATTCAGATCAAGCGCATCCACGAATACAAGCGCCAGTTGCTGAACATCCTTCAGACTGTCGCCCACTGGAACCGCCTGCGTGAAAATCCGTCGGGCAACCATGTTCCGCGTGTCAAGGTTTTCGGTGGCAAGTCTGCCCCTGGTTATGCGGTGGCCAAGGAAATTGTCCATCTTATCAACGATGTGGCGGCCACCATCAATGCCGACCCTGTCACGGGTGACTTGCTGAAAATCGTCTATCCGCCGAATTACAACGTCAGCATGGCCGAACATCTGGTGCCAGCGGCTGACCTGTCTGAACAAATCTCAACCGCGGGCAAAGAGGCGTCGGGCACCGGCAACATGAAGTTCATGATGAACGGCGCGCCGACCATCGGCACGCTGGACGGGGCCAATGTCGAGATTTTGCAAGAGGTCGGCGCAGACAACTTCTTTCTGTTCGGCATGACGACGGAAGAGGCCAACAAGCGGCGCGAAGACCCCGACCATTCCAAGAAAGCCATCGACGCCAGCCCGGCCCTGCAGGTCGTGTTGCAGCAGATTGCCGAGGGGCGCTTTTCACCCGGTCATGCCGACCGTTACCACCAGTTGGTGACCCGGGTCTGGCACCACGATTATTTCCTCGTGGCGGCCGATTTCGACGCCTATGATGAAGCACAGGCACAGGTGGACACCGCCTTTGCCGACCGCGACCGCTGGACCACGATGGCCGCCCTGAACACGGCGCGGTCAGGCTTTTTCTCTTCGGATCGCACGATCCGCAACTACATGCACGACATCTGGTCGATACCTTCGGCGCTATGATGTCGGGCCTTTGACGAAAGGACGACGAATGACACCCCTCCTTGATTCCGGCGCAGCATTGGCGATTGTTGAGGGGCGACATGGCGATCCGTTTGCGGTTCTGGGTCCGCATCCCAAGGGTAAAGAGTGGGTGGTCACGGCCTTTGTTCCGGGTGCGGCCAAGCTGGTGCTGCTGGTGCCCGACAAGGGGGCCAAACCGGTTGAAGTAGAGGCTGTGGGTGTGCCGGGCTTTCCCGGCCTGTTTCAGGCAACGTTGGCCAAGAATACCGCTTACCGGTTTCGCGCCACATCCGAAGGGTCGGATTGGGAGTTTGAGGATGCCTACCGCTTCGGCCCCGTGCTGGGTGAGATGGACGAATATCTGCTGGGTGAGGGCACCCATCAGCGCATGTGGCAGGTGCTTGGCGCCCATCTGATCAAGCACGAAGGTGCTTCAGGCGTGCATTTCGCGGTCTGGGCCCCCAATGCGCAGCGTGTGTCGGTGGTGGGTGATTTCAACATCTGGGACGGTCGGCGCAACCCGATGCGGCGGCGCGGTGCAACCGGGGTATGGGAGATTTTCATTCCCGGCCTGCAGGACGGCAACAGCTACAAATTCGAAATCAGGCTGGCGAACGGTGCCGTGATGCCGCTGAAGGCCGATCCGGTCGGCTTTGGCTCCGAACACCCGCCCGCCAATGCCAGCGTGGTGCGCGACATCTCCCCCCGGGTCTGGGCCGATGGGCCTTGGATGACGACGCGGCAGGCTGCCCAGAACATCGAAGCGCCGATCTCGGTCTACGAGGTGCATCTGGGGTCATGGCGTCGTGCGCCTGGCAACCGGATGCTGTCCTATCTGGAAATGGCCGAACAATTGGTCGATTACGTCGCCGACATGGGATTTACCCATATCGAGATGCTGCCGGTCAGCGAATATCCGTTTGACGGGTCGTGGGGCTATCAACCGGTCGGCATGTTCGCCCCCACCATCCGCCACGGCACACCGCAGGAATTTCGCGCCTTGATCGAGGCGGCCCACCTTAAGGGTCTTGGTGTGCTGATCGACTGGGTGCCGGGACACTTTCCAAGCGATGCACACGGTCTGGGGCAGTTCGATGGCACCGCCCTTTATGAACACTCCGACCCGCGTGAGGGCTTTCATCAGGACTGGAACACCCTGATCTACAACTATGGCCGCACCGAAGTGTCGAACTACCTGATATCCAACGCCTTGTATTGGCTTGAGGAATTTCACATCGACGGGCTGCGCGTCGATGCAGTCGCCTCGATGCTGTACCGCGATTACAGCCGGAACGATGGCCAATGGGTGCCCAACAAGGACGGCGGGCGCGAGAATTACGAGGCAATCTCTGTCCTGCAGCGCACCAACACGATCTGCTACGGCGAAGTGCCCGGCATCATGACGGTGGCCGAGGAATCGACTGCGTTTCCCGGTGTGTCGCGTCCGGTCAGTGACGGCGGGCTGGGCTTTGGTTTCAAATGGAACATGGGGTGGATGAACGACACCCTGTCTTACATGCAAAAAGACCCGATCTACCGGAAGTATCACCATCATCAGATGACCTTCGGTCTGGTCTATGCGTGGTCGGAAAATTACATCCTGCCGATCAGCCATGACGAGGTGGTGCATGGCAAAGGGTCGATGCTGTCGAAAATGCCCGGCACGGCCTGGGAAAAGTTTGCCAACCTGCGGGCCTATTACGGCTTCATGTGGGCGCATCCCGGCAAGAAGCTGTTGTTCATGGGGCAAGAGTTTGCCCAAGGCGCGGAATGGAACCACAAGCAAAGCCTTGACTGGCATCAGCTTGATCTGCCCGAACACAAGGGCGTGCAGTCTCTGGTGCGTGACCTGAACCGGGTCTACCGCGACAACCCGGCCTTGTATGTCAACGACACGCGGGCAGAGGGCTTTGCCTGGATCGACGGCAACGACGCCGAAGGGTCAAGCTATTCCTGGGTGCGCAAGGGCAAGGCCGGTGATCCGATGATTGCGGTGGTGTGCAACATGACGCCGATTGAACGGCGCATGCGTCTGGGTCTGCCCGCCAAGGGCAACTGGGTTGAGATTCTGAACACCGATGCGGCGGTTTACGGCGGCGGCAATCGCGGCAACATGGGCCTGTTGAAGGTCGAGGCAGAGCCGTGGAACGGCATGTCCCACTCTGCCATGGTGACCGTACCACCGCTGGCGACACTGTATTTCCGGCAAGACTGACTTCAACGCGGCACACCAAAGCGGCCTAGACCGCACATCTCGGGAGGATGACATGCAACCAAAACCCAATGCGCGGCTTTCAAGTCAGGCGATGGCGTTTGTTCTGGCCGGAGGGCGCGGCTCGCGTCTGAAAGAGTTGACCGACCGGCGGGCCAAACCGGCCGTCTATTTCGGCGGCAAGACACGGATCATCGACTTTGCCCTGTCGAACGCGCTGAACTCGGGCATCCGGAAAATGGCGATTGCCACGCAGTACAAAGCGCACTCTCTGATCCGGCACATGCAGCGCGGCTGGGGGTTCTTGCGGGCGGAACGCAATGAATATCTGGATATTCTGCCCGCCTCGCAGCGCATGGATGAAACCAACTGGTACCGCGGCACGGCGGATGCAGTGGCGCAAAACATCGACATCATCGACAGCTACAACGTCAAGTATGTCGTCGTGCTGGCCGGTGACCACATCTACAAGATGGACTACGAGATCATGCTGCAGCAGCATGTCGAAACCGGGGCGGATGTGACCATCGGCTGTCTGACCGTGCCGCGCATGGAGGCGACGGCCTTCGGGGTGATGGATGTCGACAAGGACATGCGGATCACCAAATTTCTGGAAAAACCCAAGGACCCGCCGTCGATACCGGGCGACCCGGACCATGCGCTGGCCTCGATGGGCATTTATATCTTTGACTGGGATTTCCTGCGCGATCTGTTGATCCGCGATATGGCTGACAACAACAGCCAGCACGATTTCGGGATGGATCTGATCCCGGCGATTGTGACGGGTGGCAAAGCCATGGCGCACAAGTTCAGCGATTCCTGTGTCAAGTCGGGGATGGAGACAGAGCCCTATTGGCGCGATGTCGGCACGATTGACGCGTTTTGGCAGGCCAATATCGACCTGACCGATTTTGTCCCCAAGCTTGATCTGTACGACAACGCCTGGCCAATCTCGACCTATGCCGAAAGCGTGCCGCCGGCCAAGTTCATCCACAACGAAGACGGCCGGCGCGGGTCAGCCGTGTCGTCCCTGGTGTCGGGCGATTGCATCGTGTCGGGGTCAGAGGTGAAGAACTCGCTGTTGTTCACCGGGGTACGGACCCACAGTTTTTCCAGCCTCGAATACGCGGTGGTGCTGCCTTATGTGACGGTGCACCGGTCGGCGAGCCTGAAGAATTGCGTGATTGACCGGGGGGTTGTGATCCCTGAAGGGCTGGTGGTCGGGCATGATCCGGTCGAGGATGCCACGTGGTTTCGTTGCAGCGAGGGCGGCATTGTGCTGATCACTCAGGACATGCTGGATGCACGCACGCTGAAGCTGGGCTGAACGGGCTTTGCCGGGACAAAAAGCGGGGGGGGGGGGGGCGGCGCCCCCCCCCCGCCCCGCGGGGCATCGTAATTGGGTTGGCTTATAGATCAAATACTGCTGGGGGGGT
>JBBRKS010000114.1:0-12825 GCA_038231775.1 Rhodobacterales bacterium | reverse complement strand
TACTCAATGATACGCCACTGGGCAGCCGGGTTGTCAGCTTTAAGATATGGGCCAAAGGGGCAAAAGTCGTCGCGGCCTCCGATGCGGCCATTGTCGGCAAGACCTTTGCGGGCAGTGAGGACATCCGGCTGGCCTGGACCGGGCAACTGGTATCGTCATTTGACAAGCTGGACGAAGACGAAAATGTGGATGAACAGGCGCTGGGAATGCCGCTTTTGCAGATCTATGCGCCGATCCGGGCGCGCCGGTCTGGCGAGATCATCGCGATTGCGGAATTTTACGAGATTGCTACTCAGCTTAAATCTGATCTGACCAAGGCGCGCATGACCTCTTGGTTGGCGGTGTTTCTGACGATGGCTGCGATTGGGGGCAGTCTTTTTGCCATCGTGCTGCGCGGCAGCCGGGTGATTGACCGCCAGATCGTCGATCTGGGTCAGATGGCGTCGCGCAATGTCAGCCTGCGCCTGAAGGTTCAAAGTGCGGCGGCGCGGTTTTCGCAGCTGAACGATCAGGCGTTGCGCCGGATCGGGGCAGACCTGCATGACGGACCGGCGCAACTGATGGGATTTGCGGCCTTGCGGCTGGACGCTCTGCGCCGTCAGATCACAAGCGACACGGCGCGCACCGAAATCGACGGTATAGAAAAGGCGATCCGCGAGGCCATTCAGGAAATCCGCACCATCTCACGCGGGGTGTCGCTGCCAGAGATCGAACGCCGCAGCCTGCCGGATGTTGTGCAAAGCCTTGTTGATGCCCATGCCGCCCGGACCCATACGGACGTCAAAGTGTCGATCGGCTTGGCTGACGACTCCGCCTTGCCAATCGCGGTCAAGATCTGTGTCGGGCGGGTTGTGCAAGAAGGGCTGACCAACGCCTTTCGCCACGGCGGCGGGCTGGGGCAAGAGGTTGTGATCGTTGAAGAGGCCGGCAGCCTGATCGTTTCGGTCCTTGACCGCGGCCTGGGCCTGCCGCCGCACTTGCGCAAGGTCGCCGAAGTTGAGGGCGTCTATGGTCTTGGGCTTGCGGGTTTGGCAGGGCGGGTGGAAAGTCTGGGCGGCATCCTGACGCTGGGCAACCGGGGCGACGGGGCGCAGGGCAGCCAATTGCGGATGGTTCTGGATTTGAGGGGGGTGGAATGAGCGATGTGATCCGTCTGGTGCTGGCCGACGACCACCCGATCTACCGCGACGGGCTGGTCCGCAGTCTTGCCGATGCTGGCGGGATAGAGATTGTCGGTGTCGCCAAAGACGGCGAGGAAGCCGCCCAAATCGTGGCCCGGGAACAGCCGGATGTCGTTCTGCTGGACATCTCGATGCCCAAGGGCGGCGGCATCGGCGCGTTGGCTGATATCGTTCAGATGGAGGTGCCGCCGAAAGTTGCCATGCTGACCGCGTCAGAAGCCGACGAAGACCTGATGAAAGCAATCCGGCTGGGCGCGCTGGGCTATATCCTGAAGGGTGTCGGGGCCGAGGAATTGGCAGATATCGTGCGGGAACTTGCGGCAGGGCGGTCTTACGTCTCGCCTGGACTGGCCCGGCGTCTTCTGGTTGCCATGCGCCGCCCGCAGGGTCAGGTGGTGGCACCGGCCTCGCCGTTGGACGATTTGTCAAAGCGCGAAGAGGACATTCTAAAGCTGGTGGCGCAGGGCAAATCCAACCGCGAAGTGGGTGACGCGCTGGACCTGCAGGAAAAGACCGTCAAACACTACATGACATCTATCCTGCAAAAACTTCAGGTCAGAAACCGGGTCGAAGCCGCCATGCTGGCCCGTCAGCACATTAGCGGCTTCTTCGTCTTCGTCTGACCGCGCGTCAGTGATTGAAACCCGCGCTACAGACGTCGCACCGCATGTCGCGCCAGCTTTTGCCGCGCGATTTAGGCTCACGCTTCGGCCAAGGCCGCCTTGACCGCACGTTCGAGTGAACCGCCCATGGGTTCTTCGCCAGAGCGCCAAGTGTCGACAACCCGGCCTTTGCGGTCAAACAGCACTTTGTTGAAGTTCCATTTTGGCGCAAAGCCTGCCGCTTCATGCAGCCATTTATACAACGGATGCGCATTCGGTCCGATCACGGTCGAGATGGTCGCCATCGGCAGGGTGATGCCGTAGTTCAACTCGCAGAAATTCTTGACCTCGGCATTGTTGTCTTTCTCTTGATGAAAGTCATCAGATGGCACGCCAAAGACGATCAGCCCCTGATCCTTGTAGGTGTCGTACAACGACTGCATCGCAGAATACTGGTGGGTGTAGCCGCACAGCGACGCCGTGTTGATCAGCACGATTGGCTTTCCGGCGAAATCTTTAGAATCGTAGGTGCCGCCGTAAAGGGACTCAAAGCTCCAATGCGGGAAGGGCTGGTCGGTCAGGGCGGCGGCTTGGGTCATCATCGGGGCTCCGGTTGCGGCGGCCAAGGCGGCTATGCCCATGCCGGCCAGAAATTCTCTGCGCTGTGTCATATGCTCTGTGCCCTTGGATATCGAAAACTTAGCATTGATATGGCGCATTTTCCGTCGAAGCCAAGGTCTGTCGCTCAAACGTGGCACGGCCTAGCGAACGGGTTTCTGCCATATTAATATAATAAAATCAGTAATTTATAGGGGTGTCGTTCACAAAACTGATAGTCCGATGCACCAAACCTTCAGCGCGGCCCTCACAACAAAGTGTTGAACGGGCATGACGCACCAGCCATTCGGTTGGCCAAAGGCAGCGCCCGGATGCCGGGCGATTTCAGTGGGCGTACCTTCTGTCGCTGCCATTTCAGACCTGCCGGTCGCAGATGCCAAGCGCAGGCGAGGCACCTGCGACCTCTGACCCGACCGACAAAACCTAGTCTGCGGTGACACCTGCCCAGTCCAACCCAAAGCGCGCTAGGTATTTTCGCAGGCGGTCGGCGTCGTTCTGGCTGGCTTTGGCTTGGCGTGAGGCGGCAAACAGCGCCCGCCCTGCAGCCGAGGCTGAGGAACTGGCGCGGCACACGCGCACCACTTCAGCCAGTTGAGCGCGGTCGAAGAGGTCAATCGCGTCAGTGTCGGGCAGCAGCGCCGCAATCAAAGAGGCGTCACCGTCACTCGCAGCCGTCTGCCATTGACGGGACAGGGTGGCGATTTCATCTTCGACCATCGCAAGGGTGATCCGCCCGCGGGTCGCCAAAGTGCACAGCCGCAGGATTGACGCGGACAGGTCGCGGAAGTTGCCGGTCCAGACCGTGGCGGGGTCTTTGGCGAAACGCAGATAGTGCACCATGGCATCGGCGTTGAAACCCACACTTCGGCCCAGAGTTTTCTCTGCCCGGGCACGCTCATGCGCAATATTCGGCTCGATATCGCCGCGTCGGGCGCGCAATGGGGGAAGCTGGAACGCCCAGGTGTTCAGGCGCGCGTAAAGATCGGGGCGCAGGCGGCCTTCGGCGACCAAAGTGCCAAGGTCGCGATTGGCACTGACCACAATCTGAAACCGGCTGGTCACCTCGCTGTCAGACCCGACCGGGTAATAGCGCCCCGCTTCGATCGCGTGCAGCAGAAGGGCTTGTTCATCAGGCCCCAGTTCATCAATTTCATCCAAAAACAGCAGCCCGCCATCCGCCTCGCGCAATAAGCCGCCACGTTCAGAACCGGCAATTCCGGTGACCGACCTGCGTTGGCCAAACAAAGCCGCCTGCGCTTGCGGGCCGCGCAAAGTGGCGCAGTTGATCTGAACCAGACGGCCCTTGATGCGGCGGCGTTGCAATTTCAGTTCATAGACACGCTGGGCAAGGACTGTCTTGCCGGTTCCCGGTTCACCCAGCAGCAAAATCGGGGCGTCAGAGGTGGTGGCGACCAGTTCCAGCCGGTGGATCAGCGCGCTGTAGGCGGGGCTTTGCGCGTCAATACCGCCTTTCAGCAAGGCATCATGCTCTTGTTGCACCAGATCAAAGCGCTGTTGCAGCGCGTCATAGCGCGACAAATCCAGGTCGATGGAATCAAGCGTGCCATTGGGTTGCGCGTCATTGCGCGGTGGCCCGGTCTGCACCAGTTTGGCCGGGATATGGCGGCTTTCGGTCAGCAGGAACCAGCAAATTTGCGCGACATGGGTGCCGGTGGTCAGATGGACGTGATAGTTTTCGCGGTCTTCATCAAAACCGTAGGCCCGGGCAAAGTCGAACAACGCGCCGTACACCTCTTGGAAATCCCAAGGGTCGTTCAGGCGCATCGGGACCAGTCGAACCTCGGTTTTGGGCGACAGACTGGCAACCGCGCGCTGCACGCCTTCTGCGATGGAGAGGTGACGCGGATCGTGGATCAATTCCAGACGGTCGACCGGGAAATTTTCATGACAGCACAGCTGCACCGAGGGGCGCCATTCGCGGCGTTTGCCCTGATCCAGCTGGCTGCCGACAAAGCCGATGACAACGTTGCGCATGATGCGATCCTTATTTCTAAATCACGATACCAACGGATAGCTCATTCGCAAAGCACTTTTGACGATTCGGCGAATTTCTTAATCGGTTCATAGGGTTATGCCTGGAATGCTGTTTTCTTGGTTTTCGCGGCGAACTCTGGCAAAAAGGTCTCGTGAAAACAAAAGGATGACGACGATGGCAAACAAATCTGTGTTTGCGTCCCTGCGGGGGCGCTTGTTCCCGAAAGCTGACACCGTTAACGCGGCTGCGGCCCCGGCCTACGCGCTGACCGACCGGCACACGCTGGCGCAACTGGCGATGACCGGAACATTGGGAACAGGGTTTTATCAGGACGCGCCCGCCGAATTGGCCAAACTGCTTGCAGCGGCTGAGGCGGTGGACCCGGTGTTTCTGGCCAAAACCGCGCTACACGTCCGCACCAAGGGGCACATGAAGGACACGCCCGCCGTTCTGCTGGCGGTGCTGGCGCGGCGTGAGCCTGCGTTGTTTGCCGCGGTGTTTGACCGGGTCGTTGACCATGGGAAAATGCTGCGAACCTTTGTGCAGATCATCCGGTCCGGGCAAACCGGGCGCAAGTCGCTGGGGTCTCGGCCCAAGGCGATGGTGCAGGCCTGGTTGAACCGGGCGAGTGATGCGGCGCTGTTGGCGGCAAGCGTGGGGAATGATCCCTCGCTGGCCGATGTCATCCGGATGGTTCACCCCAAGCCTGACACTGCGGCGCGGGCGGCGTTCTATGCATGGCTGATCGGGAAACCGGCGGACATGGCAGCCTTGCCGCAGGCGGTACAGGATTGGCTGGCCTTTCGGGCCGGGACCACGGCCATCGTGCCCGATGTTCCGATTCAGATGCTGACCGATCTGCCGCTGACGGCCACGCAATGGGCAGAGATTGCCAAGCGCGGGTCATGGCAAATGCTGCGCCAGAACCTGAACACCCTTTTGCGGCATGGGGCTTTCGATTTGCCCGGTGTTGCAGATCAGGTGGCCAGCGTGTTGCGTGATCCCGAACGGGTCGCAAAAGCGCGGGTTCTGCCGTACCAACTGATGGCAACGCTGCAAGCCTTGTCGCCGGACGCCCCGGCGGTGCTGCGGTCGGCGTTGCATGACGCGATGGAGCTTTCGGTGGCGCAGGTTCCGGTTCTGCCGGTGTCGGTTGCTGTCTGCCCGGATGTGTCAGGGTCGATGGCCTCTTCGGTGACCGGCTTCCGCAAGGGGGCAACCTCGGCGGTGCGCTGCATCGACGTGGCAGGGTTGGTGGCTGCGGCGGTGCTGCGCAAGAACGCGCATGCACTTGTGCTGCCATTCGAGGTGACGGTGCGTGATTGCGTGGTAAAGCCGCGGGATACGATCCTGACCAATGCCGCAAAACTGGCGGCTTTGGGTGGGGGAGGGACCGCCTGTTCGGCACCTTTGTCTTGGTTGAACGCCAAGGGACAGGCGCCGGATCTGGTGATCTTCGTGTCTGACAACCAGTCGTGGGTCGATGCCCGCAATGCAGGTCAGGCCACGGCGATGATGGCGGAATGGGCAAAGCTGAAGGCGCGGAACAAGGCTGCAAAGCTGATCTGCATCGACATCCAACCCTATGCGACCTCGCAAGCGGCAGAGCGTGACGATGTGCTGAACATCGGAGGGTTCTCGGACGCTGTCTTTGCCCAGATCGCGGATTTCGCGGCGGGTCGGATGGGGCCCGACCACTGGGTCGGGCAGATCGAGGCGGCGGTTATATAACAATGGCTCCGGCATCCGTGCCGGAGCCACCAGAGGAATGCCTGCGGGACTACACGTATCCCAACGTGGGGCAACCCATCGTCTCGCAACCCTTTGTCCTCTGGACCTAATATCTGGCGAATTCTGGCAGGACTACAGGTAGAGCAGCGGTTTACCCCGCGTGTCGCAGGTTCAAACCCTGCCACCGGCAACGGTGTAGCTCAGTCACGACTGTCTTGCCGATTTCGTCGCCAGAAACTGCCGAACCCGGCGAATGCGGGTGGAACTACATCGTCGCGGGTTCAAGTCCCGCCGGTCTGCAAAGGCCGTAGCTCAGTTGGTAGAGCATGTGCCGTTTCACCAAACCCTCGTCGCCGGGTCCACTGAACCACCCGGCGAATGCTGGCAGGACTACAGGTCAAAGCGCCGGGGCAACCCGGAGAGGCGGGTTCAACCTCCCGCACCGGCAAAGCGGTTAGCTTATGGAAGACGTCTTGCCGATTTTGTCGCCGCACGTATCACGACCCCGGCGAATGCCGAAGGGACTACAGCACAACCCGGGTAACCTGAGGGGTTCAAGCCCCCTCCTTGCAGGCGTCCATCGGTGCGGACGGGGTCCCATAGTCTCTTTTCCCCCGTATCTTGGGGAATTTGTCCCCGGGGCTTTTTTGGAAGCTGGCTCAACTGGCAGAGCAGCGGGTTTTGGTCCCGAAGGTTGCAGGTTCGACCCCTGCGCTTCCAACCAATTCGCAACCGATCGGGCGGTGCCATACCGTGCCCGATCGGCCAAACCAATACTCCCGGCGAATGCCGTGCGGCACTGCAGGCTGTACCCCTCGTGGTCGCGGGTTCAAATCCCGTTGGTCTGCAAAGGCCGTAGCTCAGCTGTATAGAGCACGATGTGTCGCCAAACCCTTGTCGCCGGGGCCATTAACCGAAAGAGTGTCACCATGACTGACCTTGTCCAACCCCTGACCGGAGCCGACCTGATCGCCTGGGGCCATCGCCCGGGGCCCGAATTTCCGGCGTTGCTGACCCGCGCCAATGCTGATCTGGCGGCAGGTCTGGCACCCGATGCCGTCCGCATTGCGCTGGAGGTTTTCAAGCCTGCCCCGGCACTGCTTTTGCAGGCGGCGGATGCGGTGCCCTTGCACATCAACCTGCAGGCCGATCCGTCAGACGCGGACGAGGTCAAGAACCTGATCGATGTTGTGGCCACCATGCGCGCGGTGATGCGCACGCCAACGGTCGTGGCCGCAGCGATTCTGCCTGATGCGTGCCCGGCAGGCCCGATGGGAACCATTCCGGTTGGTGGTGTTGTCGCCACACGAAATGCGATCCATCCCGGGATGCATTCGGCGGATATCTGTTGTTCGGTGATGATGACCGATCTGGGTGACGTTGACCCCAAGGCTGTGCTGGATGCGGCCACCGCTGTCACCCATTTCGGCGGTGGCGGGCGCGATAATGGCCAACGCTTCACCGTGTCACTTGACCTGATGGACGACTTTCGCGCCAACAGGTTCCTGAACGGCAACCGGATTTTGCAGGCGGCCCAAAGCCATATGGGAACCCAGGGCGACGGCAACCATTTCCTGTTCGTGGGAAAGTCGCGCAAGACCGGTCGGGTGGCGATGGTGACGCATCACGGCTCTCGTGGGCCGGGGGGGATGCTGTACAAGCTGGGGATGGAGGTGGCCGAGCGCTACCGCCAAAAGCTGTCGCCGCAGACCCTGAAGCAAAACGCCTGGATTCCGGCGGATACCGAGGATGGCAGTTCCTATTGGCAGGCGTTGCAACTGCTGCGCCGCTGGACCAAGGCGAACCACAACTGCCTGCATCAGGCCGTGGCGGACCGTGTCCATGCAGAACCTGGAACCCGCATCTGGAACGAGCATAACTTTGTCTTTGAACGGGATGGCCTGTACTATCATGGGAAAGGGGCCACCCCGGCTTGGGGTCAGTATGCTTCAGACGCGTCTGGGCTGACGCTGATCCCGCTGAATATGGCGGAGCCGGTTCTGGTGGTGCGTGGGTCTGATGCGCCGCACGGGCTTGGCTTTTCACCGCATGGTGCCGGGCGTAACTTTTCGCGCACCGAACATCGCAGGCGGGCGGGTCAGGTCACGCCTGCGCAAATGCTGGCGGATGAAACGGCCGGTCTCGACATCCGGTTTCATGCCGGTGGTATCGACGCCTCGGAGTTGCCGTCGGGCTATAAAAAGGCCGATACGGTGGTGGCGCAGATCAAACATTACGCCCTTGCCGAAATCGACGATTACATCGACCCGTTCGGCTGCATCATGGCAGGCGATGCGCCGCCGTTCTGGCAAAAAGGAAAGACCCGGCGCTAAGGCGCCGGGTCTTTTCGGTACAACGTTATGGCAAAGTCTCGCAGTCTATTCAGACGCGTGCAAAACGATCAGATCGCGCGGATTGAAGCTTAGGTCCACCGTGCTGCCGATGGCAGGCGGCGGGGTGTCGGGGCGGTTGAAGGTATCCAGCGCCAGCGGGCGCCCCGCTGCCACCGCCTGCACGCGGATCACCGAACCCATGAAATGAACGCTGGTCACTGTCGCGGGCAGCACCATGTCGCCGTCGGTAACCCTGTTCAGATGCACAGATTCCGGACGCAAGGCGAGGCCGACCGGGCCTGCGGACTCTAGGGGCGCGGGCAAGCGCAGCGACTGGCCGTTGAGGGTGATCTGGCCCGTTGCCGCATCGGTCACCGTACCTTCCAGCGTGTTCAGCGTACCAACGAAATTGGCAACGAACCGGGTGCGCGGTTTGTTGTAAATCTCAAACGGGGTGCCGATCTGGTCGGCAAGGCCGCCGTTCATCACCACAACCCGGTCAGAGATTGACAACGCCTCTTCCTGATCATGGGTCACAAAGATCGTCGTGATGCCCAGCTTTTGCTGAATCTCACGCATTTCAAGGCGCAGACTGACGCGGATCTTGGCATCGAGGGCCGACAAAGGTTCATCCAGCAGCAGAACACGCGGCTGGGGTGCCAAAGCGCGGGCAAGGGCAACGCGCTGTTGCTGGCCACCCGAAAGCTGAAACGGATAGCGGTCGCCCAAAGCGGGCAGGCCGATCAGACGCAGCATGTCGGCAACGCGGTCCTTGGACTCGGCCGCGGAAATGCCTTTGATCTTCAACCCGAAGGCGACGTTTTGCGCGACGGTCAGGTTGGGAAACAGCGCATAGGCCTGAAACACCATCCCGATGTTGCGCTGGTTTGGCCGCAGATGCGTGACGTCTTGCCCGTCGATCCGGATCGTCCCTTTCGAGGGCGTCTCGAACCCGGCCACCATGCGCAGCACCGTCGTCTTGCCGCAGCCGGACGGGCCTAACAACGAGACGAATTCACCCTTTTGCACGCCAAGGTCAAAGGATTTGACAACGTTGTTGGCGCCGTAGGATTTCTGCAGGCCAGAGAGGTCAAGAAAGCTCATTTGGGCTGCATCCTTGTGTGTTTGGAAAAGCGGGTGGCAAGCTGGATCAGAGCCATGCAGGCCCAGGTCAATGCAAAAGTCATGACGGCGAGGGCGGCAGGCTCGTAGGCCTTGTTGCCGCCTGACCAGACGAGGTAGGGGCCGAACGCGGGGCGGTCGAGCAGGGCGGCAAAGACGTATTCGCCGATGACGATGGCGAAAGTCAGGAACGCGCCTGACAAGACGGCGACCAAAACGTTGGGTAGGATCACTTTGGCCAGAATCGTGAACCAGCCCGCACCAAGGCTTTGTGCAGCCTCTGTCAGGGTGCTGACGTCGATGGCCGCCAAGCCGGTATCAACGGCGCGGTACATGTAGGGCAACGACAGCACCGAATAGCCAAACATCAGCAGGATGTCGGACCCGGTGGCGCTGCCGGTCAAGGGCAACCACGACGATGTATTGTACATCCGGATATAGCCGAACACGATCACGATGGGCGGGATGACCAGCGGCAGAAGTGTTATAAACTCCATCACCGGACGCAATTTTGGCAGCTTCAGGCGCACCCAGAACACCGTGGGCACCACCAGCAAGACGCCGAAGATGATGGTCAAAAGCGCCATGATCGTCGAATAGCCGAACGTGGCACGAAATTGCGGGTCGTTAAGCACCGAGGCATAGGCGTCAAGGCTGTAAACCCCGCGCCGCATCTTCAGCGAGAATTCCAGCATTCCCACCAGCGGCAGAAAGAAATAGACGATCCCGAACCCAAAGGTCGACCACGCGAAGATGCGCTTCATTTCACCCACCGCTCTGACCGCGTGCGCATGATGATGTAGATCAGGTTAGAAACCCCGGTGATCATGATCATTGCAAAAGCCAGCGCGTAGCCCAGATGAGGGTCCTGCAAAACATCACCCCTGATCTGGTTGAACAACAGGATCGGCGCAATTGACAGCATGGAACCGGTCAGCGCGATGGCGGTGGCGACCGCGCCGAACGCATTGGCAAACAGCAGGGCCAGCGTGCCCAGCAACGATGGCCACAGCACCGGAAGTGCCACCATGCGCCAGTATTGGCTTTGCGTGGCACCCAGAACCTCAGCCGCCTCGCGCCACTCTCGTTTCAGACCGTCGATGGCTGGGGTAATGATCAGGATCATCAGGGGGATTTGAAAGAACACATAAGCCATGGTCAGCCCCCAGAAGCTGATCATGTTGAAGCCAAGGCCGTAGATGTTGACGCCAAACGTATCGCGCAGCAGCATGGTCACAAAGCCGACCCGGCCCAAGGTCGCAAGATAGGCAAAAGACAAAGGCACGCCCGCAAAGTTCGAGGCGACACCAGAAAAGGTCATGGTCGCGGCCCGCAGCCCGGGTGGCAGGCCACCCAAAGCGACAGCAACCGCGATGGCAAACCCCAAGGCGCAACCGATCACCGCCGAGGTGAGGCTAAGCCTGATCGACAGGGCGAAAGCGTTCATGATCTCTGGCTTGAACAGGTTGGCGATGTTGACCATCGTCAGCTGACCCTCTGAATTGAAAAACGCGCCGGTCACAATGTTGGCGGTTGGCAGCAAAAGGAAAAGGATCGCGAAGATCAGGAAGGGGGCGGCACCCAGCCATGTCATCGGAAGTCTGCGCAATATGGCAGGCATGGGACGCTTTCTTTGTTCGGTGGACTAAGCACAAGAGGTGAAAATGCCCGCCCAAGGATTACCTGGGCGGGCGGTGATCAGATCAGATCACTCAACCTTGACGCCGACGACGGTTTCCCAGCCAGCCGAAACGCCCTCTTTGTGGGCAGACTGCTCGTCCAGCGTCGGGAACACGGCTTTGGCATAGGCGTCTGCCGGGGGCAGTTTGGCCATCATCTCAGCCGGGATCACGCCGCGCTTGGCGAGATCATTGAAACGGATCGGGTGGCAGTAACCGTTCAGCCAGCCAAGCTGACCCTCGTCCGAGTACAGGTATTCCAGCCACAGCTTGGCAGCCGACGGGTGCGGCGCGAAGGCCGAGATGGCCTGAACGTAAACACCAGCCAAAGTGCCCGACGCCGGGATGATAACCTCAGCCTTCGGGTTGCCAGCCAAAGTGTCGCGCCATGCCAAAGCGTTGTAGTCCCAGGCCGCGACGATCGGCGTGGTGCCTTGTGCGATGGTGCCGGTCTTGCCCGAAACCGGGACGAAATTGCCAGCCTTGTTCAGGCCAGCAAAGAACTGCAGTCCCTTGGCCGCAGA
Source organism: Rhodobacterales bacterium (assembly GCA_038231775.1). Classification (GTDB taxonomy): domain Bacteria; phylum Pseudomonadota; class Alphaproteobacteria; order Rhodobacterales; family Rhodobacteraceae; genus Stagnihabitans. The sequence continues at coordinate 1,039 of JBBRKS010000114.1, read as the reverse complement.
TTCAGCACCCGGCTTGCCGCCCATGGCCAGACCTGCCGACATGACCGACATCAGACCCTGGTTGCCCGAACGCGGGTCGCCCGTCAAAGCGAAGGCGTTCGCGTATTCCGGCTTCATCAGATCGGCCCAATCGGCGGGCACGTTCTTGACCAGATCGGTGTTCACGATGAACGACATTACACCGTAGTAGTCGCCGAAATAAGCGCCGTCAGCGTCCTTGGCGGCGTCGGGGATCGAGTCCCAGGTCGAGACCTTGTAGTTGGCGAACAGGCCCTCTTTCTTGCCGACCGGGCCAAACGACAGGCCGACGTCAACAACGTCAGGTGCTTGCGGGCCGGTGTTGGTCTTGTTGGCGCGGATCGCTTCCAGTTCGTCAGCCGACGAACCGTCGGGGTTCAGTTCGTTGACGGCGATTTCGGGGTACTTCTTCTTGAAACCTTCGATGACGGCACCGTAGGCGCACCAGTCGTGCGGCAGCGCGATGACGGTCAGGTTGGCCTCTTTCTTTGCGGCGGCCTCCAGATCAGCCATGGCATCAGCCGAGGCAACCTGCGCGGTCATCGCAAGAAGGCTCACACCAAGGGTGAGCGATTTGAAAACGGTCATGATATCTCCTGTATGCATGCCTGTACCGGGCTGAAAGCCGTTGCCCCAACCCGTAGGACGCAGCGTGCGACCTAAGGTCCGCGCATGACGGGAGCGTGAAAGTCAGGTGAAGATTGGGTAACAGAGGGGGCAGATCGGATTGATTCGGGTTCAGGGGGTTCTGCGTTTGCTACATGACGCCGCCTGCTGGGGCGTCGGACAGGGCCATATCAACAGTCGGATGCTGATTGACTTACATGGCCAGATGATCACACCTTGCGATTGAAGGGGGGATCTTAAAGGGGCAGCGAAGTAGTCGGCCGTGAGTAATCCATAAGCTTATGCTTTTGTTGTAGTATCCCACGAAATTGGTGGCATTGAATTGCAGGGTTTCGTATGATTTGGCTCGAAACCTTGCAAATTCGGGACCCCGGGATGAAGCACCGTCCGCGCT
>JBBRKS010000113.1:0-12914 GCA_038231775.1 Rhodobacterales bacterium | reverse complement strand
GGGAAACGGCAGGTTTCGGATGTGGCGCGCAGCGTTTTGATTCAATGTTATAGCACTAGCCATCGCATCAGGCTCATAACCTGAAGGTCACAGGTTCAAATCCTGTCCCCGCAACCAAAATCCTTATCATTATCAATGACATGCGCCCCGCCTAACCGCGGGGCTTTTGCATGCCCGCAACCCAGGTCAACAATAGGTCAACAAAATCGCGAAAACCGCAGCGAATCCAGTCGGATAGTAGCCACGCAGGACCCCGACCGCGCCAAAACCGCAGCAGGCCGCGCTCAACCGGAGCGAAGGCTGATCTGTAGCGTGGCAAGCTCAGCCGACGACATGCCGCCCTGCACTTGATCCCGCAAAGCCAAAAGGTCGTCCTGTCGGAGCTGCCCGAGCGCCGGGCAGTAAAGTGCGACCGAACGGTTCAGCCCGGATAGACTGTTCCATAGTATTTCGTCTTCTTGGAGGCCTTTCGATATACCCACTACCAAAACGCAAGGTAGACGGCGCCTCTTGACTGTTGATCTGCCGAGTACGTGATCCAGTTGGTAATGGGCGTGGCTCCCACAAGATGAATGCAGTCCATTCACAAATCCTTGCGCAGGTTCGGGTTTACTGTTGCATCGCGACGGCGAACTGATAGCGTCCAGCTCAATCAGGGGTGCTCCGTAATGTCGGGGCTGAGATGTCGGGCGCAAGCCTGCGGACCCTTTAGCTGATCTGGGTAATGCCAGCGGAGCGAGGTGAAAATGTTTTCCGGCGCACAGATTTCTTTGTATCCCATGGCGGACGATTTCGTGTCTGTGATCATGGCTGCCTTAACGGGCCTTGATCCCTGGCGCGAGGCGCTTCGGATCGAGACGGACGATATCTCGACATTGTTGGTTGGTCCGCCAGAGGTATTGTTTGCGGCAATGCGTGATTTGTTCGTCCGTGCTGCTCAAACCGGCGTGCATTGCGTGTTGTCAGCGGCTGTGTCGCGCGGCTGTCCGGGGGAACCGGACGATCCGATCTGCATGGCCCAAGGCGGGTTTGCCCGCGACCTTGCGCTGCCAGATCGCATCGCGGCGGCGCGGGCCAATGTTGGACTTGCCGCCGTCACGGGGCAGGACGTTGCGGCACAATTCTCGCTGTATCCCTTGGGTGAAGGCCCACATATGGACGAGATCTATGGCTGTATCGACTTTCTGAAAGCGTCGGGCACGTTTGACCGCTCCAAGAATTTCTGCACGAGGCTGCGGGGCGACGCGGGGCCGGTGTTTGCCACGTTGTGCGAAGCCTTCACCAACTTTGGCACCGTGGCGGGGCATGTCGTTCTTGATGTGACCGTATCGGCCAACAGCCCCAGCGCACGCTGATCCGCCGCCGCCCGGCGGGCGGCATCCCCCTGACTGACCTGAAAAAGGAGTTGTCGCGATGTCGGCACAAACATGGACCATGCGTGAGACTTTGATTGTCGTTTTTCTGGGAGCTGTCTTTGGCGTTCTCTATCTTGGCTGGGTGCAGGTCTGGCTGGTGGCTCAGGCGATCTTTGGCCCTGTGACGATGGATGTTGTGATGGGCTTCTGGTTTATCGTCTCGATCATCGCAGCCAGCATCATCCGCAAGCCCGGTGTGGCGCTGGCCGCTGAAGTGCTTGCGGCGGCGGTGCAGATTCTGTTGGGCAGTCCTGCCGGGTTGTTGCTTTTGCTGACAGGGTTGGTGCAGGGCGCGGGTGCCGAAGCAGTTTTCGCGGCGACCGGTTGGCGCAACTACCGACTGCCGGTGCTGATGGCTGCTGGGGCCGGGGCGGCAGTGTTTTCGTTTGCGTATACTTGGGTGCGCTTTGACTACGGCGCGCTGGAGCCTGCAATCCTTGTGGTGATGTTCACCTTGCGTCTGGCGAGCGGGGCGCTGTTGGGCGGCTTGCTGGGTCATCTCATCGTCCAGGCGCTTTACAAGACCGGGACACTGGCAGGGCTGGGCATCGACCGTGACCGCCAGGCCCCACTTGACTGAACCGGTTGCGGCTTGGCGAGAGGTGGCTGTTCGTTACCACTTTGCGAGAATGAACGCTGTTGGCCCGATCTCACTGACGGTGGGCAAGGGGGAACGGGTTTTGCTGCTTGGGCCGTCGGGGTGCGGAAAATCGACCTTGTTGCAAAGTTTGACCGGCGTGATCCCACAGACCATTCCCGCAACGATCAGCGGACAGATCACGATATTCGGAGAACCCGTCGCCGCTCGGCAGCCCGCAGATTGGGCCGTGGCTGTCGGACAGCTGTTTCAGGATGCCGACCAGACGCTTTGCGGCTTTCGCGTCGAGGATGAAATTGCCTACGGGATGGAAAACCGCTGTGTACCCGCCGCCGACATTGCTGCGGCGGTCAGGGATGCAATGGCGCGTGTCGAATTGCCACCGTCATGGCGGTCCCGGCGCATTGCCACCTTGTCTGGTGGCGAAAAGCAGCTTGTCGCACTTGCCGCGGTGATGGCGCAGCCAGCGCCGTTGATCGTGGCGGATGAACCGACGGCAAATCTTGCACCAGCGGTAGCGGCACGGTTGGCCGCCTTTCTGCTGGAACCTCGTAGCGAAGGGGGCGCTTTGATTGTGGATCACCGGTCGGGGCGGATACTGCAGTTGATCGACCGGATCGTGGTTCTGGATCCAGAGGGTCAGATTTTGGCCGAGGGAAACCCCGACGATGTATTTCATGCCCATGGTGACCGGATGGAGGCACTTGGCATCTGGACGCCGCTGGCGAGCCGGTTGGTCCGCAAGCTGGCGCGCGCAGGAATCGGTCTGCCACACTGCCTGACCATCCATGAACTTTGCCGGGCGCTGGACTCCCACGGTCATAGGGCAAAAGCGGCGCGGGTGCTTGAATGCACCTTTCAACCGCGTGCTTTGTCGTTGGCAACGCCAGTGGTACGGCTGTGCAGGGTCGATTGTGCCCCGCTCTTTGGGCCGGTCGTGCTGCGCGATGTGTCGCTCCAGATGAACCGGGGCGAGGTTTTGGGCATTCTTGGGGCCAATGGCGCCGGAAAGACCACGCTTTCTCAGTGCCTTGCCGGGCTGGTGCGCCCTGCGCGCGGCATGCGTGACGGGCCGTTGGGGGCAATCGCCTTTCAGAACCCCGAGGCACATTTCACCCAAGCCACCGTTCTTGCCGAAGTGCAGAAGGCGGGAACAGCTGCCGGAAAAGATCTGGCGCATCTGGCAGATTGGGGTCTTGAAGAGCAGGCGGATCAGCACCCCTTTACCTTGTCGTATGGTCAGAAACGTCGGCTGGCGCTTGCAATCCTCACGGCGACCGACCGCTGGCCCGTGTTGGTGCTGGATGAACCGACCTCAGGCCTTGACCAGCGCGGCGCCGACACGATCGCCCGGCATATCGCGCGTTTGGCACAGGCGGGGCGCGCGATTGCGGTTGTGACGCATGACATGGATTTTGCGTTTACCGTCTGTGACCGCGTCGTTGTTTTGGCCGAAGGCGGCGCGGTGTCTTCAGGCCCAGCGCGCACGGTGCTGCGGGATGAGGCCACCATAACACGCGCCGGACTGGCGTTGCCCACGGTCAGCCCGTTGCTGGACTGGTTGGAGCACAAGGGATGTTAGGGGTCCTGCATCCGCTGCCCAAGCTGATCGTGTGTCTGGTCTGGATCGTGACGGCGATCACGCTGTTCGATCTGCGGTTTCAACTCTTCACCATCGGGTTGGCCGCAACATTGCTGATCGTGCTGGAACGGCGGTCGGTGATCTTCGTGATTGGCCTGATGGTGCCCTTTACGCTGTTTGGCGCGGGATTTCTGACCACCAGCCTGCTGTTCCGTCAGGATACGGATTTTGCGTTGAAACTGTCGGCTGAACAGATATTTGCCCGACCGGAAGTATCGGCCGGATTGGTGCTGTTCTTTCGTGCGATTGCCTGCGGCATGGTTTCTGCGCTGTTCGCTCTGACCACAGATCCGGGGCAGTTGGTGCGCGCGCTGATGATTCATGCCAGATTGCCAGCCACGGTTGGCTTTGCGCTGTTGCAGGCCCTGAACCTGGTGCCCGATCTTGCACGAGAGGCGCAGCAAATCCGGCTGGCGCGGGCGATGATGCAGGGCCGCAGGCCCCGGCGCATCCCCGGACCCGTCGAGGGGGCGTCGCTGATCGTGCCGCTTCTGGCCTTTGCCATCCGCCGCGCAGGCCGCGCTGCACTGGCGATGGAAGCGCGCGGTCTGAAAGCTGGAGCGCCGCGCAGCCACTTGAACCGACCGCAGGCAGGCTGGGCGGATCTGCTGTTTGCGAGCTGTGCCGCGGGCCTTCTGGCAGGCGGCATCTGTTTTGCCCGGATTTTCTAGGGCGCAGATACCGCGCCGCAATCACAAGGCTGCCGCATCCGCCATCGAGGCCCGCAGGCGCGCAAGAGCGGTTTCGCGGATCTGGCGTATCCGCTCTCGCGAGACGCCAAATCGTTCGCCCAGATAAAGCAGCGTTTTCGGGGTGTCGGACACGTAGGTTTCGATGATGATTTCCTGTTCGCGTCTTGACAGCCGGTTCAGATGGTCCGCCATCCTGATCCAGAAGGCCCGGCCATCTAGTCGCGCGCCCACCTCCCTTTCAACATCGGCGTCCGGATCTTCCAGCAGATCCTGCAGTTGCATCGTGCCGCCGTCATCGCCCACTGGGCGGTTCAATGATCCATCTTGGGCGGCAAGTCTCTGTTGCATCAGCACAACCTGATCTGGCGTGACGGCCAATACGGTTGCGATGCGCCCGACCATATCCTGCGGCGCAACCTCGCCTGTACCGGCCAGACGGGTTTCAACGCGTTTCAGATTATGAAACAGCTTGCGCGAGGAGGCTGAGTTTGGAAGCCGCACCAAAGACCAGTTTTGAACCTTGTAATCTTGGATTTCCGCCCTGATCCACCACGCCGCATAGGTGGAAAACCGAAACCCCATGTCTGGATCAAAGCGATCGGCAGCTTTCAGCAGCCCGATGTTCGCGTGTTGCAGAATGTCTCTATCCAGCTCGCGGCCTTTGCCCCCGGCTCGGCTGGCCGCAGCCATCGCAAGTGCCTGGTGCGCGGTGACCAGTCGGTTGCGCGCCGCAACGTCACCTTTGTCGCGCCAGCATCTGGCCAGCCGGGCTTCGTTTGCCGCGTCCAGAAATTCTGCGCGCGGCACCTGTGTGCGTCCATTGCGGGAAGTAGGGAAAGGTTTGTTCATCTGCATCAAATGTAGTTTCGTTTCGATACTATCCGTGGGAATACTCTTGTCAATCTGATTTCGAAACGCTACCGTTCATTGGTGGGCAGCAAAGTGACCAGCACCGATGAAATCGCCGAACTGCTTGTCTATCTTGGGCGGGCAGCGCGCGGTGTCGATACGGGGTCAAATCTGACGGCGGCCCAATGGACGGCGCTGCGGTTTTTCGCGCGCGCCAATGACATTTCCAGAACCCCGTCCGCTTTTGCCAGCTTTCATGCCACCACGCGGGGCACGGCGTCGCAAACCATCAAATCGCTGCTGGCAAAGGGTTATCTTTCTCGGTGCGAGGCTGCGGACGACAGGCGAAGCGTGCGGTACGACTTGACGGACGCCGGGACGCAAGTCATGTGCGGTGACCCCTTGCGTGAACTGTCGGATGCCATTGATCGGCTGGACGCGGGGTTGAAATCGGCCTTGCGGCAGGCGTTGCCCGCTCTTGTGGGGCAGCTTGCAGACAGTCGCAACACGGTGGCCTTTGGCACCTGTGGCGATTGTCGGCATTTTTCGGGCGGCGGTGCGACCGGCTATTGTGCCTGCGTCGCCGCCGAACTTGCTCCGACCGATCTTGGCCGTTTGTGCATTAATTTTGCCGCGAGCGAGGACCGAACGCTGGCCTTGCACGGTGCTGTCACAAGGAAAACTGCATGAACTCCGCACAAGCAACGCCCCGCGTTTCTGATACCTCCAGCATGGCGCATCTGGGCCAGATCATCGCGGTGGCCAGCGGCAAGGGTGGCGTGGGTAAAGTACGCTCAGCACCAACCTTGCGCTCGCGCTGGCGGCGCAGGGGGCGGCTGTCGGGCTTGTTGACGCCGATCTTTATGGCCCCAGTGTTCCGGGAATGCTGGGCATCAAGACCGGCCAAAGCCCGTCGATGTCCCCTTCGGGCAAGGTGATGCCTGCCCAGGCGCATGGGATCAAAGTGATCTCGATGGGCATGCTGACCGATGATGACAAGCCCGCCATTCTGCGTGGTCCGATGGTGTCTAAATACCTGCGCATGTTCATTCTGGAGGTGGATTGGGGCACGCTTGATTATCTGATCCTCGATCTGCCCCCCGGCACCGGCGACACGCAACTGACGCTGGCGCAAAGCTTTCCGCTGACCGGCGCTGTAATCGTCAGTACGCCGCAAGATGTCAGCCTGAAAATCGCCCGGCGCGGCATCCGGATGATGGAGCAGGTCAAGGTGCCGATCCTTGGTATTGTTGAGAATATGAGCGGGTTCACCTGCCCGACCTGCGGCGATGTCACCCACATCTTTCATCAGGGCGGCGGCGCGAAAATCGCGGCCAGTCTCGGGGTGCCGTTTTTGGGCGCGGTCCCGCTTGATCCGGCGATCGTGGATTGCGGCGACGACGGGCGGCCTTTGGTGATTGCTTATCCGGGCACCCCCGCAGCGGCAGCTTACCGCGATATCGCGGCAACCTTGTCGGGGCGCGCGCAAACCGCGCCGGGGATGCCGACGCCCTTCGATTGGCATTGGGCGGATGATGCCAGCAAACCCAAGCCGTCACCCGTTGCGGGCAAGTCGGGCGGCGCTGCCGAAGTCCCGGTGGCGATGGATCGCAGCGGCGGGCGCACGCTGGTCGTGCATTGGCAGGACGGTCATATTCAGCCAATCGACGTGCGCGATCTGCGCCTTGCGTGCCGCTGTGCCGCCTGTGTCGACGAGATGAGCGGGCGCGCGGTGCTTGACCCCGCGACTGTGCCGTTGAACATCGTGCCCACCCGGATCTGGAGCCTTGGCAACTATGCCATCGGCGTCAGCTTCAGCGATGGCCATAGTTCGGGGATTTACACCTTTGGTCATTTGCGCCGCATGGTGGCCGCCGAGGTTGAAGATGTCTGACATGACGACGCAGTTGCGCATCCGCGCCGGAACCTCGCCCGCTGACCCACACAGCATGCGCTTCGAGTTGGACAGGGATGTGCAGGGCGGTGCATTGGCGAGTTTTGCAGATGCCGCGTCGGCGCATGATGCCCCTTTGGCCAAGGCGATTTTCGCCATCGTCGGGGTGAAAACGGTTGATGTGTCCGGCGCGGTTGTGACGGTGGTCAAGACCGATGACGGCAATTGGGACGCCCTGAAACATTTGATCGCAGCGGCAATCCGAAGCAGCATGTCACAATCTTCCGCGCCCCTGGGGCAAGCGGTTAGAATAGCGGGCCAGGCCCGGACCGATGATGAAATCCGTCTGGCCGTGCAAGATGTGCTGGACCGGCAGGCCAACCCGGCGATTGCCAGTCATGGCGGGCATGTCAGCGTAACGAACGTGCAGGACGGCGTCGTCAGCATGCTGATGTCGGGCGGGTGTCAGGGCTGTGCGTCTTCGGCCGCCACGCTGCGCGGCGGGGTGGAAAGCATGATCCGGGCTGCGGTGCCCGAAGTGCGCGACATTATCGACGTGACCGACCATGCTGCCGGTGCGACCCCGTATTACAGCGCCGGATCGGATGGTCCGGCAACGCCCAAACGCCCCCTGCTGTATCGTCCTGTCCCACCCGATATGATCATGCGCGAGGATGGCCAGTTTCTGATCTCGCCAGACTACCTTGCGCCACGCCTGGGGATGGACGCAGCAACCCTGCGCGCGGCGATGCAATCGGGCGAGGTTGTCAGCCAATCCGAATCCGGCACCGGGGCGGATGCAGGCAAGACACGGCTGATCCTGCGCTCCAGCACGCGGGTCTGGGCGGCTGAAATCGCCGCCGATGGCAGCGCCCATGAAATCCCGGCGCCCCGTGCCGCAACAAATGCCGCCACCGCAAGTACCGCGCTGCGCGATCGCATCCGGGTGCATCTTGCGGGCCTGACTGCGGCAGATGTGCCGGTAACCTATGGCCAGCTTGCCCGAGCATTGGGGCTCTACATGCCCGGGTCTATTGCAAAGGTCACGCAGGCGCTTGAGGCGACGATGGTCGAGGACGCCGAAACTGGCGCGCCGTTTCTGGCCGCTCTTGTGGTTGGCAGGCTCGGGGACGGTGAGGGCGCCAAAGGGTTCCACCAGCAGGCCCGCGCCTTGGGTCGCGGCGCGGCCCCCGGCGAAGACGAGCGAAGCTATCACCAGCGCGAGTTCACCGGAGCCGCCGCCCTGTTGGCCGCCCAGACCTGACAAACGGCAAGAGCCGGGCTGCGCGTGTCACGACCGAAACGAGTCGGGACATGGCTACAGGGGAGGTTTGGCACCCTTGGCCACTTTGCGACTGGAAAACTTGAAACTCTTGCTCGGTCGCATCGCGGCAGATGCGTCGCTTCAGGCGCCGAAACCGCGCTTGTGCCGTGCAGCCCAACGCAAGGAACCGACATTGGCACCAGTCCGATATGCTGCGAACGGGGTTTGAGCGCTTCGATTGAAAATCCGCTTTCCGACCGCCTCAAGGTTGATTTAGCGTGGATGCCATGAGACCTTCACCTAAAACTGTCCTGTTGCTTGGGGCCACTGGCACAATCGGGCGTGCGACTGCCAAAGCCCTTCTTGCTGATGGTCATAAAATCATCGCGCCGGTGCGACCGGGATCTGACAGCAACGGACTTGAGGTCTTGGTATCTTCTGCGCTGACACAAGCCTCGCTTTCGGCCCTGATGACAGATCATGCCTGCGACGCCGTGATCTCGTGCGTCGCCTCGCGCAGCGGCGCCCCGGCCGACGCCTGGGCCATTGACCGCGACCTCAACAGGGCTTTGCTGCGGGCCGCGACCGGCGCGGGGGTCAAGCAGTTTGTGCTTTTGTCGGCGATCTGTGTCCAGAAACCCAAGCTGGCCTTCCAGCATGCCAAGCTCGCTTTCGAGGCTGAACTGCAAGCTGCCCCAATCACCTGGTCCATCGTGCACCCGACCGCGTACTTCAAATCGTTGTCGGGCCAGCTGAACCGTCTGCGCGCCGGAAAGCCGTTTTTGCTTTTCGGCGATGGCGAACTGACCGCTTGCAAACCGATCAGCAACGACGATCTGGCCCGCTATCTGGTACTTTGCCTCACCGATCCGGCCCTTCAGAACCGCATTTTGCAAATCGGCGGACCCGGCCCGGCCATCACACCGCGCGCGCAGGGCGAGATGCTGTTTCACGCTATGGGTCTGACGCCACGATACAAGCACGTGCCGGTTGCGATGATGTCAGCCATCGTCGCTGGCCTTTCATTTCTTGGCAAAGTCTCTCCCCGCCTTCGCGACAAGGCCGAATTGGCCCGCATAGGCCGCTATTATGCGACTGAGTCCATGTTGGTCTGGGATGATGCTAACGGCCGATACGATGCTGATGCCACCCCGGAGTTCGGCACCGAGACGCTCGCCGATCACTACAAGCGGCTTGCAACGGAAGACATCGCGGACGACCGGGGCGAGCACGCGGTATTTTGACCCCTCAGCCTGACTCCATGGGCAGACTGGTGCGCTGTGACGGACTTCTCGCACACACTGGTTCAACCCGAAAGGGATATGGTCTGTCGCGTGTTGGTCTTTACTGTCAACTCAGACAGGATCACCGCCGCAAGATCGTGGCGCGACACCTCTGATCCGCCCAATGTGCCGTCTGGCGTCGCCGTCCATTTGCCTGACGCAGGCTTGTCGGTCAGGGCAACGGGTTGGATCAAAACGTAGTTTGCGTTCGATGCTCTCAACAGCGCCTCTTGCCTTTCCTTGTCTGCGATCTGCTCGCGCAAGATAAGGCGATAAAACAGTTTGAACATGAAGGGCAGTTTGTTCCGCGTGGCACCCACGCCAAAAGCGCTGACAACGACGACCGACCGATCCGCCCCGTCACCAAGTGCTGCAAGAATGTTCCGGGTTCCGGCCTCACAAATGTCGCGCGGTGTCGTGCGGCGCGCCCCGAACAGAAGGGCAAAGGCGTTTTGCGAGTTGCCGAGGGCCACGACAACCGCGTCGGTATCGGCCAGTGTGCGGACGACATCCTTTGACACCATCGCATCACCTTGCAGCACTGTCAGACCGACCTTTGGGGCAAGTTTGTCGGCATGTCTGGCGAGGGCAGTTACCTGATGGCCCGCCTTGAGTGCAAGGTCGATGACGGCGCGTCCTGTGCCGCCCGTCGCTCCGAACAGGGCGATCTTCATGCGGTCAACAGCGCAATCAGGATCGCGATGGCGACGGTATTCACGATATGCAGGACCTGTTCGATGTTTTGCGTCTGAAGATACTGCTTTCGGGCCAGCCATATCTCGGCGCGGTCGTCGGCTTCGCAGGCGGCCAACTTTGCGCGATCTTGTCGGCGCTTGCCTCTGAACTCCAGAACATTCAATACTATCAAAATAACGACAGCCCCCAAAATGAAGGCCGGTCTGATCCAGCTACTTTCCAAAACGAGGTCTCCCGAAAACGATCCCCAGCCGAAGTATCTAGCTTCTTTCGGTCAACAGTCGAGATTGCAAAACGTGCCCCAAGACAACCAACCCCTTGCCATAGTGACCGGCGCCTCATCGGGCGTCGGGCTGCATACGACCAATGCCCTGATCGGGCGCGGCTGGCATGTCATCATGGCCTGCCGCGACTTAGCCAAGGCCGAAACGGCGGCGCGTTCGCTGGATATGGCGTCTGGGTCCTATGAGCTCGCCCACATCGACCTTGCCTCGCTCGACAGTGTGCGCGCTTTCTATGCGGGCTTTCGGGCGCGCGGCGTGCCGCTGGACGCATTGGTGTGCAACGCCGCAGTTTACCTGCCACTGCTCAAAACACCGGCGCGCTCGCCAGAGGGGTTTGAGATCAGCGTGGCGACCAACTATTTTGGTCATTTCCTGCTGGCCAACCTGATGCTGGCGGATTTGCAGAAATCAGCCGCCCCGCGCCTGATCACGCTTGGCACGGTCACCGCCAATTCCGAAGAGTTCGGCGGCAAGGTCCCCATTCCAGCACCCGCCGATCTTGGCGAGTTTCAGGGTTTGAAAGCCGGGTTCAAAGCCCCCGTCGCGATGATCGACGGCAAGCCGTTCAAGGCGGGCAAGGCTTACAAGGACAGCAAGCTCGGCACCATGGTGATGAGCCGTGAGTTGCATACGCGGTTCCACGATGAAACGGGTATCGTGTTCAGCACGCTTTATCCCGGCTGTGTGGCAGACACGCCCCTGTTCCGCAACGCGCCGCCGCTGTTTCAGAAAGTTTTTCCATGGTTTCAAAAGAACATCACCAAGGGCTATGTCTCGCAGTCCCTGTCGGGAGAACGGGTCGCACAGGTCGTGGCGGACCCGGGGTTTTCGCAGTCCGGCGTGCATTGGAGCTGGGGCAATCGACAGCGTGAAGGGCGCAAGGCTTTCTCGCAAGGTTTGTCCATCAAGGCTACCGATGCGGAGCGATCCCGAGAACTTTGGGACCTGACGGCAGGACTCGTGGGGCTGAATTGAAAATTTCAACGTAGGGATAAGTGTGTCGCTCTATGAAGGACCAGATCGATCTTCATCCTGATTGTCCAAAGAAATAGTTTAGACGTCGGATCGGATCACGCGCAGTGGAATTGCAAGACACTTTGGGTGGTGGCCAATAGACAGCAAGCACGAATGACAGCTTCGCCCCGCACCACTGACTTTGGCCCGCCAACATTGCTGCGACAAGCCTGATTGGCCGTTCTAGGGAAGCCGCGCCGCAGCGCCTGCTCGGTCCTGATCGACGGCAATAGGCCGACAGCATATGCCCCCCCCCGACATGGTTCCTCCCTAGCCCGATCCGTATACGGGGGGGCGCAGCGCGGCATTTCGCTAGCGCGTGGCTTTTTCACCGGGGAAGCCACTTGGAAGCCACCCCCACGGATCGCCTCGGCATTATGACTCAATATCAGTGACTTACCCGGCACGCCGCACGGGCAAGCTGGATTTCTTTCGGAAGCCAGGGAAGCCACCTGACGGAAGCCACCCTCGCCAGTAGCCACCATAGGAACGCATCTCTCCGCCAGAAGCTTCCGGCCATCTCTGAACACGTTGATTCCAAGGCAGAAAATGGATTGACATTTCTAGCCCCCTTGACCTACCTATTAATTATCGAAGAATTGCGCCCGGAGGATAACCCTCGCGGGCGCTTTCTTTTTCCCCCACATCGCGGATTCTGATCGTGTCGCTGGCGTTGCCCGGCGCGCTTCGGCACGTCCGCCCTGCCCCAAATGAGAACCGCCCATGGACCTGGTCTTCGCACCGAGCCAGATCGAGACTTGGCCTCTCGACCGGCTGCGCCCTTATGCCCGTAACGCCAAGATCCATGGCACAGACCAGGTCGCCAAGATCGCCGCCAGCATGGCGAAGTTCGGCTGGACCGTGCCCTGCATGGGGTCTGATGCCGGAGAGTGCAGGTTTGATCAGCGGGTGGCTCGGCTAAAGACCGGAGGCCGATAGGTCACCGCACCGGGCGGGCGCATCGTTTCCGCGAATGCGCGGGTTTTCCCGAGTCTGAACGTCACCTCGAAATCTCCCCTGCCAACACCGCTTGGCCGTGCACGGCGAGGGTCGCGGTGAATTTTGGACAGGCGAAGCGCTTGATGACCTCGTGGACCCGAGCGTCATAAGCCGCTTGCCCGATCGAGCGGCAAAGATCTGACGCGTGAAACTGTCGGTTGATGCTTGGAGCGGCGGCAACCTGTGCCAGCAGTTCTCGCTCTCGAGGATCGAGCGGTTTCTCAGGCACTGGAGGGGTTGTTTGGCGGGGCATTTCACCAGGGGACTTGCGCCACCGGCGCATG
>JBBRKS010000112.1:0-13061 GCA_038231775.1 Rhodobacterales bacterium | reverse complement strand
CTTATTAAGCTTGCGCCAGAGTGGGAAAAGACTTTTGCAGCCCACCAGATCGAGGGGGACCGCGGGCAACGCGACGTCGCCTTGCCGCCGGATCAGTTCAGCCGTCTTGCGAATGGCCTGGCTGACCGTTTGAACAAGGCTGCGGAATCGGGAACATTTCCAGCCCTGGTAACCTCGACCCTAAGGCGCCGGTTCCTCAGAACGGTCGTCGGGGCCAAGGGCCTGTCGGCACCGGTCCTGTCCTATGAGGAAATCGGGATGGAGGCGCGTCCGGCACTTGTCGGCGTTGTCCCCGTATGAATGACTTACTGGCGCAGCTCATGCAGTTTGCCGGGGTCACCCAAAGTTGGCTTTGGGTTGCAGCACTTGTGTTCTTCCGGGTCGGGGCCGCGCTTTTCCTTATGCCGGCCTTTGGCGAACAGACCGTTCCACAGCGGGTCCGACTGGTGTTGGCTCTTGCGTTTTCGGCCATTGTGACGCCTGCCGTTGCTGACCGGATGCAGAACGTGCCATCGGTGCCGATTGCTGTGGCAGCAGAGGTTCTGGCCGGTCTGACGATCGGCGTTGGAATGCGGCTGTTTGTCCTTGCCTTGCAAACGGCAGCGTCGATCGTGGCCCAAACCACCTCGCTGTCACAGCTTTTTGGCGGCGCTACTCCAGAGCCGCAGCCTGCCATTGGCAACCTTCTGACCATGGCCAGCATTGCCCTCGCCCTGAAGTCGGGTCTGCATGTGCGCGCAGCCAGCCTTTTGGTGCTGTCTTATGATTTCATGCCGGCCGGGCATTTCCCGGCAGCCTCTGACCTTGCGGACTGGGGCCTGCAACGCGTTGTACAGGCGACGGTTCTGGGCTTTTCGCTTGCAGCACCCTTTGTGGTGGCTTCGGTCATCTACAACCTTGCGCTTGGCGTCATCAACCGGGCCATGCCGCAGATGCCCGTCTCTTTGGTCGGGGCGCCGGTCCTGACGGCGGGGGCGTTGATCCTGATGGCCATCACGGTGCCCGTGATTCTGGTCGTCTGGTTGGAGGGGTTCAATACGTTCCTCGCCAACCCGATAAGGTTGTCGCCATGAGTGAGGACGACGCAGAAAAGTCGTTTGAACCGTCGCAGAAACGGCTGGACGAGGCGCGCAAGCGCGGTGATGTTCCGCGTTCGACGGATCTTTCAACTGCAGCGGTGTACGGGACTGCTGCGCTGGCGATCAACCTTTCCGGGCACTCGCTGATCAACAGTCTGGGGTCGGCCGCAACCAGCCTGATCGAGCAGTCGGACAGGCTGTCGCAAGCCATGATGACGTCGGTTCGCGCCCCGATGATGGGTCTTTTGATCAGCTTTGGCGCCCCGGTCCTGCTCCTTTTGGTCTTGCCGATGGGGGCCGCGGTTGCCGCAATTGCGGTGCAGCGCGGTTTCATCATCGCCCCGGACCGCATCGCGCCGAAATGGTCACGCATTTCCCCATTGAAAGCGATGGGGCAAAAGTTTGGCCGGGAGGGTCTGTTTGCCTTTGGGAAAAGCCTGTTCAAGCTGATTGTGGTTTGCCTTTTGGTTGCCCTTCTGGTGCCCCAATACGCCGATCAGATACTTCTCACTCCGCGGTTTTCGGCCGGCCAGACCAGCTTGTTGATGGTGCAGATCATCCTGCATTTTCTCTTTCTGGCTTTCCTTGCGACCTTGGTTTTTGGCGTGGTCGACTATGGCTGGCAGTGGTTGCAGCACCGCCGCCGCAACATGATGTCCCGACAGGACATGGTTGAGGAACACAAGGAAAACGAAGGCGACCCGCACGCCAAAGGCCAACGTCGGCAGAAGGGACGTGAGATTGCCCTTAGCCAGATGCTGCAGGACGTCGCAAAGGCGGATGTCATTCTCGTCAACCCGACTCATTATGCGGTGGCCCTGAAATGGCAGCGGGGGGATCGTTCGGCGCCGATCTGCCTCGCCAAGGGTGTTGATGATATTGCCGCCCGTATCCGCGAAAAGGCGGCAGAGGCGGGTGTGCCACTGCACCGCGACCCATCAACGGCACGCGCGATTTATGCCACGGTTGAGGTTGGTCAGCCGATCCGCCCAGAACACTACAAGTCGGTTGCGGCCGCAATTCGCTTTGCGGAAGCGATGCGCAAGCGCATGAAAGCGATGCAGCGATGAGCGACAGGGAAAAGCTGGGCAGGCTTGGGCAGGTCAGCGCCCTGATGCGTGACACCAGAATGCAAGAGCTGGAACGCGCGGCCCGGGCCCGCCAAGCCAGTCTGGACCGGTTGAGCGAACTTGACAGACCCGCAACCCCGAATGATCTGCCTGCAATTGTTGCGGGTGAAGTGGCCATGCGCTATGCGCTTTGGGCCGATCGGCGGCGATCAGAAATCAACCTTATGCTGGCCCGCCAGACTGTAGAATGGCAGCAGGCGCGCCACGAGGCCGCTTTGGCCTTTGGTCGCGATCAGGTTGTCCAGAAGCTGGCGCATCGGCTGAAATAACTCAGCTGTCCTGCCGGACGATATCGGTGATCAACACATCCGAGACTTTGTCGCCAAGGACGGACTTGGCCGCCTCAAGCAGCGCGCTTCGCAGCAGAACAAGGTTGGACCCATCGGTGTAGGCCCCGCTGAAGCCGCCGGAATTGGCGTGATCGAACATCACTTGCAGGAACGTGTCGCGCAGTTTGGGTTCGGCATTGTAAACCTCAGGCGTGCTTCCGGTCGTGACCTGAAGGCTTAGCGACAGAATAACCATCGCCGAGACCCTACCCTTTTGCATCACCGGAACGATGAACTGATTGGACAGCTTGGCATATTCCGGAAGCAGCGCCGGGTCCGGTTCTGCGGCAACCTCTTCTGTCATATCGGTTGCGGCGGACATATCATTGGCAGGGCGCAGAAAGTAACCTGCCCCGGCCCCGGCAAGCAGACCGATGATGCCGAGAATGAGGGGGAGGATTTTGCGGATCATGGTTCAGAACGGAGTGATCGTGTCGACGACCTGCTGACCCCAGGCGGGTTGCTGGACATCGGTGATCTGGCCACGTCCGCCATACGAAATCTGGGCGTCGGCGATCTTGTCATAAGTGATCTCATTCTGGCGTGAGATGTCATCAGGCCGGACATAGCCGCTGACGATCAGATCACGCATCTCGTTGTTCACGCGCACCTGTTGCTGACCTTCGATGCGCAAGACACCGTTGGGCAGCTCTTCCACCACGGTGGCTGCAAGCCGCAACGTGACCTTTTCGTTGCGCGCGACGTTGCCAGTGCCTGCAAAGGTCGAGGCCGAGTTCGCCGAAACCAGACTGGCCGAAGTGGCCCCGGTCGGAAGGACTGCCGCATCCAGACGTTGAGGAATGCCGAAAAGCGACGGGATGCCAACCTTGTCGGAGGCGGTTCGACTGCGGCCCGTGGAATCGTTGATGGTTGCTTGATCGTTGATCTGGACCACAACCGTTAGAATGTCGCCACGTGTGCTGGCACGATGATCGCCCAAGAGAGAACTGCGCTGTGCCGTCCAAAGCGAGGATTGCTCTGTCGGGCCACGGTCGTCGGCTATTGCGGGCAATGCGGAGTACATCGCATTGTGTTCATTGTTGCTTTCAAGCGGAGAGAACTCCGGCGCACGCCCCACCCGGTTCAGGTTGCTGCATGCAGTCAGCACCAAAAAAGTGGCCAATATCTTGCGCATCGTCATCATTCCTTACTGTTGGGTCCTACGCTTACGCTGCCATCAGGGGCGACAGAGCCCTCGACAGTCATGTGCGAGGATAAATTCATCACTTGAATCACGTCACCAGCGGCGCCACGTTCCAGCGCGCGGCCATCGGTGCGGATGGTCAGGCCGCCGACCTGATAGATCACGCTGACCAGTTGATTGCGTTTGACGAGAGACGGCTGGGCCAAGTCGCCCGCGTGGATCGGACGCCCTGCGTAAAGCGTGACCTTGGCTTCAAGACCAACGGCCCCGTCTTTGGACGTCAGCGCGCCGGGGATATCGGCTTGCACCATTGCAACATCCTCGGGTGCGAGCACCATCTGGGCGCGGATCGTGCGCGTCGCGACCAGGCTGTCTGCCATGGCTGGAGCCGACATCAGCCAGATCAGCGTCAGTAACTTCATCACTTCACCTGCGCTGTCGTCGACATCATTTCGTCGACAGCCGTAATGACCTTGGCGTTCAACTCATATCCGCGCTGCGCTTTGATCAATTCGGTGATTTCATGCACTGCATCGACGGAGCTTTCTTCAAGATAGCCCTGCCGCAAGGAACCGAAGCCTTCCGCAGCTGGCGCCCCTTCGATTGCGGGGCCAGAAGCCGGGCTTTCAAGGAACAGGTTGGACCCGGTCGCCTCAAGTCCCTTTTCGTTGGTGAATGTTGCAAGCGTGAACTGGCCCAGAAGCGTGGGGTTCAGTTGCCCTTCGAAATAGGCGTAAACCTCGCCATTGGGATTGATCGCCACACTTTTCGCATCCGCCGGGATCGTGATGCCGGGGTTGACCTGATAGCCATCCGAGGTGACGATCAGTCCGTCAGCCGTCCGCTTTAACGCGCCGTCGCGGGTGTACGAAATTGCGCCAGACGGCAGCGTGACCTCAAGATAGCCTTTGCCCTCCACAGCCACATCGAGATCGCCGCCGGTCTGGCTGAGCGCGCCCTGCTGCAGAATGATCGAAACCGAAGACGGTCGAACCCCCATCCCAAGTTGCACGCCAGTCGGCAGCATCGTGCCACTTTCCGACGAAATCGTTCCGGGCTTTTGCACCTGCTGATACATCAGATCGGCAAAATCCGCGCGCCTGGCGTTGTATCCAGTGGTCGACATGTTGGCGAGGTTGTTGGAGACAACGTCCACTTTCATTTGCTGGGCGCTCATCCCCGAGGCCGCGATTTGCAAGGCGTTCACCGCATTCTCCTATCGGCCAAGGGTCTGAATGACATTGCGGGCGCGGTCATCTTCGCGATCAAGAAAGCTTTGCCCCATTTCGTAGGCTCGCTGAACGCTGATCATCTTGGCCACTTCAGAAACGGGATCGACGTTGCTGTCTTCAAGATGGCCTTGCAAGATCTTGCCGCCGTCAGCCGCCTGGTAACCGCTTGCGGAAAAAAGCGTGCCCTGCTGGTGGGTCAGTGTCAGCGGATCAGTCGGGACCCAAAGGCCCAGCTTGGCCAGTGGGGTGCCGTCCGCCGACAAAGAGCCATCCTGCGCCAGCCCGATATTTTTGGCATCGGGCGGAATGAAGATCGTCGAACCGGTCGCATCCAGGACCGGAAAGCCATCGGCCGTTTGTAACGTGCCATCCACCCCGGGCGTAAAGCTGCCAGCCCGGGTCAGCATCTGGCCCTTAGGGGTATTGACCATGAAAAAACCTGACCCTTCGACGGCGAAATCCAGAAGCCCGCCGGTTTGGCTGATCCCGGCCTGCTGCAGATCGACGACGCGGGTGTTGCCATAGCCGATCGACAGCGACGGCCCATCGCCGGTCGGCGCCACGAATTCCGAAAAGACCGTACCTTCCCGCTTGAACCCGGTCGTGGAAGAGTTAGCGATGTTGTTGGCAATCGCAGCCATCTGGTTAAGAAGCCCGCTTTGCCGCGACAAGGTCACGTATCCCGAAGCGTCCATCGCTCAGCTCCCGGCGATCATCGGCACGATTGTGCGTGTGAAAAACGTCAGCAAGGTCGAGGTCATGAAGCTCATCGAGACCCAGAAAGTCACCATCATCGCCGCCACTTTCGGCACGAATGTCAGCGTGTTTTCCTGAACCGAGGTCAGCGCCTGAAACAAGCCGACGGCAAGCCCGACAACCAAACCCACGGTCAACAACGGCATCGACATTTCAACGGCAATCCACAGCGCCGCGCGAAGGGTGTCAAACAACACACTGTCGGTCATATCGGCATCCTCAGGATTTCCTGGTACGCCTCGACCACCTTGTCGCGCACGGTTGAGACCGTCTCAACCGCGAGTTGCGAATTGGCCAAAGCCTCGACCAAAGCATGCGGATCGGCGCCACCGGTCATCGCCGATTTTGCCGTTTGCTCACCTTTTGCAAGTGTATCCGCAAAGCTTTGGGCAAACTTGCCCAGACTGCTTTCTGCTCCGTCCGGCTGCGGCGCGGGGGCAGCGGCCGAACGGGCTTTGGCGTAGATTTGCGCCGCGTAGGAAGTTCTGATGTCCATTCTGGATTACCTTCGCAACAGGTCAAACAAGCCCTGAGTCATCGAACGGGCCTGATCAAAGATTTTGAGGTTCGCCTCATAGCTGCGCTGCGCTTCGCGGGCGTCAGCCATTTCGACCACCAGATCGACATTCGAGCCGTCGTAGTGGCCACTTGCATCGGACAGCGGGTTTCCGGGGTCGTAGACCTGGTCAAGCGGACTTTTGTCCAACCGGACCGGGCCAGCTTCCACGGTGCCGTTGCCGATGTTTTCGTTGAACGACACAAGCTTGCGGTGATAACCGGGCGTGTCAACGTTCGAGATGTTCTCTGAGACGTGGCGCAGCCGGGCGGCCTGCACTTCCATCCCCGAAGCGGAATAGCTGAGCGATGCGATCAGATCTGCCATGGCTTATTTCCGCCCCAGACTGGCGCGCAGAATGTCGCGCGCGTTGCTATAAACGGCCAGAGCCATCTCGTGTTCTTGCCGAACCGATGCGGATTTGACCATTTCGCGTTCGATGGACACCGTATTGCCATCGGGCGACGCCTCTCCGCCGGAAGGTTGGGCTACGGGTTCTGCAGCAGTCATGGCGGTTGTGAAATGGCCGGGCCGGGTTGCCCGCATGCCGCCTTGCGCCGAATCTTCGTAGACCTGCGAGAACTCTGGCAGGTCCATCGCCTTGTAACCGGGCGTGTCGGCTTGTGCGACGTTGCGCGCGATCAGATCCAGCCGCGATGCCGCGTGGTCTGCCAGCGCTTCCGCCATGCGTGTGATGTTTAGTGTTTCTAACATCTCGGGCTTCTCCCTCGACCTCTTTCACCAAGGCTTAATACTGATTCCTTTAGAAAGGGTTGCGAGAGAACGAAGGGAGAATCCCGTGGCTGGTGTTTTTGATGCTTTGGTTTCCGAAATCTCAACGGTGGCACAGAAGGTGCGGATGGGACGGGTCTCTGCCATAGGACGCGGCACGGTTATGGTCACCGGGCTGGAGGATGTCGCAGCCCTTGGCGACCGCGTGGTGATCGGCGCAAGGCTGGGCGGTGAGGTGGTGGCGTTGCGCCCCGATGCAATCACCGTCCTGACCGATCAGATGGCCGAGGGGTTGCAGATGGGCACCTTGACGCGTCTGGTGGGACAGGCGGGCATTTCGCCGGACAACAGCTGGATCGGGCGCGTCGTCGATCCTTTTGGCAACGCGCTGGACGGGAAGGTTATTTTCAAAGGGCCGCGGATGCGACCGCTTCTGGCAGCAGCGCCCGCCGCTGCCACCCGGCGCAGGTTTGGCGAGCGGCTGCAGACCAGCGTGGCCGTGTTTGACACGCTGCTGCCTTTGGTGCGTGGGCAAAGGATCGGGCTTTTCGCGGGTTCGGGTGTGGGCAAATCTACCCTGTTGGGCAAGTTTGCCCGTGGGGTTTCTTCGGATGTGGTGGTGATCGCGCTGATCGGCGAACGTGGGCGCGAGCTGCGAGAGTTCATCGAGCGGGTTCTGGGGCCCGAAGGCATGGCGCGGGCCGTGGTTGTCACAGCGACATCGGACCAGTCGGCCCTCGTGCGCCGCCGTTGTGCCTGGGCTGCGATGTCGATTGCGGAGCACTTTCGCGATCAGGGCCTGCATGTGCTTTTACTGGCCGATTCTGTGACCCGTTTTGCCGAAGCCCACCGCGAGGTTGCCTTGGCTGGTGGAGAGGATGCAAGTCTGCGCGGCTACCCGCCTTCGGTCGCGCCCGCCATCACTGCCTGGGCCGAACGCGCGGGCCCCGGACCCGAAATGTCTGGCGACATCACCGCCGTCTTCACCGTGTTGGTCGCCGGGTCAGATATGGAGGAGACGATTGCTGATATCTTGCGCGGCGTTCTGGACGGCCATGTCGTCATGGACCGCAAGATTGCGGAACGCGGGCGCTATCCCGCGATTGATCTTCTGCGCTCTGTCTCACGCAGCCTGCCTGAGGCCGCAACCGAGGAAGAAAACGCTGATATTTCAAACGCGCGTCGCCTGCTTGGGGCCTATGACCGGGCAGAACTGATGATTCAGGCCGGTCTATACAGCAACGGTTCAGACCCGTTGATCGACAATGCAATCCGTGTCTGGCCTGCTCTGGATGCCTTTTTGGGCGAGGATGCGCCAGAGGATGGCATTCCCGGCAGTTTTCGCAAGTTGCGAGCGGCCTTGGTCCGCCGGTCAACGTGATCCGATGAAAGAGCGTGACTGCTGCATCAGGGTCAGCGCGATAGAATTGCTGCTGGTCTGGCTGATCAACTGATCCGCCTGCGTCCGGATCAGGAACTTTCTGACCAACGATTCCATCTTGGTGCTGTCAGAAAACTGGCTGATCCCGCTGTTGCCAAACACCGCTTCAGCCTTGGTCTGATAGACACTCAACTGCTGATCAAGGTCAATTGACCCGATGCTGGAGGGCAGACCCAGCGCCTTCTGGAAGACCTTGCTCAACGGCGCGCTGCCAAGAATGGTCAGCCACTTTGTCGTTTCGCTGCTGGGTTTGCTGGCAAGGGCCGTCAATTCGCGCTGGGCGTTCAGGGCCAGGCGCAGGTCCTCATCCTGATCACCCACCGCGCTTTCAAATTCCCGCGCCTTGTATGCGGTCACGATCGCGGTCGCAAAGTCTTTGGTCCGCGTGGACGGAGTCGTTTGATCAAAGCCGAACGCGGCTGAGAACTGCTGATAGCGTTTGTCGGCAAGCCTGCTGGACAAAGCCGTCGTGGAATGCGTGCCATCGGCAAGGATTTTCTTGATGAAGGCCTTGTTGTCGATATCGGAGTCCAGCCCAAAGGCCCCCAAAGCAACCTTCAGGAGCCTTCTGTCGCTGACAAGCTGATCCGCCGTCTTCACCGAACCGATTTTGGCGCGAAAGTAGTCTTCGTCGCGCACGATCTCTGGCGATTTGTTGAAGGTTGCGGTCTGGACTGCCATGGTCCTTTTCAACAAGGCCCAGCCCGCATACCCAGACAACGGCAGGACCGGCGTGAATGTCATCGGGGATTGGCGGCGAAAAGCCGTTCCTCACGCGGTAGAAGCGACCTCAGCGCCTTTAGGGCCTGATAATGCTGATCCTCAAGCACCGCTTTCGTTGCGATGTTCAATTGGGTCCGGCTGTCATGATCAGTCAGAACCTGGCTAAGCTGTTCGATGCCCCGCAGCAGTTGCTGGCGCGTGTCACTTGGCGTGGCGTCGCCAGTCAGGACAAGTTGTGCTATATAGCACACCCGTTTGACAGGCGTGTTCGCTTCTTGCGGGTGGATCGCATCGCGCAGGCGCAGGATATTGGCGTTCGGCGTCATGATGGCCAGCCGCGACCGCTTGTCACCATTTTCCACCACTGCGCCATTGATCAACACGCGTTCATGCGGCCCGAGTTTCAGGACCAGCCCGCTCATGATCCGCCCCCATCGCCGCGCAGGCCGCGCATGACAGCCGTGTTGATGTCGACAAGAACCTCAACGCTGGCACGATTGTCCAGGACGGCCCGGGTGTGACCTGCGGTGACTTCATAAAGGTAAAAAAGTTGTGCTCGCAAAGGGGCTGGCAAGCCGTTGCCTTGTTCGGCCACATCGGCGGCAAGGGCAGACCAAAGCTGCAGGTTTTCGGTCAACGCGGTGGCAAGCAGAGGAAAGTCTTCTTTCCGCCGGCTCCAGGCCATCGCGAGTTTCTGGGTGCAGCGGGCAAGCAGGTCGTATTCGTGGGCGCGTGCTGTGCGAACGGGGGCCTGGCGCTGGCCATAGGCCGCACGGGCATTGCTGGTGGCAATGGTCAAGATCTGTCCTTCCGGAGATGTGTGTGGGGTTGCACAGGCGGGGCCGGGGGATTTTCACCCCCCGGAGGACGCCTTTACCGGAACAGGGACAGCAGGGCTTGCGGCTGCTGGTTGGCAATCGACAGGGCCTGAGTTGAAAGCTGCTGCTGCACCTGCAGCGCTTGCAGCCGGGCAGAGGCTTCTTCCATGTCAGCATCGACCAGCGAGCCGATGCCTGCCTTCATCGAATCGGTCAGCTTTCCGACGAAGTCTTTCTGCGTGTCGATCCGGCTCTGCGCCGAACCAAAAGAGGCAGATGCCGTGATCGCTGTCTGAAGCATGGTTTCAATGCTGCTTAGCGCAGCGGTGGCACCGGCGCCGCTGGACACGTCAATTGCAGATAGGCCGCCAAGCCCGCCAGCTCCGGCGTTCTTGAACTGTGCGGAAACGTTCAGGTCGACACTGCCTGTGTTGCTGAAATCCAATTGGCCCGCGTTGGAGTTGTCATAGTTGACCGTAAGTCCCGCAATCCCAAGCGCTTCGACCGATTTCTTGAGCCCAACTGCCACCAGATCTGAAGGTGAAGTGGCAAGAACGTCATCAGCCGTCACCGTGTAACTTGCCGTTTTGCCACCGATGGTGATGGAAACACTGTCTCCGGCAGCAAAGGCAGCCGCGCTGTCGTCGATGATGATTTTGCCTGTACCGGTGGCGTTGTCCAAAGCGAAGCCAGCAGTGTCGGCATCGCCCGAAACCCCGTCAGAGCCGGTCAGCACGGACTTGGCAGTGTAGGCGCCAATCGACAAATCCTGTGCGGTCACCGCGATGGACGAAGCAGTCACCGAAGTGCCGCTGCGGTCCAGCGAGGACAAGATGTTGACCGTGCTCTGCGAGCCGTCAACCAGATTGAGCCCGTTGAACTGGGCACCATTGACCACCGCACCGATCGTGTTGCGCAGTGCCACGATGTCGGTCTGGATCTTGGCGCGGTCGACGTTGCTTTCCTGCGCGGCAACGATCTTGTCCTTCCTGTTGGTCAGTAGGGTGGTCACGGTTTCCGATGCTTGCCGGGCCACGCCTACCGTCGAAGAGCCCAAAGCCAGACTGTCCGAAATTCCTTTGAAGCCCTGCACATCGGCCTCCATCACCTTGGAGATCGCCCAGACGGCAGCATTATCCTTTGCCGTCGCCACGCGTTTGCCCGTGGAGATTTCGGCGGTGGTCTTGCTTAGGTTCATGCTGATCGACTTGATGGTCTGAAGCGCGACCATTGCACTGGTGTTGGTCAGAATCGACGACATTTCCGTTTCCTTTGCGGTCAGCCGACGCTTTGCGAACGGCTTGTTGCACCATCAAAACTGATGGCAATTGGGCTTTCTTTCCAATGCGACCGGAAGGCCCGGAACGCGCCACCCCATCTGGGATGCGAACTCCATCAAGCGCCTGAACTTCTAAGAGAGTGCTAATTGCGGCCCATGGTATTCGCGCGATTTGAATGAAAAGTTACAGTCTTTGGGCGAGGCCTTTTGAGACACTCTGTTGGCGCAAGCCGGACCTGTCATAGGTGACGAGGCCATTTGAGACGGAACGGATTTCGGCGATCCGACGGACGGCGGCCCTAATTCCGCGCTGAACGGCGATCAGTGTGGCGGCATTGCGGTCAGCCTTGCCGCGAATGACAGCCAACGCTGCCGCATCAAGCTTTTGCGCGGGCTGCGCAAGCGCCTCTTCCAGCGATTTGGTCAGGTCCGCCAACACGGCATAGTCGCGCAGCAAAAGTGCCGCGTGGATTTCATCGAGGATAACAGCGGCACGGGGTTCATTTGCCAACATGATCTCGTTTCACCAAAGAGTTGAAGATGCTTTGCGACAGGCCGATTCCGCCATGATCAACCATGGCCTTGGCTTGCGCCTCGCGTAGGAATGAACTGAACTGATCCTCTCCGATGCCGCCGCCAAACTGCCCGTTCTGGGAATCCAGCCCCGTGTAGGACAGCATTTCCGACAGGAAACTCGTTTCCAGTTCTTTGGCTTTTTTCATCAATTGGGCGGCACGTACCGGGCTGATCGTGGCGGTCGGGTCGGGTGGTGGTGGCAGTTGCATCGGTTTCTCCAATTGCGCCGTATTTTCCGGATTATCAGGCCAACCGGTAAACAGCTGGTAAGTGTTGGATGAGAAAGATGTGCCAAAGTCGGCAGAAGTCGGATCCTGATGAATATCGCTCCCCAGATCACACAATCCACACCAAACGGGACCAGTGCCACAGCGCCGGCTGATCTTCCTGCGCCAGCAGCGTTGGACTTTCTCGCCCTGTTGGCTGTGCCTGCCGATCTGGCCGAACCGGGCGAAGGCTTGCCAAGCTTAGGTCAGATGCCACCAGCACGACCGAGCGCTGGCATTCTTTCCGCGGGACTGGGGTCTTTGACAACGCCTGAGGTTTTGCCTGAGCATCCGGCTGCCAATGCCCATCGGTCGCGATTGCCACACCATGAAGGTTTGATTGTCAGCCAGGTGTTGGCACCCATGGCCCTACAAGCCGCTGAGTTGGTCGAAGCTCTGCCAGATCAAACCATTGGTTTTGAAAGGCAACCTGGAATCATCGACACGTCGCCCGAAGCAGGGAATGCACAAGCCGACCCAATCGCTGACGTGGAGACCGTTGTTGCGGTTTCAATTCCTGCGGTTGTGGCTTTACCTGCGGTTGTTGTGACGCCGCCCCACCTGACGCACTTTGCTGGGCGCACTCTAGATGTTTCACTGCCCGATGAAACCGTAGCGCATGTTGGTTTGAAAGATACCAAGACGCCAAAATCACTTGTCTCTTATGCAAGTACTCCTGAAACGGCCCCGATTGACGTCAGATTTCCGGTGGCTGCTAGGAATGAAGTTTCATTCGCGACCGCCACTTCAGCCGTCCCTGAAGAACTTAAGAAGACGCCGCCAGAAAGCGATCCTCCAGACCAAGATATCCAATTGATCGCGCAGCCTGTTGCGGTGAAAGAGACGCAAGCTACGGGGCCATCGTTGCTGGTTCAGAAATCGGTCACCACGCCGGAGGCGACACCGGTATTCGAGGCCGATTCGCGGTCAAACGTGGTGGTCAGCAGTGCCGTCGAAGCTGCAATTCACCGAACGGACCAGCTCCAGCCACGTCCGCAGG
>JBBRKS010000111.1:0-13317 GCA_038231775.1 Rhodobacterales bacterium | reverse complement strand
GGCCCGTGCTTTGCAACCAGGTTTGCGCGCGCGACCCTGCGACGGTCAGGGTGAAGTCCGAGGCGAGGGTTTGGCCGTCGGACAGGGTCACTGTACCGGCGTCGGCCCGCGTTGGACTTTTGCCGGACAGGACCTGAATGCCGTAGGTCTGTAGCGCCTTGGCGGCGGCGGCGCGGCTGCGGTCGCTTAAAAGTGGCAAAAGCTGTGCGCCGCGATCGACCAGAGTGACGTGTGCTGCAGCTTTGGCTTTGCGCAGGCGGTGGGCAGAGGCGAGGGCGAGTTCAACACCGCCAACGCCGCCGCCGATCACCACCACGCGGGGCGCGGGCATGGCGCGGGCGACAAAAGTGTCCCACGCGCGGGCATAGGCCCCCAAGGGCTTGGCCGAAAAGGTATTTTCGGCGAAACCCGGCAGGTCGGGCAGATCAGAAGTGATGCCGATATCAAGGCTTAAAAGGTCATAGGGCAGCGGCGGGCGGCCTGTAAGATGTACAGTTTGTGCCGCCCGGTCAATCTCTGTGGCGCGGTCTAGGATCAGCCTTGCCCCGGCGAACCGGGCCAGGCGGACAAGGTCGATCAGAATCTCGGTCCGCTGATAGTGCCCCGCGATCAGTCCGGGCAGCATTCCGGTGTAAGGCGCTGTCGGGTCGGGATTGATCAGGGTCAGCCGCACGCCCGCCAAAGGCTTCATCGCCCACATCCGCAAAACCAGCGCATGGGTGTGCCCGCCGCCAATCAGCACAAGGTCGCGCAGCAGGGGCAGGGTCATGTCTTGCATCGCAGGCTTTCCTTTGGCGCGCCGACCCTACCCTTTGGCAGCGAGAAAGGCGAGGTGACACCGGCGGCAAAGCTGGGGCGTTGCAACGTGGGGGGCGGTCGTTTAGCCATAGGGCATGAGCCAGCGGCCGCGCATCGAGATCAAACAGACCCTGCGGCTGAAGCTGACCAGCGGGCTTCGTGCCTCAATCGCCATGCTGCGGGTCGATGCGGCGGCGTTGTCACGGCAGTTGGACCAAGAGGCGGCTGAAAACCCCAGTCTGGCGCTGGTGCAGCCTGCGCCCAAGGACTGGCTGCCGCGCTGGACCGGGGTTTTGCCGGGGGCTGCGCGGGCGCTGGATCAAGGGGCGCAGGTGCAGATCGCAGGGCCGGGGCCCAGCCTGATGGCGCATGTTGCGGCAGAAATTGACCGGCGCATGAAGGTGCCGCGCGACCGGGAGGTGGCCTTGGCCCTGGCCGAGGCGCTGGCGCCATCAGGCTGGATCGACCGGCCTTTGCTGGCCATTGCCCGCGAGACGGGCTGCAAGCTTTCCGAGGTGGAGCATGTGCTGAACCGCCTGCAAGAGATTGAACCGGTTGGGCTTTTCGCCCGAAACCTTGCCGAATGTCTGCGGTTGCAGGCGCAAGAGGCCGGGATGTTTGATCAGGTGATGAAGGTCGTGCTTAGCAATCTTGACCTGTTGGCCCGGGGGGAGACGCGCCGCATTGCCCAGATGGCAGCGGTGGATGAGGCAGAGATTGTCCAGCGCTTTCGCCAGATCCGCACGATGAACCCCAAGCCGGGCTCCGCCTTTGACCCCCTGATGGCCGAGACGATGCGCGAGCCTGATCTGGTGGCGCGCAGGCGTGCGGGGGGGGATTGGGAGATCACGCTCAACTCTGCCGCGCTGCCGGAAATGCGGATTGATGGCGGGGCGGGCACGGTTGAAACGCAGGCCGCAGCCCGCATGCTGGAGCGGATGGTGGTGGCGCGCAATGACACCGTGTTGCGGGTCGGGGCCGAGGTGATGCGCCGCCAGCGGATGGCTTTGGAAGAGGGCGCGGCGCGGCTGGCCCCCCTGACGATGGCAGAGGTGGCAGAGGCGTTGGGGGTGCATGAAAGCACGGTCAGCCGGGTGGTGGCAGGAACCTCTGTGGATACGCCGTGGGGGGTGTGGTGGTTGCGCAAGCTGTTCAGCCGGGCGTTGGGGCCTGAGACGGGAGACGAGGCTGTTTCGGCCGCAGCGGTGCGTGACATGCTGGCGCGCCGGATCGGGGCGGAGGATGGTGCAGCGCCCTTGTCAGATGAGGCGCTGGCTCAAGGGTTGAGTGCAGCTTTAGGCGTGGCAATTGCGCGGCGGACGGTGGCCAAATATCGCGGCATGCTGGGCATACCGCCGGCGCACCGGAGGAGGCGGGTTGTGCGGTAGGCCCAAGATTTTTCGGCGAAAAATCTTGGGGTTGAGGGGGGGCTGCGTTTTTTCTGCGAAAAATCAAGCATCGGCTGTTGGTCCGACTCTTGATTTCCCGCAGGAAAATCTTTGTCTGCCCCTATTCCTCGATCTTCAGGACGATCTTGCCGATATGGCCGGGCGCTTCGATCCGCCAATGGGCGGCGGGGGCTTGGGGCAGGGGGTATTCGCTGTCGATCACGACCTTGAACTTGCCCGCCTCGATCATCGGCCAGACGTGCTGTTCCACCTCGGCGGCAATGCGGGCCTTGGCGAGGTCGGATTGCGGGCGCAGGGTCGATCCGGTCAGGGTCAGGCGGCGCATCATCAGTTCGGAAAAGTTGGCCTCGACCTTGGCACCTTGCAGGAAGGCGATCTGCACCAGACGGCCATCATCGGCCAATGCGCGCAGGTTCAGGGGCAGGTACGGGCCGCCGACCATGTCAAGGATCAGGTCAGCGCCGCCAGCCTTGCGCAGGATATCACCCCAGTCTTCTGACCGGTAATTGAGGCCGCGTTCGGCACCCAGATTTTCGCACACGCGGGCTTTGTCCTCGGTGCCCGCCGTGGCAAAAACCCTTGCACCCAAGGCCTTGGCGATCTGAATGGCGGTCACACCGATGCCGGAAGTGCCGCCGTGAACAAGGAACCGTTCACCCGCCTTCAGGCCGCCACGCATCACCATGTTGGACCAGACGGTGAAACAGGTTTCGGGCAGGCAGGCAGCCTCCCGCAGGGTCAGGCCTTTGGGGATTGGCAAGGCATGGCTTTCGGCGCAGGCGGCGTATTCAGCGTATCCGCCACCCGGCAGCAGGGCACAGACCTGATCGCCAATCTGCCAGCGGGTGCAGCCGGGGCCCATGGCGACCACGGTGCCGGAACATTCCAACCCCGGCAGGCGTGAGGCGCTGGGCGGGGGCGCATAGGCACCGGCGCGTTGCAGGGCGTCGGGGCGGTTCACCCCGGCATAGGCCAGCCGGATGACGATCTGGCCATGGCTGGGCACCGGCACCGGCACAGAGCAGGGTTGCAGGACGTCCGGGCCGCCGGGGCTTGCGATTTCCATGGCGAGCATGGCGTGCGACATGGTCATTGAAAGAGCCTTTGTCTGAGGAACTTGGTGGCTTGGAAAGTCGTGCCTGCGTAGTGGCGTCTAAGAACCGGACCCCTGAGAACCAGACCTGTGCGATCCCGGCAGGTCATGGGCTGGTTCTGGCGCATGGATCCTTTCCAAAAGCTTCAAAGGACCGGCCAAAAGCGCTTTTCCGATCGGATTTTCGCGAAATTGGGCTTTGACCTTTTCGAAAGCCATCACATTCCCGATCCGGCGGTCAAGAAACTCCCATGTGTCAGACTGGTTCAGACTTTCGTCGCCCAGCCAATACAGCACGGTGGACCCGTAAACCGCCGACAGAGTCGCCCGTTTGGAGTACCAGTTCACATCGCGGGACGGGTCGTTCAAGGCGGTCCAGATCGCATCCGCCGTGCCCCAGATCGCCCTTGCCCCATCGGCTGCATGTTGCGGCAGGGCGAACAGGGCGGTGCCGCGGCGAATAACCTCGCGGTCGGCCCCTTCAAGGCGCAATCGCACGGCGTGGGTGACCTTCTGGCGAAAGCGCAGCGCGGAAAGATCAGTGTTGGCAAGGGTTTGGGCCATCGCAGCATCCCCCATCCGGTGATAGGCCAAGGCTAGATCGACCGGGCCGCGCGGCACCAGCGCTTGCACCACACCCGGCGCCAGACCTGATTCGGCAGCCGCCGCATTCAGGGCTGTTTGCGACCATCCGTCGAAGGCCACATGAGGCAAAGCGGCGTTTACAAGGGCCGCAAGGGCCAAATCATGGGTCATATCGGCCTGCATCGGTCATTCTCCTACGGACTTGTGGACAAGGTGCCCTGCCTTTGCTAAGCGGCGCAAGCCTGCACATCTAGTGCAACTCTAACTTAGGAAGGTGGTGACAACCACATGCAGGTCAGCGTCCGTGACAACAACGTCGAGCAAGCCCTTCGGGCTCTCAAGAAAAAGCTGCAGCGCGAAGGCGTGTTCCGCGAAATGAAGCTTAAGCAACATTTCGAGAAGCCCTCCGTCAAAAAAGCGCGCGAGCAAGCCGAAGCCGTCCGCCGTGCAAGGAAACTTGCGCGTAAGAAGCTTCAGCGTGAAGGCGGCCTTTAAGCCTTGGCTTGAAAGCTGCCGGTCTTGAGAAAGGCCGACGCAGAACGAACACTGCGGGGAGCGATCCCCGACCCGAATGACCCCCGTCCGCAAGGCCGGGGGTTTTTCTTTGGTGTCTTTGGCGCTGTGTGAAGGTCACCGCGCAACGGCTTGGGAACGCTGCGGTAATCGCGGGGTTTAACGAAAGGTTACCAGTCTTCATTCCGTCTTCTTTTTGTCTTCAACCCGTCTACACGTTTTGGACGACCGGGCCGGTGGCGCTGGCGTTAACCTTGTTTACGCGAATCGACCATGACAGCGGGCCTTACCCGTCGATCTGGCCCGATTGCCCAATTTTCGGGCGGCGGTTAAATTTCGCCGGGGGACTGACTTATTTCAGCGGCACAGGTCCGGGAATGGGCTTATGACGGGGGTGACGTGCCTGATGGCACTTTTGAAAGGCGGCCCATGCTTATCCGGTTTGGCTATGACATCACCGTGTCGGTAACTCAGGACACGCCTTTGATTTTCATGATGTCGGTGCGCGACGAGCGGCTGGATGATCTGCGGTTGCAGGGCGCTGTGCAGACAACACCGTTTGCGCCGACCTCTGTCTATCGGGATTTGTTCGGCAACACCTGTCGGCGGGTGGTAGCGCCTGCCGGGCTGTTCACCTTGCGCAGCGATTGCACGATTGAGGGGACGGACGAGCCGGACCCGTTGAAATCATGGCTGCGTGAAACCCCGGTGGTGGATTTGCCGGGCCATGTGCTGATGTATCTGCTGGGCAGCCGCTATTGCGAGACGGACCGGTTAAGCCAGTTCGCCTGGGACATGTTTGGCGGTGTCACGCCGGGCCACACGCGGGTGCAGGCGATCTGTGACTATGTGCACAACCACATCCGCTTTAACTATCAAAACGCCCGGGTGACGCGGACGGCTTATGAGGGCTGGCAAGAGCAGACCGGGGTGTGCCGCGACTTTGCCCATCTTGCCATCACGCTGTGCCGCTGCATGAACATTCCGACCCGCTATGTGAACGGGTATCTGGGCGATATCGGCGTGCCGGTCACCGGGCCGATGGATTTCGCGGCCTGGATGGAGTGCTATCTGGACGGCGGCTGGCACACCTATGACGCAAGGAACAACAAGCCGCGGATCGGCCGGATAGTCGTGGCCTATGGCCGTGATGCGGCGGACGTGCCGCTGATCCATTCGTTCGGGCCACATCTGCTGCAGAAGTTTGAGGTCTGGACGGATGAGGTGAAAGAGCTGGCGCTTTAGGGCGGGTTTGGCAGGGGCTGGCGGTGTAGGCTGTTGCGTTCGTCCTACAGGATGAAATCGGTCGCGACGAGGGTGATGGCACCGTATAGCAGGATCGTGTGGTCGGTCACCGTGTCGTGGTTGGTGTCAATCTCGATCAGGGTGTTGGTGCCTTGGATCGTGGCGCGGACCTGAAAGCGGGCGTCGGTGGTGAAGGCGGCGGAGCCTACAAAGCTGAACGCCTGATCGCCCGCTGTCACCGCATCGGGGTCGATGGATTTCAGGCTGATCTTGTCGCCCTGGGCGTGTGAAAAATCGCCGATTGTGTCGGGGGTCGCCGCCGGGGCGAAATCGGCGAGGCTGGTGAACAGGAACTGATCGGCAGCCCCCTGGCCCCACATGACGTCTGCGCCCGCGCCACCGGTGATGGCATCCTTGGCCCCGCCGCCCACGATGTAATCATCGCCGGCCAGACCCTTCAGCGTGTTGGCCCCGCTGCCGCCATAGATAACGTTGTTGCCCCCATTGCCGGTGCCGGTCAGTTTACCACTGCCGTACAGGTCCAATTCCTCGACATTGGCGGTGAGGGTGGTGGAGACGGTGGATATTTCACGGTCATAGCCCTCGTTCACCGCCTCGATCACTTTGTCGCCTTTGGCGCTGATGACATATACGTCGTCGCCCGTACCTCCGGTCAGCCGGTCATTGCCCGGCCCGCCGTCAAGGCTGTCATTGCCCGCGCCGCCGTTCAGCGTGTCATTGCCGTTCAGACCGTACAGGCGGTCATCTCCGTTCATTCCGTTGATCACGTCCTTGACCGAAGAGCCGCGGATTGCATCTGCAGTCGCAAAGCCGGTCTGCGTCAGGGTCTGGGCGGCCGCATTCCACGACCACGACGCGACCTGAGTGCCGTCTTGCGCGTTGGTGCCGTAAATCGACTGGATCGCCTGAATGTCGATGGCGGTCAGGTGGCCGGTGCCGCCGGAAAGCTGGCTCATGATCGTCAGGTTGGGGTCGTCGACCGTCCAGACATTATGCACGACCGGAGGGGAGGCGGCGTATTGCGTCCAAACCTCTGTCGGGTGTTTCAGGCCCAAGGCATGGCCGATTTCGTGCAGCAGGGTGCCGAAAACCACCGGCACGTCGGAATTCATGAAGATATCGCCAGCCGCGTCGAGATCGGAGTTGAAATAGGGATAGGTCGAAAAATCCCACCCGCCAAAGGGCCGGTAGCCGATGCCACCCGCGCCGTCATAGCCTGTGCCGGAAAAGTCGAGTTTTTGAAAATTGATGTCGCCCTGGCCCTGAGCGACCTCGATAAAGATCAGACCGGAGGCATTGCCCCATTCGGCCAAGGCATCGCGCGCCATCTGCTGTTCGGCCGCGTTCAGGGCGGTGAAGCTGGCAAGCGCTGTGGGGGTCAGGTTCGGGTCATCAATCGCCGCCTCGTAGCCCGGGGCGGAGGTGGGAAAGCTGTAGGTCACGATGGTGGGCTTGGCGGTCACTTCAATCCCGGACCAATAGCTGCCGGACAGAAGGCCGCTGTAATCATTCGGCATGACAAATCCCCATTTTTGCTATGCCGCTAGGTTAACCTGAAAAGCGATTCGGGCCAATATGTTTGGCGGGGTGCGAATTTTCTGCGAAAATTCTAATTGATCTTTCGCAGAAAAATCGTGGGGTCAGACGCTAAGTGCTGTGGTCTGCACCACGGTGCGCAGGGCGAAACTGGATTGCATCTGCCGCACGCCGGGCAGGCGTGACAGAAAGCGGCGGTGGATGCGGGCGAAATCCTCGGTGTCTTCGGCCATGATCTTGATCAGGTAATCGGCAGACCCGGCCATCAGGTGGCATTCCAGGATGTCTGGGACCTTGGCCACCTCGCGTTCAAAAGCGTCAAGCAGGTCTTCGGCTTGCGATTGCAGGGTGATTTCCACAAAAACGATGGTCGGTTTGCCCATCTTGCGGGCATCGAGCAGCGCGACATAGGCCGCGATATAACCGTCCTGTTCCAACTGCTGCACCCGCCTGTGGCAGGCAGAGGGCGACAGGTTCACCCGTTCTGACAACTCCGCGTTGGTCACACGGCTGTCCTTTTGCAGCACCGACAGGATGCGCCGGTCGATTGCGTCAAGCGCGTCGGACATGGGAAAAATTCTCATCTTTGACCGATTTCTTGGGATATCTTACTGATTTCGTGATGTCTGGCCAGCGAAAACTCATCCTATCGGCGGTGAGTTTGGGCCAAGCTAGGCTTTATGTTCAGGGAGAGAGCACATGAAAATCGGTTGCCCGAAAGAGATCAAGCCGCAGGAATTCCGCGTCGGCATGACGCCCAACGCGGTGCGTGAGGCGGTGAACCGTGGCCATCAGGTCATGGTCGAAACCCTCGCCGGGACAGGCTCCGGCTTTACCGACGCCGATTATGTGGCGGCCGGGGCTGTGATGCTGGGCACGGCGGAGGAGGTTTTTGCCGGGGCCGACATGATCGTCAAGGTCAAAGAGCCGCAGCCGGTTGAACGGAAACGCCTGCGGGCCGGGCAGGTTTTGTTCACCTATCTGCATCTGGCCCCAGACCCAGAACAGACGGCGGATTTGCTGGCATCCGGTGTCACCGCCATTGCCTATGAGACAGTGACGGATGACAGGGGCGGGTTGCCCTTGCTGGCGCCGATGTCAGAGGTTGCGGGCCGTTTGGCGCCGCAGGTGGGCGCTTGGACGTTGCAAAAGGCCAATGGCGGGCGCGGCGTTTTGCTGGGCGGTGTGCCGGGCGTGCTGCCCGCCAAGGTGCTGGTGCTGGGCGGCGGCGTTGTGGGCACCCATGCCGCCAAGGTTTCGTCGGGCATGGGGGCGGATGTGACCGTGCTGGACCGGTCGATCAGTCGGTTGCGCTATCTGGACGATGTGTTTGGCGGCCAGTTCAAGAACGGTTTTGCCGATGCGGCCACCACGATGGAGCTGGCGCGTCAAGCCGATCTGATCATTGGTGCGGTGTTGATCCCGGGGGCTTCGGCACCCAAGCTGATTTCCCGCGCGCAACTGTCAGAGTTGAAGCCGGGGGCAGCATTGGTCGATGTGGCGATTGATCAGGGCGGCTGCTTTGAAACCTCACACGCCACGACACATCACGACCCGGTCTACGAGGTGGACGGGATCATGCATTACTGTGTCGCGAACATGCCGGGGGCTGTGGCGCGGACCTCGACGCTTGCCTTGGGCAACGCGACGATGCCGTTCATGCTCGCGTTGGCCGACAAGGGCTGGAAGCGGGCCTGCGCGGACGACAAGCACCTGCTGGCCGGGCTGAACGTGCATGCCGGGCACCTGACCTATGCGGCGGTTGGGGCGGCTTTGGGGCTGCCGGTGATTTCGGCAAGCGACGCCTTGGCGATGTGACCGGCGGGCGGTTTGCGGATTAAGGTCTGCTGTCGCCGAAGTGACTGAATGCAATGAAAAAGGCCTCCGCACGTCGGAGGCCTTTTGACGTTTGCGCTTACTTTTTCAGTTGATCGCGGATTTCCATCAGGACTTCCAACTCTGTCGGGCCAGCGGGGGCGGCGGGAGCCTCAACCTTTTTCGGCATCAGTTTGTTCATCGTTTTGACCAGCATGAAGACCACAAAGGCGATGATCAGAAAATTGATGATTGCGGTGATGAAAGAGCCATAGGCGAAGACGGCAGCGCCCGCGTCACGGGCAACTTGCAGGCCAGCGCCCGCAGGAACCGTGCCTTTCAGGACGACATACATGTTGGTGAAATCGACACCGCCGAGGATCAGACCGATGATCGGGTTGATCAGGTCGGACACCAGCGACCCTACGATGGCGGTGAAGGCGGCACCGATGATGATACCGACGGCGAGGTCCATCACATTGCCTTTGGCGATGAAATCCTTGAATTCTTTGATCATTTTCCTGTTCCCTACTTTGCGGCGGCTGTTTGACCTGCCGGTTTGACCCTGCGCTTTTGCGCTGCAGTGTCGCCATATATGCACAGGTTTCAAACTTATTTCGCGGGGAAAATTAACCTATGTTGATCCAAACCCCAAAGGAGCGTGTTCCCATGACCACCCTGTCCGATTTTGCGATCACTCACCGCTGGCCGCCGCGCAATGCAGGCGCGATCCAAATGTATTCGTTGCCGACGCCGAACGGGGTGAAGGTGTCGATTGCGCTGGAAGAGATGGGCCTTGCCTATGACGCGCACCGGATTGATTTCGGCAAGAACGACCAGACCTCACCCGAGTTTCTGAGTC
The DNA here is from genome assembly GCA_038231775.1 of Rhodobacterales bacterium. Classification (GTDB taxonomy): domain Bacteria; phylum Pseudomonadota; class Alphaproteobacteria; order Rhodobacterales; family Rhodobacteraceae; genus Stagnihabitans. The sequence continues at coordinate 3,440 of JBBRKS010000111.1, read as the reverse complement.
TGAACCCGAACAACAAGATCCCCGCGATCATCGACCCGAACGGGCCGGGCGGTCAGCCTTTGGCGCTGTTTGAAAGCGGGGCGATCCTGATTTATCTGGCCGAGAAGTCGGGGCAGTTCATGCCCGCCGCGAACCGGTACGAGGTGCTGCAATGGCTGATGTTCCAGATGGGCGGTGTTGGCCCGATGTTTGGCCAGTTGGGCTATTTCCACACCTTTGCCGGCAAAGAGATTGAAGACCCGCGCCCGAAGGAACGGTTCCGCGCCGAGGTTGTCCGGCTGTTGAAAGTGCTGGAAGCGGCGCTGGACGGGCGGGAGTGGATTGCCGGGGAGTATTCGATTGCCGATATGGCGATTGGCCCCTGGCTGCGCGCATTGCGAGATTTCTACAAGGCTGGGGAGATTACCGGGCTGAATGACTGCGCCAATGTTGTAAAATACCTTGAGCGGTTTTTGGAGAGGCCCGCTGTGCAGCGTGGGTTGGTGGTGCCTGCGGCGGGGTGAGCGGGGCTTAGGGGAGGGGGCTTAGAGTCGGGGTTTCCCCCGACCTACGGGTAATGGGGGTGTCGGTAGAGTTCGGGGTTTGCCCGGACCTATGGGCGGCAGGAGTCGGGGTGTCCCCCGACCTACGGGTAGTGGGGGTGTCGGTAGAGTCGGGGTTTCCCCGGACCTACCATTCAGTTCAGCGGACGGCGTCGAGTTCTACGGCTGACATGGTGCAGCCGTGGATATCGGCACCGCAGTCGTGGGGGGTAAGGTCTTTGGTCAGGCAGATGCGAACCTCTTGAATCCGGGTCTGGTCGCAAGTGACGGCAAGGTTCCAGTGGGTCAGGTTGGGATTGCTCTCAAGAAAGGCGTCCTGAACGACCTTGGGGGCGACCTGCAAATTCTGCGCGACTTTTGCAAAAACCGGCGGGATGGTGACAGAGGTATAGGCCTTGCGCATCAAGGCCAGATAGGTGTCCGACGACAGGCCAGTGCAACGGCCATGCGCTTGCCATTCGTGCCAGGCCAGACCGGCGCTGCCCATGATATCCTCCATCGCGGCGGTATCGCGGCGCGACGGGTCGCTAGCGGTGGTGCGGCAGTCAGACGGAAATCCGCCCGCGTCATATTGCGGCCAAAGCCCGTGCAGGGTGAAGGTCAGGCCGTGCTTGTCACACTCTGCATCGCCCCGGGAATCACCCGTTGTGGCGCACCAGTTGGGCGCCCATGACAGCGACAAAACGTAGTAATCGAACGACCCGGCCGCCTCGCCTCCGCAATTTCCGGGGCCTGCCAGCAGCACAGAGGCCAAAGCCACGATGAACAAACGCATTTGGCACTTTCCTCTGACGCGGAATTTCACTATGCAGGCCCAGACTTCCCCCTGAAAACGAGAAGATCGCAGCCCGCAAAGGTTGCAGCCGTTTTCCCGGCTTGGGAAAGATTTGTAAAGGAGTGATCCAGGTGTCAAAGCCGCTGATGTCAAAAGCCACGGCCGTCTGGCTGGTGGACAACACCACGCTTAGCTTCGTCCAGATCGCGGATTTCTGCGGAATGCACGAGTTGGAAGTGCAAGGGATTGCTGACGGCGATGTGGCAACCGGGGTCAAAGGCTTTGATCCGGTGTCCAACAACCAGCTGGACGCGATTGAAATTGAACGCGCGCAGAAAGACCCGATGCACCGGTTGAAGCTGAAGTTCAACCAGTCGGCGGTGGGTGAGGAAAAGCGGCGCGGCCCGCGTTACACGCCGTTGTCCAAGCGGCAGGACCGTCCGGCGGCGATCCTGTGGCTGGTCAAGTTTCACCCGGAATTGTCGGATGGCGCTGTTGGCAAGCTGGTCGGCACCACCAAGCCGACCATCATGGCGATCCGCGAGCGGACCCACTGGAACATCAGCCAGATCACCCCGATTGACCCGGTGGCATTGGGTCTGTGCAAGCAGACCGAGCTTGACGCCGCCGTGCAGGCCGCTGCCCGCAAGAAGGCGTCCGAGGGTGTCGTGATGTCTGACGATGAACGCCGCAAGTTGGTATCAACCCAACAATCGCTGAACATGCCGGCGGAACCCAAGATGCCGTCGGGGCTTGAGGCGTTTACCCGCGTTGACGAGCGGGTTCGTGAAGAAAAGCCCGCTGATTTCTCGGATGCGGAAAGCTTTTTCAACCTGCCGCACGATGAGGATGATGACGAGGATGACGACGACGCGTGATTGGCGGCATTCTTTTCAGGTTCCCAAGGCCCGCACCGTAAAGGTGCGGGCCTTTTGCAATTTGGCGCAGTTGGATTTGATTTGGCGGGCTTTGCGGTCCGGTCTGCGATTAACAGAGATCACAATTCAATTGACGCTTGTAACGCTCGCGTGATTTGTAGGCGCGAAGAAAACTACGTTTTGCACGACATTTCATTTGGGGAACACGACGATGACCACGATCATTGAGGGTGCCGATGCGGCGCAGGACACCTCTACCGCCTATACGATGGCTGTCGGGGATCAGTTTTTCGGTCAGATGAGCGGGGGCGAATCCGATTGGGTTGCGGTGACCCTGACGGCGGGCCACACCTACAAATTCGGCGCTGTCGGGATTGGGGCGGCGGGGACCGGCGTGCATGACCCCGACATTTACATTCATGCCGCAGACGGGTCGGCCTTGCCGGGTGTCTTCAACTTTGACGGCGGCCCCGGTCTGACGCCGCTGGTCAGCTATACCGCCACGACGACTGGCACCTATTACATCGAGGTGGATTCCTATGTGGCAACGGGTGGTGCGCCGGGACCGGTTGACGCCGCCTATGGGATGACCGTTACCGAGGGCGACAAGCTGAGCCTTGGGGTTGAGATGGGGGCGGCCATACTGTACCGCGAAGCCAGTTCTTGGGCGGCGGCACCGGGGACGGCGATCTCATTGACTTACAGCTTTCGCGCCTCGGCCAATCCCAAGGATGCGCAGGGCGACCCTGCACCGTTTGTGCAACTGACGGCAGCGCAGCAATTGGCGGTGCAGACCGCGCTGGCCAATTACGCAGATGTGGCGAATATCACGTTCCATCAGGTCAATCCGGGTGGTTTTTCGAACAACGCGACGATCCGGATCGGGGCCTATACCTCGACCACCGATGGGGCAGGGGCGTTTGCCTATTTCCCGGGTGACACGGCCAGCAACTCCAAAGACGGTGATCTGTGGCTGAACACCGATTCGGTCAGCAACAGCGCTTTGCCCTATGGCAGCTATTCCTACTTTGTGCTGCTGCATGAATTGGGCCACACGATGGGGATGGCGCATCCGGGCGATTACAACGCAGCGCCGGGTGTTTCGATCACCTATGCCAACAGTGCGCAGTTCGCCCAGGACAGCAACCAATACACCGTGATGAGCTATTTCAACGCGACCGACACCGAGGTGAATTCGCCGCATTCAATGTCTGACACGCTGATGATGGGTGATATCTATGCCGT
>JBBRKS010000110.1:0-13347 GCA_038231775.1 Rhodobacterales bacterium | reverse complement strand
GCGCCTCCAACGCCACGCGGGCCTTGAAAGACGCGTCATGATTCCTGCGTTTCGACATGTTCTGATCTCCTCGATTTGGAGATCAGCAGACCTCAGATCGTAGCTTCCGTCACTGTCCGATTTTCGGGGGGTAGCTCAGTCGATACCACCTCAAATGGCAAGGAACGTGATGCGGAGTGCTTCGGCAAGGCCTTTGGGTCCAAAACCTTGCAGGCCGCGGGTTGCCCAAAGATTGGTCAATCCTGATCGTCACGCGCGACTTTCAGGCCCCAACAAATCCGGCTTTCGCCGGGCCGGGCGGGGGGGTAGGCTGAGGCCATGTTGCAGATCAAAGACACCGTTCGTGACCGGGGCTCGCGTTACGCAGCCTCTGGCGGGGCGGTGGTGGACGGCGCGGACTGCAAGGCGTTTCTGACGACGCTGAAGTCTGACAAGAAATTCGCCAAGGCCACCCACAATTCGTGGGCGGCGGTGTTGGCGGACGGAACACCATTGAAGGATGACGACGGCGAAAGTGGCGCTGCGGCGGTGATTGCAAAAATGATCGAGCGGGCCGGACTGCGCGGCCATATCGTGGTCGTGACGCGCTGGTATGGCGGGGTCAATCTGGGCGGCGACCGGTTCGCCCATGTTGTAACCTCGGTCCGGGCCTATCTGGGCGAACTGGCGGAGAGGGGCAACACATGAGAGAATTTCTGACAGCCGAAGTGCAGCGGCTTTCCAACACGGTGATCTGGTCGTGGCAGGGCTTTGCCGCGGCCTGGGCCACTGAAAAGACGCTGCGCCAATGGGTTATCGTCAACATTGCCTCTGACGCTTTGGCCTTTGGCCTGCATCTTACGGCCGCAGAGCGCGGGCTGATCTTCGCTTTGGGTCTTTTGGTGCTGGCGGCAGAGATGATGAATACGGCGGTCGAAGAGGTGGTCGATTATATCTCTACCGACGCCGATCCGCGCGCAAAAAAGGCCAAGGATTGCGGCTCGGCGGCGGTGGCGCTGACGGCTTTGGCGGGCGGGGTGGCCTGGGTTCTGATCCTGATCGGCTGACATGCCAAGGCCCGGCTGGATGCATCAACCGGGCCTTGCTTCCTGAAGCCAAAGACTACTTGGCGACCATCGACTGGGTCGAAGCCAGTTTCGGATCAACCACCAGACCGTAGTCCGACAGCGCGCCGCCAGCGCCTGCCATGTCGTTCGACACGAAGAACTGGACGAACTCTTTCAGGCCGGGGGTGACGCCGTAGTGCTGGGCCTTGACGTAGATGAACAACGGGCGCGAGACGTGGTAGGTGCCGTTGGCCACGGTCGCCTTAGAGGGGGTGACGCCCTGAAAGGTTGCGACCTGCAGCTTGTCAGTGTTGTTTTCGTAGAACGACAGGCCAAACACGCCGACCGCCTGCGGGTTGGACTTGATGCGCGCCAAAGTCTCGGTGTAGTCGCCGTCGATTTCGACAACAGCGCCGTCGGTGCGCAGCTTGATGCAGCCATCAGTCTTGCCGTCGCGGGCTTTGAAAAGCTTGTCGACGCCGAACAGGACGCAGCCCTTCTGGACGGTGTTTTGTTCAAAAACTTCACGCGTGCCGTGCTTGGAGCCGGGGATCAGCGCAAGAATCGGTTGGTTCGGCAGACCCGCGTCGAAATCCGACCAGTTCTTGTAGGGGTTCGGCACCAGTTTGCCGTTGACCAAAACCTCGGCGGCCAAAGCGTTGAACCAGTTCGACGGGGTGAAGGCATAGGACGGACCGTTGATGGCAGAGGCGAACACAACGCCGTCATAGCCGATGCGCACTTCTTCGATTTTGGTCACGCCGTTCTTGGCGCAGGTCGCTTTTTCGGACGCCTTCATCTTGCGCGACGCGTCGGCGATGTCGGCAGAATCGGCATCAGCGCTTTCGCAGAACTTGGCGATGCCGGCACCGGTGCCGCCACCTTCAACGACCGGCGTTTTGAACGAGGTGTTCTGGCCGAACGCTTCTGCCACGATGTTGGCATAGGGCAGCACGGTCGAAGAGCCGGTCAGCATGATCTGCTCACGGGCGAAAGCTGCGGCCGGAAGGGTCAAAGCGGCCACAACGGTGGCAGCGGCAAGGGTCGAGATGCGCATGAAGGCTCCTGAGCATGGCTATCGTCGCAGAACGCGACATGGCGCAGGGCCTAGGTGGCGGATGTAACAGCGGGCTGTAAAATAGGTAACGCGCCGCAGAAGTTTCGGTAACGGTCGCGTGACAATTCCGGGAAGCTGGCGGGATTTCGCCATGATTTCCGTTTGAACTCAACGCTAAGGCGGGCTGCGGTCTGGATCAGGTTTGTGGTGATGCCGCCGCGGCGAGCGACGCCTGTCGAGGCGGAGGGGAGGCTAATTCTGATCTGTCAGCCGCGAATGTCGCTTCAGATGCGCGACGGTCCGCACCCGCACCTTAGACCAACCGGCCCCAAAGATCATAGTCGCCCGCCTCTTCGACCTGAACCGTGACAATGTCACCGACCGAAAGCCCCTCAAAATCCTCGTCGATGAACAGGTTGCCGTCGATTTCGGGCGCATCGGCTTTGGTGCGGCAGGTGGCGCCTTCGGCGTCAACCTCATCCACTATGACCTGAAGTGTCATGCCGACTTTCGCCTGAAGTTTGGCCTCGGAAATGGTCTGGGCCTTTTGCATGAAGCGTTCAAAACGCTCTTGCTTGACCTCGGCGGGGACGTGATCGGGCAGGGCATTTGACCGCGCCCCTGCGACATTTTCGTATTGAAAGCAGCCGACCCGGTCCAATTGGGCTGCGTCCATCCAATCCAGCAGGGTCTGGAATTCGGCCTCAGTCTCACCCGGATAGCCGACGATGAAGGTCGACCGCAGGGTGATGTCGGGGCAAACTGATCGCCAGGCGGCGATTTCATCTAGCGTTCTGGCAGCGGCGGCGGGGCGGGCCATGCGTTTCAGAACCCCAGGATCGGCGTGCTGGAACGGGATATCGAGATAGGGCAGCACCAGACCGTCCGCCATCAGCGGGATCAGGTCGCGGACATGGGGGTAGGGGTAGACGTAGTGCAGGCGGACCCACGGTTTGGCATCGCCGCCCAGCTTGCCCAGTTCCCGCGCAAGGTCGGTGATGTGGGCGCGCACCTGCCCACCTTTCCAGGGTGACAGATCATGCTTGCGGTCCACCCCGTAGGCCGAGGTGTCCTGACTGATGACCAGCAGTTCCTTGACCCCCGCCTCGACCAGCTTTTCAGCCTCGCGGAGGATAGCATGGGCGGGGCGGCTTTGCAGCAGGCCGCGCATGTCGGGGATGATGCAGAATTTGCACTTGTGGTTGCAGCCCTCGGAAATCTTGAGGTAGCTGTAATGGCGCGGGGTCAGCTTGACGCCGGTCGCGGGCAAGAGGTCGATGAACGGGTCGGGGCTGGGTGGCACAGCCTGATGGACGGCGTTCAGAACCGCCTCGTATTGATGCGGGCCGGTGACGGCCAGAACCTTGGGATGCGCGCCGGTGATGTATTCCGGCTCTGCCCCCAGACAGCCCGTCACGATGACGCGGCCGTTCTGGGCCAGCGCCTCGCCGATGGCCGACAGGCTTTCCGCTTTGGCCGAGTCAAGGAATCCGCAGGTGTTCACGATCACCGCATCGGCACCCTGATAATCGGGCGAGATGGCGTAACCCTCGGCCCGCAGGCGCGTCAGGATGCGTTCGGAATCGACCAGCGCCTTGGGGCAGCCGAGGGAAACCATGCCGATTGTCGGCTGTCCGATCCGGCGGGTATCCGGGACTTGGCTGCGGGCAAGGTCGGGGCGAAGGTTGGGCGGGTTCTGGGTCATGGGGTCGGGGTATACAGGATTGGATCGTGGTGTGAAATAGGCGGATAACACACGTGTTATGTAAGGTAATTATTTGATTTCATTAGATATCGAGAAATTTGTTAGGGTTTCATTAATGGTTTTCACCGGGAAGTCTTCGATTGGTGCTGAGGCAAAGTCATCTTGCCGCCCACCTGCGGACGATAGGGCGGGCAGGGTGCCGCTGCCCTCACGATGGGGACGAGTGAAAGGTTTGCCGTTGAAACTATGCGTACAGCAGGGGCAATGCGGTTCCAGCACGTCTTCGGTCAGGTCGGGGTCGACGATGGCCAATATGCCGTCATCCGTCACATAAAGGCCGCTGAAATAGCTGTTGTCACCGGATCGGAACATCGGTCTTTGATCCGCAAGGCACAACGCCACCATCCAGCCTATCGGCTCTGCCCGGTCAAGGCGGGACAGGGCTTCTGCGTGAACCGGAGCCCATTCGCGCCCGACGCGGGACAACAGAAAACGAAACAGCGGGGTGTAGTCGAGGCCGCGTTGTTTGCCTTGGTGCATTGAACCGCGTTTAACCTCATCCGCCTCGGCGGTGCGGGCGGCTTTGGTGTTGCGTGTCCACGCATATGCGGGGCCGCTGCGGTGGTGAACGCCGCGCGCGACGGCGTTCACCTTGCGGTACAGGGGCTCTTTGGATTTCAAAGCGCCCCTCAAATTCAGCGCCTGCGGTCGCGTCGGGCGCTCATCGGTTGGAAAGCGACGCCGACATGGGCCTCGCAATACGGTTTTCCCGCAACCGAGGGCAGGCCGCAGAACCAGAAATCATCGGTGGCAGGGTCGCCGATCGGCCATTTGCAGGTGCGTTCGGTCAGCTCCATCAGGGTCAGTTTCTTGGCGCGCTTTTCAACCTCGCGGACCGAGGCGAGCGCTTCGGGGCTGATTTCATTCGCGGAAGGTTGCGGTGGCAGGGGTTGGCCTGCCGGGATAATCGCTTTGCGCAACGGGATAGGGCCGGGGGTCAGCAGGATTGCGGCGACGGTTTCATGCGTGGTTGCGGGTTCGGCAGCGGCGGGTTCCGGGGCTGTCTGTGCGGCAGGGGCCGGGGCGGGCGCTGCAACCGGGGCCGGTTCGGCCCGCACCGGTTCGGCTGCGCGAGGCGCCGGTGCTGGTTTGGCGACGGGGGCTGCGACGACCGGGGCCTCTTCCGTCTCATCCTCGGTGGCGCCACCGGGGCCGACACGGTTTGACAGGCCAAGGCGGTGAACTTTGCCGATCACGGCATTGCGCGTAACACCGCCCAATTCCTTGGCGATCTGGCTGGCGGACTGGCCTTCGGCCCACATCTTCTTGAGCGTCTCGACGCGCTCATCGGTCCAGGACATGGGTAAATCTCCGCAATAGCCGCTGTGGCCCAAAGGTGAGCCATTCTAGTCGGGACGGGGTTCGATACAAGTTTGGCGCGTGAAGTTCAAGGGGAGAGGGCGTTGCATTTCGCCCTCCCGCTGCGGTTCGGGGTTTGCTAGGATGGTGTCATGTGTGGCCGTCTGACCCTGACCCATCCGAACGAGGCTTTGGCGGCGCTGTTTGACGCGGTGGTCAGCAATGACCTGCCCGACAGCCCAAGGTACAACATTTGCCCGACCGAGGCGGTGCCGCTGGTGACGTCGGATGCCGGGGTGCGGCGGCTTAGGCCTGCGCGGTGGGGGCTGGCGCCGGGGTGGTACAAGACGGTGACGGACGGGCCGCTGATCATCAATGCGCGCTCTGACACGGTTGCCGAAAAGCCTGCGTTCCGTGAGGCGGTGCGGCAGCGCCGGTGTCTGGTCGCAGCGTCGGGGTTTTATGAGTGGAGTGCGGGGCCTGACGGGTCGCGGTTGCCGTGGTATATCACGCGGGCTGACGGGGCGCCGATGGCGATGGGCGGGCTCTGGACGGCGTTTGGTGACGGGCTGACCTGCGCTGTGGTCACGCTGAACGCAGGCGTGAACATGGCGCATATCCACGACCGCGAGCCGTTGATTCTGGAGCCGCAGGATTGGCCGTTGTGGCTGGGCGAGGCAGGGCACGGGGCGGCCCGGTTGATGAAGCCGACAGAGCCGGGGGCGTTGCGGGCTTACCGTGTGGACACAGCGGTGAATTCCAACCGGGCGCGTGGGGCGGGTTTGATTGAGGGGATTGCCGGGTGAGTTCTCGGCAGTATTCGGGCGCGCTATAGCCCCGCCACATGCCGGGCGGCGGCGGTTGAGGCGGTGCTGCAGGCGGTTTGGAGTGGCTGGCCTACTGCGAGTTGGGCGGCGAGGGTGCCAATGAAGGCGTCGCCTGCGCCGTGGCTGCTGATCACCACCACCGTTTGCGCGGGCATTTCGAAGGCTTCGTTTGCGGTTTGGCCAGCCAGACCTGCGGCCCCTGCGGTGACGATGACGGTGGAAAAGCGGGTGGCGAGGTATTTGGCGGCTAGGCTTGCGTCTTGCAGGGTGATGACGGGCGGGCTGCCCATCATTTCAGCCTCAACCGCGTTGACCACCAGAATGTCGATCAGGCTGGCAAGGTCGGGGCTAAGGTCGCGTGCCGGGGCGGCGTTCAGCAGAATGGCGACGCCGCGCCGGCGGGCCTCGACCGCGGCGGTCTGGTTGATTGCCGCGGGCACCTCATTTTGCAGGATCAGCAGGCGGACGTCGGCCCATGCGGCGTCGTTAGAAATGGCGTCGGGCGCGATGTGCAGGTTGGCACCTGAGACGATGGTGGCGGCATAGTCACCCGCCGAGTCTTGAATCGCGACGCTGATCCCCGAACCTATGGTGGGAATGGTCGCGATAAAGCGGTCGTCGACCTGCGCCATCGTCAGGTTTTGCCGCAGGAAGCGGCCAAAATCGTCGTCACCGACCGCGCCGATCATCCGGCTTTCTGCCCCGGCTTTGGCGGCCGCAACCGCCTGATTGCCGCCTTTGCCACCGAATTTGGGATACCAGCGGCTGCCGGTCGCCGTTTCATCCTTGCGCGGCAGGTGGTCTGCTTCGACCATGATGTCGTAGTGCAGGCTTCCGATGGTTAACACGGTCGGCATAGTCGCCTCATCCTTCGGAGCTGTGGCTTAGGGCTGCACGGCGGCGATGATGTCGGTCATCACCTTGGCCGAGGGCATCGGCACCACCAGATCAACCGTGTCGGGCAGTTTGGCGACGGTGATCTTGCCCGGGTCATTGGTGACACCGATCAGGCCGGTGCGAAAGCCGTGTTCCGCCCATGCGATTTGCTGCAAATCGGGGTCAACCAGCGCCTCTGCCAGCCGCTTGCAGGTTGTGGTCAGCGAGATCAGCGGGTGTGAGGCGAAGATGGTCGGTTCGGGGTAGATCACCTTGATTTTGGCCTTGATCAGGTCGGCATAGGGTTGGTTTTCGGTGACAAACTCCACCAACTGATTTTCGTAGCCCACGATGATCGGGCGTGAGCCCATACCTTGTTTGAGAAAATTCTCGAACAAATCGCCCGACGACGCCTCCATGAAACCCATCGAGGCGAAATAGCTTTGCAGTTTGGGCAGGACGGCGGGCAGTTCAGCCTCTGTCGGGGGATTGCCGCCGTTCAGGCTGGTGGCAAACAGGCCCGACCAGATCAGGCCGGAATTGGACTTGGTCGGATCGGTAGAGATCACCTTGAAGGGGCCGTAGATGTTCAGGCCCAGATCCTCTTTCCAGCGCTTGCCGTCGGTGATCAGCGCGCCCAGTTTCTGCACATCGGCGTACAGCGTGCCGTCGACGGCGGTGCGCACCACGCCCGCTTTGGTCAGGGCGGCGGCCACGTCAGACCACGCGTAAAACACGATTGGAGAGTTGAAGATCGTTTCTGTCGCGATGACTGGCTTACCAGCGGCGCGGGCCATTTCGACCGACACGCTGTTGGAGGGCCACAGGCAATCCTTGCCGGACGTGTCGAGTGTGGTGACCATTTCCACCGATCCGGCCTTGGTCGCATCCAGCGTTATACCGTAGCGGCCTTTCAGGATCGAGGTGACCTTGGGGTTGGCCAGAAGCGAGGATTTTTCACCTCCATAGTAGATCGAAACAGTCACTGCCTGCACCGGGGCCGCACGTTGCAGCATGCCCAGAAGGTTGAACTGGGTGACCGCGATGGTTGCCACGGCGACCACCACCAGAAGGACAAGGCCAAGAAGGGTGCGGTTCATGCCGTCAGTCCTTATACGCGTTTAAGCTGGAATTGCAGCGCAGAGACCTGCGCTTCAAGGGCTGTGACATCATTTTCCAGACAGGCCTGGTCGATTTTCTGTACGACGGGGACAAAGCCTTTGATCAGGGTGCCCAATTCGGCCAAGCGGGAGGCGTTTTCCCCTTGGGCCAGTTTGGCAAGGCCAACATAGGATTCCACGGTCGCCACGATCAACGGCAGGAAATACGAGATGAACTGCTTGGTCTGGCGATAGTCTTTCGGGTCTGTCTTGATAAGTTCCCGGATCGAGGTCAGGTGTTTTGACAAATCGGCCAGATCAGACCGGTCTGCGACGGGGGCGCTTTTGGCCGCCTCGTTCAGACGGTAGGCGGCATTGGTCAGGGCATCGGTGGCGCGGATGATATCCTGGGCAGAGACCTGGTCGGACAGCATCACCTCTGTCAGCGGGCGGCGGCGCGGGATCAACAGCAGCAGGGCCGCGTAGACCACGGCGGACAGGCCAAGGGCCAGCCACCAGACAAGCTCGCCATACAAAAACAGCGCCAGAAAAGCGGCAGAGGCCAGAAGTGCAGCCAGAATTTGCCGGGGGCCGTCGGGCAGCGCCATCAGTTGTAACCCTTGGCCTGACGCAAGGCCCCGGCCATATCATCGCCCGCCACGAACAGGCGGCCAATGCTGCCGGTGGTCAGGGCAGTCAACTGGTCCATATCGGCAGCGCCAAATGCAATGGCATGGATCGGGATATCTTTGCCAAAGCCGCTTTGATCCTTGATCTGGGTGAAGTAGTCGAAATTTATCATGTCCGAAGCGCCGTCTGTCATGGCCACGATGGCGGGCAGGTAGCTAAACAGCGTGCCGTCATCCATGTAGGGCTGCAAGGCCTGCAATGCACTGGCGAGGGCTGCGTACAGATCAGTGCCACCGCCCGCCTGTAACTGGTTGACCTGTGAGAGGGCCGCAGCAAGGTCGGCATCGCTGGACCCTTTGACGATGATTGGCTGGCCGACCTGATCGTTGAACGGGATGATGATGGTCACGTCGCGGCGCGAGGGTTGCAGCAGGTTGATGGTGGCGGCTTTCTTGTTCAACAACAGGCCCATCGCCTCTTTCAGATGGTCAATCGGCGCACCGCCCATCGAACCGGAAACGTCCAGCACCCAGACGGTCAATGACGGTTTGCGCAGTTCGGTCTGGTACAGCGACAGTGCTTCAGCAATCACATCGGGGGCGGGCGTGGGCACCGGGGCGATGTCGTGGTTCAGATTGGCCCCCCAGTCGGCATTCCACACGGCAGGATCGGGTGACTGCGCATCAATCCCGACAAGGCCAGAGCGGCGGCCAAGGTCGGACAGGGTCTTTTGCGTTTCTGGCGACAAAAGGAAGGTTTGCAGGTTCAGAAATGCGGCTTCCTTGGTGGCGTCGCCCTTGTCGATATAGGCCAAAGGGCTGTCCGCGACCGACAGGCCGTTCGACGGATAGATGATATACAGCGGCTCTTGACCGGCGGCAGTCAGCGCCTGATCCGCCTCTAGTATCGTGGATTCGTAGTTGAACATCGCGTCGTAGGCGGCGGGATTGGCCACCAGCGAGTCTTTCAGCCACCCCGACGACCCGGACGACCGGTTGATCTGGGCCAACAGCGACCGCACCCCGTCCTGCACCTTGGTATCGGACAGGTTGGCCATGGTCAGCACGTCAGGATTGCCCGCCATGGCGTACAAAAAGCCGATATAGGCCGACGCACCGGAATTTGACTGGGTGGCAGAGGTCATCGCCAGACGGAACTCTTTGGAACTGGCCGCCTCGGCGATCATCTGCACCGTGATGTCCGACCGCCCGACCCAGCCAAGTTTCTGGGCGATGGATTTCTTTAACCCCAGCACGACCGGAGAGCGCAAAATGGATTGCGCGTGTTTGGCGACTTTCTGGCTGTCGCCCAGGGCGATCCACAGCGACTGGGCCGGCCAGACCGCGTCATAAGCACCTGCAGTGCCCTTTTCGAGTTCGCGTGAGATATCGACCGATCCAAGGTAGCTGGTGGTCAGGGCGGTATTGTTCTTTGCGGCCCAGTCCATGATCAGGGGTTCAAGCGTCTTGTTTTCAGACCCCGCAACGATGGACAGGGGCACAGGCGTGGGGGCGAAAAACCCGATCCCTGCGAACAATCCCACAGCGGCCAAAATCAGGACGGCCAGAACCCCAAGGATGCGCTTCATCAAATTCTCCTGCCCAGTTCGACCAAGGATGGGACCAGACGTAATCCTGTGCAGCCGATCAACCAAGTGCGAAGTGGGGCGCGGGTGTGAATTCGTGCCGCGTCGGGCGTTGGCGCGGCTGACACCCTTGTGCTGCGCGATGATGACAGATTTGCGACAGACCGCACGGCGTGTCAGTCGGCCAGCCGCTGCAGGATTTCGGCTGAAAGCGCGCAGTAGGTCAGCCCAGAGGCGCTGTTGGGCGCTGTCACCAGCACCGGGTCGCGGTGCACGCCCATGCGTTCCACGTCTGACGCGAAGGGGATTTTCGCGGCCATCACATTGGCCGGATAAGCAGCGCGGACCGCGTTCATCGTGTCATCGTGCAGCGACTTTGTGCCCTGCGCCATGCTGAAAAAGCCGTGCAGCTTGGCGGTGGACAACTTGTTCTCTTTGAAAAACTCGACCAACTGTTCAAAGGTGCGCTGCGACAGTGTGGTCGGGATGACCGGCACGAGCACGGCATCGGCTGCGCGGAAGATATTGTCGGACAGGGTCGACAGGTTGGGCGGGCAATCGAGCACGATCCTGTCATAGTCCGCGTCAACCGCCTTCAACGCCTGCTTCAGGCGTGATTTCGGCGAACGCATCTGGGCCAGCAGCACGTCAAAGTCACGAAAGCCCATATTTGCGGGCAGAATGTCCAGATTGTCGTAGTCGCTGGCCTTGATCGCCTTGGTGACCTTCGCGACATCTTCAAAGAATGCAGCCTCGGTCAGTTTTTTGGACGGCTTGATGCGGAAGTAAAAGCTGGCTGCACCTTGCGGGTCAAGGTCACGCAGCAGAACCCGGTGGCCCCTAGCGGCAAAGGCGAAGGCAAGGTTCACGGCGGCTGCGGTCTTTCCGACACTACCCGGCAGCATCAGGTTCAGCGCTGTGCCTGTGTCTAAAAGCAGCCTGCCAGAGTGGCGTATGGGTTGGTCAAAACAATCCAGCCTAGTGTAAAGCAGCGGGCCGGTCGGCGGCATGGGCAAGGGCGCAAGTTTGCCCACTTAGGCTGCGGCAAAGGCCAGACCGGTGGGGCCGCGCAACAGGTAGCAAGGTCCACTGGTCAGGCTCATCGATCGGTCCTTCGGGCCGCTGCAAGGCGCTTTTCTGCGTCACAGGTTCGGCGGGTGGGGCTTGCACTGCCATGCCTGCTTATCTGCACCCTGACATTAGCAGAAAAGGTCACGGTTTGACGCGCCTGCGGGATTTCTTCGCGGTATCTGCCGGTGCCTCTCCTGACAGGACTTCCGCGGTGACGATGGGTGCCAGCGGAGCCTTTTTTGCGACTCGGGCGGGTTCGGCGGGCGGTTCAACTGGGTCTGCCGCAACTGCTGTTGTAACCGCCGGAGTGCCAGCGGCGATGAATTCGCGCATGAAGCGGCGAATTTCGCGGGCGGCGGTGGTGTCCATCTTTTCGCAATGCGCGATGAAGGCGGCGCGGTCTGACTTGTCGACCCGGATGACCAGTTGGCCGCACTTTTCCTTGTCTTTGGTGGATGACTTATGCTTGCTCATAGCCCGTGACCCCTTTTGAAGATGCATTACGGTATATACTACGTACAGCGTTTGTATATGCGTTTTAGGCGCGGCGCCGCGTCAAACCATAGTCAGATGTGCATTATGGGCCTGTCGCAAACTGCGTCCCCTATTTGCAAAACTTGCGGCAAGGGGAATCGAGACAGATATCGCACTACGCGATGTCTTACGCTTCCATTCGGAGGCCGTGATGCTTGGAACTCGCCTTCCTCGCGCTGACGATATGCCAGAACTCTGGGCGGCAGGTCAGCCGGGTTTGAGCAGCCGACACCTGCACCCGGGCGGTTCTGGCCGCACTGCCAGCGATATCGCTGAAAAGGTGTCAGGCGACCCGTGCTTTCGCAAGCTGATCCGGCTGTAGGCGAGGGCAGCAGCGCGACGCGGTTCGGCGTTTGCACCGGACTCTGCCCGCCAAGCGGAGCCGGTGGTTGCATCTGACGGGCCGGCAGCCTTTGGGCGAAGGCCGGAGTGATCCGGGCCTTAGTCGGTTGCGGATTTGCAAGTCATGTGTGAGGACGGAACGGCAATAGGATCGGCGCGCGGGTGTCCGCTGTTCTGGCTGTGCGGCTTAGCCCGTGGCCGACAGTTCTGGCAACAGGGTTTTCAACGCACTGACCAGCAGGTCCATCTGGGCTTGGGTGTTGTAGCCTTGGGCCGAGACGCGCACGATGGTGTGGGTCTGCCATTTGAAACACGGGATTTCGATGCCGTAGCGCGCCAGAAGCGCCTTCTGCAACGCCAGCGGGTCGCAATCGGGCACCGGCATCGCAGCCATTTGCGGCGCGCAGAATTCCGGGCTGCAAAAGCCGGGCAGGCCGGTCAAATCCGCAACCCGGGCGGCGGTGTCCTGCACCAGATCACGGCAGCGGTTGGCAACCTCGGCCCAGTCGTGTTGGCGGGCAAAGTCCAGTGCGGCGGGCACCGTCAGCCAGGCAGAGGGGTCGCGGGTGCCCTGCATTTCCAGCCCGTCGATGAAAGGCGAATTGCCGAAAGCCCCTTTTGTGCCGGGGTGTCTGGCATCCGCAGTCCAGCCGTGGCTGATGACCAGCGGGTTCAGACGGCTTTGCCATTCGGGCCGCACATGCAGAAAACCCGCGCCTTTCGGGGCCATCATCCATTTGTGGCAATTGCCCGCGTAAAAATCGGCCCCCAACGCGTCAAGGTGCAGGGGAATTTGGCCCGGCGTGTGCGCCCCGTCGATCACCGACCAGATGCCACGCCTGCGCGCCTCTGCCACCGCCCGCTGGATGGGAAACACCAAGGCGGTGGCCGAGGTGATGTGGCTTAGGAACAAAACCCGGGTGCGGTCGGTCAGGCCAGCCAGAACCGTATCGGTGAACTGCGCTTCAGTCGTCAGGGGCAGGGGGATAGCGACCACTTTGACCACCGCTCCAGTGCGTTGGCAGACATAGACCCAGGTTTTTTCAAGGGCGGCATATTCGTGGTCAGTGGTCAAAATCTCGTCGCCCGGTTTCAGGTCGAGCGACTGCGCTACGATGTTCAGGGCGGTGGTGGCGTTGGTCAGCCCGACCAGATCATCGGGCGCTGCGCCGACCGCATCGGCCAAGGCCACCCGGGCCGCGCGCATCCAAGTTG
>JBBRKS010000109.1:0-13413 GCA_038231775.1 Rhodobacterales bacterium | reverse complement strand
GACCAAATCGCTCAAGCCTGACTCCATGAAAGCGTCGGCCAGCCTGCCCGCGATCCCGTGAAATGGCTGCCCAGCATGGCGCGAAACGCGTGCCCACGATCGCGCGAAATCAGCGCCCATTCTCCGCGAAATCCGCACCCAGACCCCCCCGCGAGTATTTGGAAAAGAGCAACCGAAAGAAAGCTGCGCAAAGACAAACGCCTCGTCCGGTCAGGGGCGAGGCGTTTTTGGTTGTGTAGGACGGATATTGGTCTGGAGCAGAAGAGCAGGGCGGTTTTCGAGTCGCCCGTTTTGCTTCAGCGGTTTTCCTGACAGGGTTGTGTTGTGCCAGCCGATCCTGTGTCGGGCGGAGTGCCGTGTGACCGTATGCGACCGGACGGCACTCCGCTTGAAAATTTCGCCTCAGGCGGCGGTGGTTTCGGTTTCGTCGTCGTCTGGCGTCACGTCACGCAGGCGAAAGCTGCGCAGGATGAAGTCAGGCACATGGTCACCCATCCCGACGATCCGGTCATATTGGCCGGGATAAGACGACCGGTACGAGCGTTGTTCGCTGCGCGGTTGTTCGGTCCGGCTGTCTGAACGGTTGTCTGTCCGGTTTTCCGTGCGCTGATCTGATCGCGGTTCAGCCCGGCTGCCGCCCGAAGAGGGGCTGCGTTCGGTATTGCGATCTGAACCCCGATCCGGGCCGCGATCTGAACTACGTTCAGTTGAGCGGTCCGACGCCGGGCGATTCCCGTCGCGGCGCCGGTCGTCGTGGCGTTCACCGCGCTCTGACGGGGCCCGATCAGATGAGCTACGCTCGGACGAACCGCGATCCGACGAACTGCGATCAGAAAAACCGCGTTCACTTTGGCTGCGTTCAGTGGTGCGCTCTGGCTGAATGCGGGTGGCCAAAACGGGCTCTTCCGCCTCGGCGTGGTCGATCACCGGCATGACGTCACGCGGCTTGGCGTCGGGACGTGCGGTTTCGGCTGCGCTGTTTGAACGGCCACGCGGGCCGCGGGAACTGCCGCTGCGGGAGGAAGACGACGATGACCGGCTGGACCCCCGCGCCTTGTCAGAGTTTTCGGACGCATCATCCAGCGCCCCTTCGGGCACCGCGCCGCGCGGGATCGACTGTTTCACCAGACTTTCGATGGCAGTCAGATATTTTTCATCAGACGGCACCGAAATGGTGAAGGCCTTGCCCAGACGCCCGGCCCGCCCGGTGCGGCCAATGCGGTGGATGTAATCCTCGGGGTGCGAGGGCACGTCAAAGTTGAAGACGTGGCTGACCGCCGGAATATCCAGCCCTCGTGCCGCGACATCAGAGGCGATCAGCAGGCGCAGCGACCCGTCGCGAAATTCGTCCAGCGTCTTGGTGCGCACCGACTGATCCAGATCACCGTGGATCGGCGCTGCATGAAAGCCGTGCGACTTCAGCGACTTGGCCACCACATCCACATCCATCTTGCGGTTGCAGAACACGATGGCGTTGGTCAGACCCTCTCCCTCGGCATTGATCAGCGACCGAAGCACGGCGCGTTTTTCAGTGAAAGAGCGGTCCTTGCGGGTCGGCGTGAAGGCGAACAGCTTTTGCTCGATGGACAGGTTGGCGGTCGCTTGCCGCGCCACTTCGATCTTGGCGGGGTTGTTCAGGAAGGCGTTGGTGATCCGCTCAATCTCTGGTGCCATTGTGGCGCTGAAAAACAGCGTCTGGCGGGTTTTCGGCGTCATCTGGAAGATACGCTCGATATCCGGGATAAAGCCCATGTCCAGCATCCGGTCAGCCTCGTCGACGACCATGATCTGCACGCCGGTCAACAGCAGCTTGCCACGTTCGAAATGGTCAAGCAGGCGGCCCGGCGTGGCAATCAGCACGTCAACGCCCCGGTCAATCAGCTTGTCCTGATCGCCGAACGACACGCCGCCGATCAGCAATGCCTTGGTCAGCTTGGTGTGCTTGGCGTATTTGTCAAAGCTTTCCGCCACTTGGGCGGCCAGTTCGCGTGTCGGAGCCAGCACCAAAGAGCGCGGCATCCGCGCCCGTGCACGGCCCTGACCCAGTAGCGTGATCATCGGCAGCGTGAAGGCGGCGGTCTTGCCGGTGCCGGTCTGTGCAATACCCAGCACATCCTGGCCAAGAAGGGCGGGCGGAATCGCCTGCGCCTGAATCGGTGTGGAATTTTCATAACCGGATTCGACCACGGCTTGAAGCACACGTGGGTCCAGCGCAAGTTCAGAGAATTTTGTCATCAGCGTCCTGAAATAGCGGGGTAGGCCCGCCAAGGGTCAAGGGACGCAACGTTCCGGCGTCCCGGCACAAAGGGCATCAGCGCCCGTAGGGTCGCGGATAACGGAATTTGTCCACAGGGTCAAGGTGAACTGCCGGGTTTGGGTCAAGCGCGGTTTTTGGTCATATGGGCACCGCCTTGGCCGATGGCGCCCGGTTTTTCGTGCCATCCCTTGACCTTGCGTGGCGTGACATAGTACGCCAAACCCATAGAATGGCACACTCTGACGGGTTTTCGGATGGGGTGGATCGGGGGTTTGATGGCCGACATTAGTGAGGCGCGTAAACTTCACCTGTTGCAACGATCGTTGCGCGCCAACCAGACCTTCGGGTTCGTCTATCTGAACAATCCCAAAGTTGGCTGTTCCACGATCAAGGGTGCGTTGTGGGCTGAACTTGCAGGCATCACGCCGGAACGCAAAAAGCTGCATACCGTCGAAGGGTCGCCGTTCGAAAATGACCCGGTCAAGCTGGGATGGGCAAAGAATGCCTTTGTGTTCTCGGTCGTGCGCAACCCCTTCACCCGGGTCGTATCGGCCTATCTGAACAAGATCCGCACACGGACCGATAACACATGGGAACGCTTTGCCCGCCGCCACGCTCTGGATGAAAACAAGCTGCTGTCGTTCAACCACTTCGTCGAACTGGTGACCAAGGACCGGCCAGAACAGGCTGATGGCCATTGGGGTCCGCAAGTGCTGGGCCTGTCGCATCCTGCCATCGTCCCGAATTTCATCGGTCAGCTGGAGCGGATGGACGAGGATTTCGGATTTATCTTCAACAAGATATTTCCGGACCGCGACGTTCCCAAGATCGAACGCAGCAAGAATGCCACCGGTGCGACCGACATATTTTCTGATTTCCTGACCGATCCGGACACTTTGGCACGGGTGAAAGCCTATTATGCGCCGGATTTCGCGGTGTACGGTTACCCTGATGACTTCAACCAAGGTCTGGTCAGCCGGATCACGCCCGAATACGCCGCGCACAGCCACCCCGCCTTTGCCGGTTGGGTGACCGAGTTTGAGGGTACGCCCGTCAAAACCGGTGAAGCCCGGGCCAAGAAGCCGGGCGACAAATCCCAGCGTCCTGCCGACAAGGTAAAGCGGGCGGGCGACAAGACCAAGCTTGGCAAAAAGGTGAAGCCGACAGGCGAACCGGCTAAGCAGAGTGAAGACAAGGTCAAGCGCCTTGCTGAAAAGGCGGCCCGTCAGGCTGAAAAGGCGAAACGGCTTGGCGAGTAATGAAAAAGACACCGGTTGAGTAGCCGAGACGCCCGTGTTGGCGTTGTGAAGCAAGGTGTATGTCGGGCCTGTTCTGCAGACCGCACGACACTACCCATGACCTGATCGGGTTACCCGATCAGGAGGGGATCACACCATCATTTCCTTGGTCGCGGTCAGCTTCAACTCGGGATAGTCGCGCTCAATCCGGTCAATGTCCCATTTCAGGCGGGTCAGGAACACGGTCGCCCCATCCGAGTCGATGGCGATATGACCTTTGTTGACGTTGGTCAGCTTTTCCAATTCGGCTTTGGGACCCGTAACCCAGCGGGCCGATGTGAACTGCGAGGGTTCAAAGCGCACCGGCAGGGAATATTCCTCTTCAATACGGCTTGCCAACACTTCAAACTGCAACTGGCCGACGACGCCGACGATATAGCCCGACCCGATCATCGGTTTGAAGACTTTGGCCGCCCCTTCCTCGGCGAATTGAAACAGCGCCTTTTCAAGATGCTTGGCCTTCATCGGGTCCAAAGCGCGCACACCTGACAGAAGTTCGGGCGCAAAAGACGGGATGCCGGTGAAGTGCAGCAGTTCCCCCTCGGTCAAAGCATCACCGATGCGCAGTTGCCCATGGTTCGGAATGCCGATGATGTCGCCCGCCCACGCCTCTTCGGTCAGTTCGCGGTCGGCGGCCAGAAACATCACCGGGTTGGCCACCGCCATCGGCTTTTTGGTGCGCACATGCAGCAGTTTCATGCCACGTTCAAAGTGGCCCGAGGCAAGTCGCACAAACGCCACGCGGTCGCGGTGCTTGGCATCCATATTGGCCTGAACCTTGAAAACAAAGCCGGTGACCGTGGTTTCTTCGGCACCAATCTGACGCTCCATCGCCTTTTGCGGCTGCGGTTCGGGGCCGTATTCGCCCATGCCGTCCATCAGTTCCTTGACGCCGAACGAGTTGATTGCAGAACCGAACCAGATCGGCGTCATCGAGCCATTCAGGAACGAGGCGCGGTCAAAGGCAGGCAGCAATGCACGCGCCATTTCAAGCTCTTCGCGGAACTTCTTCAGAAGATCGGCAGGCACGTGCAACGCCAAAGCCGGGTCATCAATGCTGCTGATCTTGATCGATTCCGCCACCTTGTTGCGGTCGGCCCGGTCCATGATTTCTAGGCGGTCGTGCAAAAGGTCATAGGCGCCGATGAAGTCGCGGCCAACGCCGATCGGCCACGACGCCGGTGTCACATCAATCGCCAGATTTTCCTGAATCTCGTCGATGATGTCGAACACATCGCGGCTTTCGCGGTCCATCTTGTTGCAAAAGGTCAGGATCGGCAGGTCACGCAGGCGGCACACCTCAAACAATTTTCGGGTCTGGGATTCCACACCCTTGGCCCCGTCAATCACCATGATGGCGGCGTCAACCGCCGTTAACGTGCGGTAGGTATCTTCGGAGAAATCGGAGTGGCCGGGGGTGTCAACCAGATTGAAACGCCATTGGCGGTAGTCGTAGGACATGGCCGAGGCTGAGACGGAAATGCCGCGCTCTTGCTCCAATTTCATGAAGTCCGACCGCGTGCGCCGAGCTTCGCCCTTGGCGCGGACCTGACCGGCCATCTGGATCGCACCGCCGAACAGCAGGAACTTTTCGGTCAGCGTGGTCTTGCCGGCATCAGGGTGCGAGATGATCGCAAACGTGCGGCGGCGCGCAATTTCGGGGGGGAGTTGGGGCTGGTTGTCAAGCATGGCGCGGCTTTACCGCAAAAAGCGCGGGGCGTCCATCGGGGCGCTTTGGGCTGGCGGCTGGAGGGGTTTCACACCCCTCCAGACCTCCCCGTGGAGTATTTGGCAAAGAGCAATCGCAAGAAAGGCTACTTGCCGCGCCAGACCCAGCCGCCACCGAGGACGCGGGTGGAGGTGGGGTCGTAGAAGACACACGCCTGGCCGGGGGCGACGCCGTCTTCGGGGTCCAGCAGTTCGACCTCTGCCGTGGTGGGCGACAGGGGGCGGATAATGGCGGCGCGGGGCGGGCGGGTGGAGCGGACCTTGACCTCGATATGGTGTTCGGTGCCGTCAAACGGGGCGTCACCCAGCCAGTTGATATCACGCACCGGGATGATGCGGGTGGCGAGGGCGGCTTTGGGGCCAACGATGACGCGGCGGGTGGCCGGGTCAAGGCGCAGGACATAGATCGGATCTTCCAGCCCGCCGATGCCCAAACCTTTGCGCTGGCCCACCGTGTAATGGATGACGCCGTTATGCCGCCCAAGAACGGTGCCGTTCAGGTCAACGATGTCGCCCGGATCTGCCGCACCGGGGCGCAGTTTCTCGATCACAGCCGCATAGTTGCCGTTCGGCACAAAGCAGATGTCCTGACTGTCGGGCTTGTCCGCCACCGACAGCCCGTATTTCGCGGCCAAAGCGCGGGTTTCCGCTTTGGAGCCAAGGTGGCCCAACGGAAAGCGCAGGTAATCCAGCTGGTCTGGCGTGGTCGAGAACAGGAAATAGCTTTGGTCGCGGTTGGCATCTGCCGCCCGGTGCAGTTCCGGGCCGGTGCCAACTTTGCGCTGGATGTAGTGGCCGGTCGCCATGCAGTCGGCGTTCAGATCCCTGGCGGTGGCCAACAGGTCCTTGAACTTGACGCGTTCGTTGCAGCGGATGCAGGGCACCGGGGTCGCACCGGCAAGATAGGCGTCGGCAAAATCCTCCATCACGGCGGCGCGGAAGGTGTTTTCATAATCCAGCACGTAATGCGGAAAGCCCATCTGTTCGGCCACCCGGCGCGCATCGTGAATATCGCGCCCGGCACAGCAGGCGCCCTTTTTCGCCAACGCCGCACCGTGGTCATACAGTTGCAGGGTGACGCCGACGACGTCATACCCCTCGTCCGCCAGCATCGCCGCCACGACCGACGAATCCACACCGCCCGACATTGCCACAACCACACGGGTGTCGGCCGGGGCCTTGGGAAGCCCCAGTGAGTTCAGTTTCGCGGAATTAGGGTTCGCGTCCAGCATGATTGCGGCCAAGTTGAGGATTTAAACCCGCAATATAGGAAAATGCCAAGCAGTCTCAACCCCTCGGTTCATTCTTGCTTAAGGACGCTGGCGCATTTTGACCTCGTTGGACGAGGAAAAGCCCATGTATCTGAAGAAAGTCGACGGTCCGCGACATATCACATTGCCGGATGGCAGCATCCTGAGCCGTGCCGATCTGCCGCCGCCCGATACCCGCCGCTGGGTGGCCAGCCGCAAGGCCGTGGTCGTCAAAGCGGTGCAATACGGCCTGATCGGACAGACCGAAGCGCTGGAGCGTTACGCTTTGTCCGAGGAAGAGTTTCAGTTGTGGCGCGATGCCGTCGAAAAGCATGGGGAAAAGGCCCTGCGTGTCACAACTATCCAAAAATACCGACAACTTTAAGTTGTTTTCCGCTTTCGTTCTGGCAGAGTAACGCTTGGTTAACCATTGCCCGCCAAAGTCGTTAACAGACAGCCCAGACGGAGCTTTGAAATATGCGTATCCTGCTTGTTGAAGATGACCCCACCACCTCGCGCAGCATTGAACTGATGCTGACCCACGCGAATCTGAATGTCTATTGTACCGATCTTGGGGAAGACGGTGTCGATCTGGCCAAGTTGTATGATTACGACTTGATCCTGCTGGACCTGAACCTGCCCGACATGTCGGGACATGAGGTACTGCGCCAGCTGCGGCAGGCCCGTATCGAAACGCCGATCCTAATTCTTTCCGGTTCTGACGATACCGAAAACAAGATCAAGGGCTTCGGCTTTGGCGCCGATGACTACCTGACCAAACCCTTCCATAGAGAAGAGCTGGTGGCGCGTATTCATGCCATCATTCGCCGGTCGAAGGGCCACTCACAATCCGTGATTCGCACCGGCAAAGTGCAGGTCAATCTGGATGCCAAGACGGTCGATGTGGATGGCACCTCGGTGCATCTGACCGGCAAGGAATACCAGATGCTGGAGCTTTTGAGCCTGCGCAAGGGCACCACACTGACCAAAGAGATGTTCCTGAACCATCTGTACGGCGGCATGGACGAGCCGGAATTGAAGATCATCGACGTCTTCATCTGCAAGTTGCGCAAAAAGCTGGCAGAGGCGACCGGTGGGCAAAACTACATCGAAACCGTCTGGGGTCGCGGCTACGTGCTGCGCGAACCGCAGGTCGTTGACGTACCGCGTCTGGCGGCAAGCGCCTGACATCTGGAATTCCGCGCCGGCCCCTCGTAACCTGATGCGCGAACAGGGGGGCGGAACATGGCAAAGACGGTCGATGACCTGACTGAGGATGAGGCGCGGGCAGAACTCGCGCGTCTGGCCATCGCTCTAACGGCCGCCAACACCGCCTATCACACACTTGACGCACCCGAGGTTTCGGATGCCGACTATGACGCGCTTAAGCGGCGCAATGCTGCGATCGAAGCGCGCTTTCCGAGGCTTAAACGGGTTGACAGCCCATCAGATCAGGTCGGCGCTGCGGTAGGGTCTGGCTTTGGCAAGGTGCCCCACAGGGTGCGGATGCTGAGCCTTGAAAATGCCTTCGCCGAAAGCGACGTGGTCGATTTCGACGAACGGGTGAAGAAGTTTCTTGGCATCACCGAGGTGACCTACACGGCAGAACCCAAGATTGACGGCCTGTCCTTGAACTTGCGCTATCAGGGCGGGCGTCTGGTGCAGGCGGCGACACGGGGCGATGGTGAGACGGGCGAAGACGTCACCGAAAATGCCCGGACCATCGCCGATATTCCGCAGGTGGTGACCGGTGCGCCAGACGTGATGGAGGTGCGCGGCGAGGTCTATATGAGCCACGCCGATTTTGCCAACCTGAACGAAAGGCAAGCGGCGCTGGGCGAAAAACCCTTCGCCAACCCGCGCAATGCTGCCGCAGGCTCGCTGCGCCAACTGAACCCGACGGTCACCGCCACGCGCCCCCTCAGGTTTTTCGCCTATGCCTGGGGAGAGCTTTCTTCCCCCTTGGGCACCTCACAGCTGACATCAATTGAACGCTTCAAGGCTATGGGATTTCAGACAAATCCCCTGACGACCCTTTGCGATAACCCGGCCGCCCTGATCTCCCAATTCCGCAGCATCGAAGCGCAGCGCGCAACGCTCGGCTATGACATCGACGGCGTGGTGTACAAGGTCAACGACCTGACCTTGCAAGAGCGGCTTGGTTACCGCTCCTCCACCCCCCGCTGGGCGATTGCGCATAAATTCCCGGCGGAACTGGCATGGACCCGGCTTTTGGCGATCGACATTCAGGTTGGTCGCACCGGGGCGCTTTCGCCTGTGGCGCGGTTGCAGCCCGTGACGGTGGGCGGTGTCGTGGTGTCAAACGCGACGTTGCACAATGAGGACTATATCGCCGGGCGCGATTCGAAGGGTGGCCCGATCCGTGAGGGAAAAGACATCCGGGTCGGCGACTGGGTGCAGGTCTGCCGCGCCGGGGATGTGATCCCCAAGGTGGCCGACATCGACCTGACACAACGCAACATCGACGCACAACCCTATATTTTTCCGCAGATTTGCCCCGAATGCCAAAGCCCAGCCCACCGAGAGCCGGGCGATTCGGTCCGCCGCTGCACAGGAGGTCTGATCTGCCCCGCACAAAGTGTTGAAAGGTTGAAGCATTTCGTCAGCCGCAACGCGTTTGACATTGAAGGTCTTGGCGCCAAACAGGTTGAGATGTTCTTCAATGACCCCGACTTGCCGGTGAAGCAACCCGCCGACATCTTTACTCTCGCATCAAGAGACGCCGCCAGCCCCTTGAAAAAGCTGAAAAATCGTGACGGCTTTGGGGAAAAGTCCGCGACCAACCTTTTCGCCGCAATCGAGGCGCGCCGCTCCATCCCTCTGGACCGCCTGATCTTTGCATTAGGCATTCGTCATGTGGGAGAGGTGGCCGCCGGCGTCATCGCCCGCCACTATGCCAACTGGCCCGCGTTTGAGGCTGCCGTGACTGCGGCCGAACCCGGCAATCCGGCATGGACTGACCTGATTTCCGCCGATGGGGTGGGTGAGGTCCTGGCCCAAAGCCTGACAGACGCCTTCCGCAACCCGGCCGAACGCGCCGCGATTGACGCGCTGGTCGCAGAATTGACCATACTGCCGGTGCAAGCCCGCGCCACCCTAGCCTCTGATATCGCTGGTAAAACCCTGGTTTTCACCGGCACTCTGGAAAAGATGAGCCGTGCTGAGGCCAAAGCGCGGGCAGAAGCGTTGGGTGCCAAAGTCGCAGGATCGGTCAGTGCCAAGACCGATCTGGTCATCGCAGGCCCCGGTGCCGGTTCAAAGGCCAAGGATGCCGAACGTCTGGGCGTGAAGCTGATCGACGAAGACGCCTGGATCGCTCTCGCAGGGCTTGCATGACTCGGCCCGAAATCCTGTTCCCCCTGTTCGCCGCCCTCGAAACGCTAGAGGGGATCGGGCCGAAAACCGTCAAGGCGCTGGCCCCTTTGGGGGTCGAACGGCCAAAGGATTTCCTGTTTTTCCTCCCCCATTCCGGCGTGGACCGCAGCCGCAAAGCCTCGATTCGCGACGTTGTGGCCCCCGCTACCGTGACGGTTGAGGTCGAGGTTGGCCTGCATCTGCCGCCCCGGCTAAAGGGCAAACCCTACCGAATCACCGTGCGCGACGCGGCGGTAGAGTTTCAGTTGGTGTTTTTCCACGCCCGGGGGGACTATCTGCGCGACCTGCTGCCAACCGGCCAACGCCGCGTGGTGTCCGGAAAGATTGAGATATTTGATGGGGTTGGCCAGATGGTTCACCCCGATCACGTCTTGCGGGTCGAAGAGGCGGGCAACCTTCCGGCCTTTGAACCGGTCTATCCGCTGACGGCCGGGGTCACGCAAAAGCTGATGGCCAAGGGTGTGGCGTCCGCATTGGCCCGAACACCCGACCTTGCCGAATGGATCGACGGCCCCCTGAAGGCAAAAGAGGGCTGGCCGGATTGGCACGACGCGCTGACCCAGGTTCACGCGCCGCACGGCCCGATGGACCTTTCCGCCGAAACCCCGGCCCGCGCGCGGTTGGCCTATGACGAACTTTTCGCCCATCAACTGACCCTGTCGCTGGCCCGCGCCGCTTTGCGCAAAGGAAAGGGCCGCGCTTCCATCGGGGACGGGCGGTTGCAGACCAAAGTTCTCGCCGAATTGCCCTATCAGCCGACCGGGGCGCAGCGGCGTGCGGTTGGCGAGATTGCGCTGGACCTCGAATCACCCTTGCGGATGAACCGTTTGCTGCAGGGTGATGTCGGTTCGGGCAAAACCCTGGTCGCGTTTCTTGCCCTTTTGATCGCGGTTGAGGCGGGAGGGCAGGGTGTGATGATGGCGCCGACCGAAATTCTGGCGCGCCAGCATTTCGAAGGTTTGCGCCCGTTGGCCGCCAGTGCCGGTGTCCGGCTTGAGATGTTGTCGGGCCGCGATAAGGGGAACGACCGCGCCGCCAAACTGTCCGATCTGGCGGAGGGGCGGATTGCCATTCTGGTCGGCACCCATGCGGTTTTTCAAAAAGACGTGCAGTTCCATGATCTTAGGCTGGCTGTTGTCGACGAACAGCACCGTTTTGGTGTCGCGCAACGGATGGAGCTTGGCGCGAAAGGGCAGGCGGTTGATGTGCTGGTGATGACCGCCACGCCGATTCCGCGCAGCCTTGCACTGGCCTCGTATGGCGATATGGACCTTTCGGTACTGGACGAAAAGCCCGCCGGTCGCAAGCCGATCCGCACCGCGCTGATCCCGGACACCCGGATGGATGAGGTGATCGGCCACCTGACCAAAGCGGTGGCCGAGGGGCGGCAGGCCTATTGGGTCTGCCCGCTGGTCGAAGAGTCTGAGGTGCTGGATTACGCCAGCACCGAGGCGCGGTTTTCTGCCCTGCGCGCCTCTTTGGGTGACGTGGTCGGGCTGGTTCACGGCCAGATGCCGCCCGCGGAAAAAGACGCCGCGATGGCGCGGTTTGTGGCGGGCGTCACAAAGGTTCTGGTGGCGACGACCGTGATCGAGGTCGGGGTGAACGTGCCGAATGCGTCGATCATGGTGATCGAACGGGCAGAAATCTTTGGTCTTGCCCAGTTGCACCAGTTGCGCGGCAGGGTCGGGCGCGGCACGGCTGAGTCGACCTGTCTTCTGTTGTATCAAGCGCCACTGGGTGCTTCGGGGGAGCGGCGTCTTAAGGTGATTCGTGACACAGAGGACGGCTTTCGCATATCAGAAGAAGACCTTGCAATGCGCGGCGCTGGCGATCTGATCGGCCATGCGCAATCCGGTCTGCCGCGCTTTCGCATGGCCGATCTGGAACGGCAGGCCGGGCTGATGGCCATCGCGCAAACCGATGCACGGCGGCTGTTGGCCGACGATCCGGGGCTGGAATCGCCACGTGGCAAGGCAGCGCGGGTTTTGTTGTGGTTGCTGGATCAGGACAGGGCGATCAAGCTGTTGACGGTGGGGTGACATTTTGTTCCGCTAATGTTCGCAAAATGTTCTTTACAGATGGTTAAGATTGTGAGAACAATCTGGCAACAAACAAGGAGGTTCCGATGTTCGCCAGACTGACCCGCCAAGTTCTTGCCCATGCTGCCGATTTTGAAGATGCTGTCGGCGTTGCGACCCTGTTTCTTGTCCTGTTTCTTGGCCTGACCTTGTCCGGCGCTGCGTAATCTGCCCGCGTTCCATGTGGGCCGCTCTGCCCCAGAGCCCGCTCTTTCCCAGAGTTTGTCCTGCCCGCATGTCTGACACGCCACTTCCGCCGCCATCCAACAGGATGCGCGGCGGTTTTTTTTGAGGCTTAGGTTTGGGCGTGCCTTGGGTGGGCCGCCGGGGCACTGCCCCGGACCCGGGATTATTTGGGCCAGAATGAAATCGTCAGGCTTTGGCCGCGTCCAGCGCGTCAATCGTCGCATCCAGCGCCAGCAGGATCGAGGCGTGGCGATTTTTGTAGTCGCGCGCCGGAAGCAGGACTTCGTAGCCCGCGAAAGGGGCCGCTGGCACCGGGCCGCCATCTTTCAGCATTGATGAAAGGGCTTCACGGGCCGCCTGAAGTTCCGCCCGGCTGCGGCCGATCACCACCTCACCCAGCACGGCGGCGGCGGCTTGACCCAAGGCGCAGGCCCTGACCTGTTGCGCAAACTCACTGATCTTGCCGTCCTTCAGGCGCAGTTCGACCGATACGGTTGACCCGCACAGGGGCGCTCGTTTTTTCGCCACACCTTCCGGTGCCAGAAGATGGCCCAGATGCGGGATATCGGCGGCCAAAGCCAAAATCCGGCCGGAATAGAGTTTGACGAGGTCGCTGTCGCTCATTCTGCGGGCTTTCGTTGCGCGGGCTTTCGAATCAGCGGGGCTTTGGCAGGGGGCTTTATGGCCAAGGGCATCCTCGCCCAGATCCCGGCTGACACCCCAAACCCTCTGGCCCCGGTTCGTGTGATCCCATAGATAGGGGCCGCACGCCCGCAAGCCAAGGAGGCCCGGATGGACTTTGATCCTGCCACGCTGAAATATGACGCGAACGGCCTGATCCCGTGCATTGCACAGGATGCGGACAACGGTGATGTGCTGATGTTTGCCTGGATGAACGCGCAAAGCCTGGCCCAAACGCTTCGCACGGGCCGGGTCACCTATTGGTCACGGTCACGCGCCAGCTTCTGGATCAAGGGCGAAACCTCTGGCCATGTGCAGGACCTCGTTGATCTGCGGCTGGACTGTGACCGCGATTGCCTGCTGGTTCTGGTGCGCCAGACTGGTCCGGCCTGCCACACCCACCGGCGCAGTTGCTTTTACACCAGCGTGCGGGCCGGTTCAGAGGTTGAAATCCTGACGCCGAACGGCTGAACAACCGTCTCTGCGGCGGCGCGGTTCATCGGCCAGCCGGGGCGGGGCAGGGTGATTTCATCCGG
>JBBRKS010000108.1:0-13424 GCA_038231775.1 Rhodobacterales bacterium | reverse complement strand
ATCGAGATCATGTTCGGCCGCCTGAAAGACTGGCGCAGGGTCGCAACCCGCTACGACAGATGTCCCAAGGTCTTCCTCTCAGCCGTAGCCCTCGCCGCAGTCGTCATGTTCTGGCTATGACCCGAGAACGAGTCCTGACCCAAGCTAGGGCTCCCGAATGGCAGAAACGTCGCTTTTGACTATAGAGATGCGCTCGCCCTGAACAAAAGTTCCCAACTACGCCCTCAAGCGCCAAAAACTGTTCCGTTCAGAAAATCGTGTAAGGTGTTGAAAAGGCTTGGCAGGAGTTGGGGGACTCGAACCCACGACCCTCGGTTTTGGAGACCGATGCTCTACCAACTGAGCTAAACTCCTAGGCCTGATCGGGTGGTTACGGCAGCCGGGACGGGAAATCAAGGGGCGCTGTGGTTAAATCGACGCTTGAGAATCCAGGCCCGGCGGGCCACAGGAGTGTCCATCAGGAGAAGCATCCTTATGATCTCCAACCGCTATCCCCCGGTTCTGTTTGGATTTCTGATGTCCGGCACGATGGCTTGCATCGTATCCGGCATGTCAAACGATAGGTCCATCGGCATAGGTCACACCTTTGACTCTGTCTGGATGGCAAACCGGGCGGTCAGCTGAGCCACGGCGTTTTCGGTGGTGGCGCCGATCACGCGGCGGATCGTTGCGCGTCTGACACTACGGAACTTAACGCCACGGCGCTCGCGACCGAAGCAGAGCCCCCTGTCCTGCCGTGCTGCGCCCAATCGCCTCCGGTCAGGTTGATCTGGGGCGCAAAGAAGTCATGCAGCTTTTCGACCGGGTCAGTCTTGATGTGGTATTCAAGCAGGGTACCGGGATGATTGGCAAAATAGCTGCGTACGGCAGCGTGCTGATCATCCCAATCCTTGCGCCAGCGGTCCATGATGTCGCGGGTACGGGTCAGGCCGAAATGATGGCGGTAGTTGTTAAGGTACTTGCCGTCGTTGTGATCAACGCGGCTGAACAGCCAATCCTCACACTCCCGGGTATTGAGTATAAACCGGGCATCGGGGTAGTGCTGATGCAGATAGGCGAAATATCGGTTGCCCTCGATCAGCGGGCCCGACAGGTCGTTCACCAGTTCCATATCCGAGAAAAAAACGGTGTCCGGCCACGGCGTCAGAGGCTTTGCCCCCGCCGCAAACGAGGCCTTTATGTTGCGCGCCAGACGCCCGTCAGCCCAATGCACCGACTTGTACCCGGCGGTGATGAACAGCCGGAACAGGCTTCGTGTGGCACATTTGTTGAATCCGATCTGAAACACCTTCATTGCGCACCTGACCCTTTGCCACATTCTGCGACAGCGCGCTTTTCAGCCGCCCTACAGAAGTGTTCTACCTCTGTTCCTTTTGGGATAAATTGGAAACCCACAGCTTTCCAGCTGAAAGTAGATAGAATTTTCCGAATTTCGGGGCATCCGGCGACACCAGCCCGATCATCGCCGCTGTCGAGGTCTTTGGTCCCCTGCTGATATCAGTCCTGCGCAGGCGATCAAAGTCATGCGAAGCCGGGAAAAGACCATCCCGAAGTCCACTCTTGCAAACCGAGTAAGGATGGCGGAAAGTCAAGTGTAGCACATATTTCAACACCTTAACTCCAAAAACAACACGGCCGCGTAGTTTGCTGCCGTCAGGAATTCAGGAGCCGTTTTTGCTTGCAAAATCAAAGTCAAAAACAACGGTTGAACTTGCGGCGCTGGAACAGGCAGTGGGGAGCAAATCCGCAACCTCTGAAGAGAGTGACCGGCATTTCGTCATAAAGAGCGTGCTTGATCAGGCCAGTCGGCTGACCCTGCAAGACCACTTGCCGCAAGCCTGTCTGGACCTGATCGCAACACTTTTGCCGCAAGAGCAATCCCAACCTCGCGCGCAGATTCTGCGTTTGACGGCACTGGGATTTATGGGGGGCGGGGCGGAGTTTGACGACCTTTTGTCAACGCTGGCGCGAAAACCCAAGATACTCCCGGTCGTGCGTGAGCAATTTTTCAAGCTGTTGCGTCAACGGCATCTGCCTTTGACATCTGAAACCTACCGCATCCTTTGGGGTGCAGAGCCGGATGATATATTCAAAGTCCTGAACAACCCAATTCCCGGTTCTGCTTTCGTCAGGGCCACCCCCGACCTGTTCGAAACGATCAGGGCAGTAGGGGGCGACATCACGAACCCTGAATTCTATATGAACCGCTTGAGATTAGGCCTGCAACGGTCGCATTATATCAAATTCCTGCGAGAACATTCAAACTTGTCAACCGGGACCGGAGCGGTTGGATTTGCGGGGTTACGAAAGCAGCTTGAACGGCTGTTCATTGCACCAGACATTTCGCCCCTGACGAAACTGCTGGACAGAGGGGAAACTATTGTTGTTCTTCAGTGTCATAGCGGTTATCTGGGATTGGTCGCACGCTGGCTTTCCAAGATTGCGTTTCCGCTTTCACGGGTGTCGGATATGCGGGTGTCGAGGGGATTGGCAACCACGCCAGACCGGATGACTTTCATGTCGCAACAAACCGAGCGGATTTGCCGCTTCGCTTTGTGGGACTGTGCCAATTGATGCGAAAGGGCGCACGCATCGTCAGCATTGTTCCTGACGGTCGCAAAGGTGGCAACTTTGCGCAAACCACTATAGCCGGACGATCTGTCAAGGTGGCACTTGGTGCGGCAAAACTGGCCTATTTTGGCAAATCAACCTTTGTGTTTGCGAAATCACGCTGGACGGAGGCCGGATTGACGGCCGACTTTACCATGGGTCCAAAGGTCGAACAAAATGACAGCAAGGAAAAAGCTGAGGAATACCTGATTGCGTTCTATACCAACTGCGTGACGGAATGGCTGCGCGGCGACCCGATTGATTTTGCGCCAATGGGCGGCTATTGGCCTGATTTTGTGGGGTCGGGCGGCAAATGACTTCGGAAAAACGTCGGCAGGGGATTGCCTTGGACTGCAACATCCCGCTGTGAGTGAGGTACTGGATTTTGTCGGGGTCGCGATTTTAATAACAGAACAGGGCCGCCGGTTGGGGCGGCCCTTTTGATCTCTGCGCCGGCTTTACAGCAGGATCTTCGACACCACGCCGGCGCCGACGGTGCGGCCACCTTCGCGGATGGCGAAGCGGAGTTTTTCTTCCATCGCGATGGGCGCGATCAGGGTGACGTTGAACTTCAGGTTGTCGCCCGGCATCACCATTTCGGTGCCGGCGGGCAGTTCAACCGTGCCGGTCACGTCCGTCGTGCGGAAGTAGAACTGCGGGCGGTAGTTGGCGAAGAACGGGGTGTGGCGACCGCCCTCTTCCTTGGTCAGAATGTAGGCCTCGGCCTCGAACTTGGTGTGCGGGTTCACCGATTTCGGCTTGCACAGCACCTGACCACGCTCAACGCCTTCACGGTCGATGCCGCGCAGCAGGATGCCGACGTTGTCACCAGCCTCGCCCCGGTCAAGCAGTTTGCGGAACATTTCCACACCGGTGCAGATCGACTTCTTGGTGTCACGAATGCCAACGATTTCAACCTCATCGCCGACGTTGATCACACCGCGCTCGATCCGGCCAGTCACAACCGTACCACGGCCAGAGATCGAGAAAACGTCCTCGATCGGCAGCAGGAAAGGCTGATCCACGGCACGCGCCGGGGTCGGAATATACTCGTCAACCGTCTTCATCAGCGCGCGGATCGACATTTCGCCAATGTCCGGACGCAGGCCGATCATCGCCTGGTGGGCCGAGCCTTTGGTGATCGGAATGTCATCGCCAGGGTAGTCGTAGGACGAAAACAGCTCGCGGATTTCCATCTCGACCAGTTCGATCAGTTCCTCGTCGTCGACGAGGTCGATCTTGTTCATGTAGCACACCATGTAGGGGATACCCACCTGGCGACCCAACAGGATGTGTTCGCGGGTCTGCGGCATCGGGCCGTCAGACGCGGCACAAACCAGAATAGCGCCGTCCATCTGGGCCGCCCCGGTGATCAGGTTCTTGACGTAGTCGGCGTGGCCGGGGCAGTCGACGTGGGCGTAATGGCGCGCCTCGGTCTCGTATTCCACGTGGGCGGTCGAGATCGTGATGCCACGCGCCCGCTCTTCCGGAGCGCCGTCGATCTGGTCATACGCCCGGAATTCGCCGAAATACTTGGTGATCGCAGCCGTCAAGGTCGTCTTGCCGTGGTCAACGTGGCCAATCGTGCCAATGTTGACGTGCGGTTTGTTCCGTTCAAACTTTGCCTTACCCATGATGGGTCACCCTCGGTTCAGGGGGGCCGTCAGGGACCCCGTTTGCCACGGGCGGCGACTTAAGCCGCGCAGACAGGAAAATCAAGCGCGATTGGCGAACCCTATGGGATCTGTGACGGCTTTGGGCGGATGATCGGCAGCGACGGCATCACCGGCGTTCTTGGCGTGGCAGGTGCCGCCGTTGCGACGGCTGTGGTTGGGGCTGGCACCTGATCGGTCGTCATTTCCAGCCAGTCGGGATGGGCCAACATATATTCCTGCACCGCATGTGCGGCGTTGAAGGCCAGCTTCTTCATCTGCTGCTGTTTGGTCTGGGTCCAGCCCGATCCGATGATGCTGTCGGGCGAGGTGCCCTCGATGATCGTCATGCGTTTGCCACCCTTGACCAGCAACTGCTGTTTGCCATCGTCCCAGACGTTCACGGTAATAATCAAAGCAGAGCGCGGGCTTGCAACCAGCGGCACACCGGGCGGGGCCAGAAGGTAGCCGTCGATCGAGATGCCGAAGTCAAACAGCTTGTCGCCCTGATAGCTGCCGAACCGCTCATCCATGGCGGCAGTCATCACGGCCTTCCACTCTTCCGGCTTGGCTTGCCGCGAGATCGGAATGGTCTGGGCGGTTTCAGGCACCACAATGTTCAGACCCATCGCAAATTTCCCCATTGGGCGCGGCGGCTCTCCGGCATCATGCGCATCACAGGCGGCCAGAACCAACAGGACAGCGATGGCTGAGAAGGCACGAATCAGGCGGAAAAGGGACATGGCGGGGCAAGGCTCCTGTGCACCGGACGGGCTTCTGTCTGGGATAGCGGGGGTGCGACGCATTGGCAACCGGGCCACGGTTGGCCTTGGGCGTCATCGGCACTATATTGTCAGCAGAACAAGCAGAGGTGGTCATGGGCAGCATGCAAAAGGTCAGGGCTGATCTGCCGGTGCGGGTGCCGCTGGCCACCTCGCCGCTTGGCATCTGGGGTTCTCTTCAGGCCGGGCGGCGCAATGTGCTGGAACTGATCCCTGAAATTGCCACCCATGCGCCCATTCTGTCAGGCACCACAGGCAAGCGCTGGCACATGCTGATGGACCCCGAGGGTTTGCGTCAGGTGTTGCGCGACAAGGTCGAAGATTACCCCAAGTCATTGGTCACCAAGCTTATTCTGGAACCGGCCATCGGTAATTCGATGTTCGTCGCCGAAGGGGCTGAGTGGCTTTGGCAGCGCCGCACAGCTGCACCGGTGTTCACCCATCGCAACATTGCGGCCCTTGCCCCGGTGATGACCAGTGCTGCCGAACATGCCGCAGCCCGCTTTGCCGCTGCCGATGGCCGCGCGATTGACGCTTTTGACGAGATGGTGGCTGCGACGTTCGAAGTGATCTCGGACGTGACGTTTTCGGGGGGTGAGGCGTTTGACCGCGCCGGGGTGCACCGGGCGATTGAATCCTACATCAGCCAGACTGCCAAGCTTTCCGTCCTGGACATTCTGGGTGCGCCGGCTTGGGTGCCGCGTCCGGGGCGGATGTTTTCCGGGTCGGCCATGCGGCAGATGAAGCGGATGGCGGACGCCTCGATTGATCAGGCCCGCCATCGTCTCAAGACCGGCGTGCCCGATCTGCTGGACCTGCTGCTGGACGGCGAAGACCCCAAATCCGGCCGTAAGATGAACCCGGACGAACTGCGCGACAACCTGCTGACCTTTATCGTCGCAGGGCACGAGACGACGGCGCTGACGCTTGCCTGGTCGCTGTACCTGTGCGCTTTTGATCCCAAAGTGCAGGACGCGGCGCGGGCCGAGGCGCAGGCGGTGTTGGGCGACCGGGCCGCCACTGCCGCCGATTTGCCCGCCTTGCCCCTGATCCGCCGCATCGTGGACGAGGCGTTGCGGATGTATCCGCCGGCCGCATTTCTGGCCCGAACCGCCCGAAAAGCTGACCGGCTTTGTGGCCGTGAAGTGCGCCCCGGCGATACGGTGATCCTGCCGATCTATGCGCTGCACCGCCATCATACCCATTGGCAAAACCCGGATGCCTTTGATCCGGAACGCTTTTCAGACCCAAAGGCGATACCGCGCTTTGCCTATCTGCCGTTTGGTGACGGCCCGCGCATCTGCATTGGCGCCTCGTTCGCCCTGCAAGAGGCGGTGATCATTTTGGCCACGCAGCTGGCCCGGTTCCGCTTTGCTTTGGTGCCCGGCAAAGCGCCCAAACCGGTGATGATCCTGACCCTGCGGCCTGAAGGTGGGGTCTGGCTGAAGATTGACAAGGTTTAGGCCCGCGCGATTTACCAAGTAAAACACTCAGCAATCTTGACGCTGCCCGGTCCGGCGGGTAAAGCTGACAATAACACTAGGAAATAGGACGCGCCATGACCACGCCCCCCCGCACCACACAGCCCCGCCGTTGGACAAGCATCGCCATCGCCTCTGTCACACTTGCCGCCTCACCCGCTATGGCCGATCTGCACCGCGTGGCACCGATCACCTTGGCGACGCCGGATGCCACGCTTTGGCTGGCCCAGACTCAGGGCGGTGAAGGTGGCGAGTCGGGGGTTATGGCAGAGGCCACACCCGATGCGGCCTATCTGACGGAACTTATGATCGTCGAAGGTCACATGCTGGCAGCGCGTGATCTGTTTGCGATGGGGCAAAAGGACAAGGCAATCGAACTTTCCAAACATCCTGAGGAAGAGGGCACTCTGGACGAGCTTCGTAAACAGATCGCCAACCACAAGGCCGCCGACGTGGCCGACGTTGTCGCGGCATTTACCGCGACGATGGCCAAGGACGCGCCACAGGCAGAAGTCGATGCAGCCCTGACCGCTGTCAGCCAGGCTTTTGCGGCGGCGGCTGCGGTTGAGGCCGATGAGGTGCGCGTCCGGTTCGATGCGGTCGTGCTTTTGCTGAAGGCGGCCGCCGATGAGTATCAGGGCAGCATCAAGGACGGTGCGGTCGAGGATATCATGGGCTGGCACGAGGCTTGGTCCTTTGTCACCATCGCCCGGCTGCGCTTGCAGGATCTGGCCGCCCTGCCCCTGTCAGCCAAGGCGGCCCCCAAGGCTTTGACGGCGTTGCAGGCCGCGGATGCGGCGTTTGGCGACCCGATGGCTGCGACACCGCTGGCGGGCGACGTTCAGGTGCTTTTGGGGGTTTCAGCGAAGGTGGAACTGATCTCCTCTTCGGTTCGGTAAGATGTTTGTTCTGGAGAATATCCTGACAGCGGCAGAGGTTACGGCCTTGCGAGAGGCCGCCTTGGGGTTGAACTTCGGCGATGGGCGCGCCACGGCGGGGGCGCATGCACGTGTGGTCAAGGCCAATGATCAGGCGCTGCCCTGCCCCGAACTCGACGCCATTCTGGCCAAGGTCGAACAGGCCTTGGCGGCCAGCCCGCTGTTCCGGTCGGCGGCGCGGCCCAAGGCGCTGTCGCGAATGATCCTGTCGCGCTACCGCGAGGGCCAGACGTACGGCCTGCACGTCGATGACGCGCTGATGCAGGGGCTGCGAACCGACCTTTCGTTCACTCTTTTCCTTGCAGAACCTGACACTTACGACGGTGGCGCCCTGATCATCGAGGACACATTTGAAGCGCGGGCGATCAAGCTGAATGCCGGCGAAGTGATCTTGTACCCCGCGACCACGCTGCACCGGGTGGAACCTGTGACACGCGGCGCGCGGTTGGCGGTGGTCGGCTGGGTGCAAAGCCTGATCCGCGACGCGGCGCAGCGCGAGATCATGTTTGATCTGGATCAGGCGGTGGATACCTGTTTTGCGGCAGAGGGAAAGACGGATCAGTTTGATCGGCTGGCCAAGACGCGCAGCAATCTTCTGCGCATGTGGGTCGGGCCGTAAGCCCTTGCGGGCGCTGAATTAACGGCGAATGCGGCCACGAATTCCGCTATCTTCATTCCGTCTTCTTTTTGTCTTCATTCCGTCTTTACGGGCGCTGAGTTCTATCGGCGTTAACCGTGTGAGATGGGCAAACCCGCGATGTGGTCACAGCCACCAGCCCTATCTTAATCGAACCTGTTGTCACGCGGAAAGCCTCGCGGGGCCATGCGGCCGACGCTGCCACGCGCCCCTTGCCATTCTGCAAGGTCAGTTTCGGTGCGGGTGCGGCCAGCGGGGTCTTTCCACGACAGGCCTTTGGCAAGAACGAAAGTGATCGCGTCCGACAGGCCGCCGTCCTTGTACTTTTGCAGGCGCACGCCCTTGCCTCGCGCCATTTCCGGCAGGTCTGACAGCGGAAAGATCAGGACTTTGCGGTTGGCCCCCACGACCGCGACATGATCGCCCTGAACGCGGCGGCAGACGGCGGTTTTGGCACCGTCTGCGACTGTCAGAACTTGTTTGCCCGCCTTCGTTTGCGCGAGCACTTCGTCAGAGTTGACCACAAAGCCATCACCCGCCGAAGAGGCCAGCAACAGCTTTTCGCCGGGACGGAAGATCATGAGGTCGACGATGGCGGTGTCGTTGGGCAGGTCAACCATCAGGCGAACCGGCTCACCCATGCCGCGCCCGCCGGGCAGGTTCACGCCCATCAGGGTGAAAAACCGGCCATTGGCGGCGATGATCAGGATTTTGTCGGTGGTTTCGGCATGAAAGCCAAAGCGGGCGGCGTCGCCGTCTTTGAATTTCTGTTCAATCGCCAGATCGACATGGCCTTTCAAGGCCCTGATCCAGCCCATCTGCGAGCAGATCACGGTGATCGGTTCGCGTTCGATCATCGCCTCGGCGGTAATCTCAATAGTCTCACCCGCTTCGGCAAAGCTGGTGCGGCGGGCGCCGAGTTTGGTCTGTTTGCCAAAGGCTTTGCGGATGTCTTCCAGTTCGGCGCTGATGCGCAGCC
Source organism: Rhodobacterales bacterium (assembly GCA_038231775.1). Taxonomy (GTDB): domain Bacteria; phylum Pseudomonadota; class Alphaproteobacteria; order Rhodobacterales; family Rhodobacteraceae; genus Stagnihabitans. The sequence goes on along the minus strand of JBBRKS010000108.1, from coordinate 4,345 downwards.
ATTGCGCCGCGTCTGATGTCAGAAGGGCGGCAAGGTCGGCGCGTTCGGTCACCAAGGCGTCTCGTTCGGCGATCAGCTCCATCTCTTCCAGACGGCGCAGGCTGCGCAGGCGCATGTTCAGGATGGCTTCGGCCTGCACATCGTTCAGTTGGCCGGTGCCTGCGGCAGGCGCCACATAGTCGCGTTCCGAGGTGGCACGCTTGTGCTTTTTGCCCCAGTTTTCCGCCATCAAAGCGCGCTTGGGGTCGTCATCATAGCGGATGATGTCGATCACACGGTCAAGGTTCAGGAACGTGATCAGAAAGCCTGCCAGAATCTCAAGCCGGGCGTCGATCTTGTCCATCCGGTGCTGCGAGCGGCGTTTCAGAACGTCGCGGCGGTGGTCCAGAAAGGCGCGCAGGACCTCTTTCAGAGAGCAGACCTTGGGCACCTTGCCGTCGATCAACACGTTCATATTCAGGCTGAACCGCGATTCCAGTTCAGAATTGCGGAACAAGGCGGCCATCAACTGGTCAGGGTCAACGGTGCGACTGCGCGGTTCCAGTACAATGCGGATATCGTCAGCGGATTCGTCGCGGACATCGGCCAGCAGCGGAACTTTTTTAAGGTTCACCAATTCGGCCAGCCGTTCGATCAGTTTCGATTTGGCAACCTGATAGGGAATTTCGGTGACAACGACCTGCCACATGCCGCGGCCCAAATCCTCAATCTGCCAGCGCGACCGCGTGCGGAACGAACCGCGCCCGGTGCGGTAGTTTTCAAGGATTGTCGAACGGTCTTCGACAATGACGCCGCCGGTCGGAAAATCGGGGCCGGGGATCAGGGCAACCAGGGCTTCATTGGTGACGTCAGGGTCGCGCAAAATGACGTGGCAGCCCAGGATCAGTTCATCCAGATTGTGCGGCGGGATATTGGTCGCCATGCCAACGGCGATGCCGGATGACCCGTTGGCCAAAAGGTTCGGAAAGGCCGAGGGCAGCACAACAGGTTCGCGCAACCGGCCATCGTAATTGTCACGAAAATCGACGGCATCTTCGTCAAGGCCCAGCAACAGCGCCTCGGCCACGGCGGTCATGCGGGCTTCGGTATAGCGCGGGGCGGCGGGGTTATCGCCGTCGATATTGCCAAAGTTGCCCTGACCATGGACCAACGGGTAGCGCACGTTGAAATCCTGCGCCAGCCGCGCCATTGCGTCATAGATTGACGCGTCGCCATGCGGGTGAAAATCGCCCATCGTGTCGCCGGCAATCTTGGCAGATTTCAGGAACCCCCCGGTCGAGGAGAGGCGCAGCCGGCTCATCGCGTACAGAATGCGGCGGTGAACGGGTTTCAGGCCATCGCGCGCATCGGGCAAGGCGCGGTGCATGATGGTTGACAGGGCATAGGTCAGATAACGCTCACCAATCGCACGGGCCAAAGGCTCTGTGCGTAAAGTCGGCTCGGCCGGAAGGTCTGCGGCTTCCGGCGTGTCGTCTGGCGTGTCGTCGTCTGGCGTATCGGGCATGGGGGGTGTTTAGTGGCACCGCAGGCTCCGGTCCAGAGCGATTTGAAGCGGGGTTTGCAGCGAAGGGTTTGCGGGGCAGGCCCCAAGCCAGTGTGCTAAGGCTGGCGGCGGTTGAAGTAGTGGGTGCGATGGTGATTCGATTCTTGGCGGTTCTTGGGGCGTTTTTGTTCATGGGTCTGTGGTTTTTGGGCGCAGATCATGGACAGTTCATCAACCCGCCACGCCCGAAAACTGCAACGTCGGTAGGCCAGACGCAGGCGCGGGCAGTGTTTGTCCCCTCAGAGCCGATTTTGCAGCCTGAGGTCGCAGCCCCTGTCGCAGCACCTGTGGCTGAACCAGCAGCACAGCCGGAAGCCACCCCGTTGCCCGATGTGGTCCCTTTCACAGGCGTCACCAAACTGATGCGTGTCCCCGGCGGTGCGTCGGTGCGCGGCGGTCCGGGGCGGGATTTTCCGATTGTCGGCAGTTTGGCTGCGGGAGGTGTGGTGATGGTGGCCGACGATGCCTCTGCCCCCGGCTGGGTCCGGATTCAGGTCGATGGGCTGGGTCAGGGCTGGGTCGCGGCGGCGCTGTTGCGGGAATAGCTTGGCGCGGCTTTGGGTTCTGCTAAGTCTGTGCGAAACCTTGAAGGGCAAGCCGATGAAAACGATCCTGATCACCGGATGCTCTTCGGGCATTGGCTATGACGCGGCATTGGGGCTGAAAGCGCGGGGCTGGCGGGTGTTTGCGACCTGCCGCAAGCCTGCGGATTGTGCGCGGCTGATGGCTGAGGGGCTGGAGAGTTTTCCGCTGGACTATGCCGACGAATCCTCAATTGCCGCAGCGGTGGAACAGGTTCGGGTCCGCGCCGGTCGGCTGGATGCCCTGTTCAACAACGGGGCGTTTGCATGTCCGGGTCTGGTTGAGGATTTGCCGAGGGCGGCGTTGCGGGCGATCTTTGAGGTGAATTTGTTCGGCTATCACGATCTGACACGACAGGTTTTGCCGATGATGCGGGCGCAAGGTTCGGGGCGGATCGTCAACTGTTCCTCGGTTTTGGGGATTGTCGGGGCCGAGTGGCGCGGGGCCTATGTCGCGACCAAGTTCGCGATGGAGGGGTTAAGCGACGTGCTGCGGCTTGAAATGCGCGGCACGGGCATTGACGTGGTGCTGATCGAACCGGGGCCGATTGGCACGCAAATCCGGGTGAACGCGCAGGCCCATTTTGAGCGGTGGATTGAGTGGCAGAATTCGGCGCGGGCGGCGGATTATGCGCGGTTTCGCGAAAGGCTGTACGACACCTCTGGCAAAAAGGACCGGTTCCAACTGCCGTGTTCTGCCGTGACCAAAGCGCTGATCCATGCGGTAGAGGCGCGCAGGCCAAAGGCGCGGTATTATGTGACGCTGCCGACCCATATCGCCGGGCTGGCCCGGCGCATTCTGCCGACCCGGGCACTGGATTGGCTGGTCGGGCAAGGCTAAGGGCGGCCCTTTACCGGACCGCCCCTGATTTGGAATGTCACAGCTTGCGGGTTACAGCTTTTCGATCAGTTCCGGCACAGCGGTGAACAGGTCGGAAACGAGGCCATAGTCGGCGACCTGGAAAATCGGCGCCTCTTCATCCTTGTTGATCGCGACGATGACTTTAGAGTCTTTCATGCCTGCCAGATGCTGGATCGCACCCGAAATGCCGACCGCAATGTACAGGTTTGGGGCGACGACCTTGCCGGTCTGGCCGACCTGCCAATCGTTCGGGGCGTAGCCGGAGTCGACGGCGGCGCGGCTGGCACCGACAGCGCCGTTCAGCTTGTCTGCCAGCTTTTCGATCAGCTCAAAGCTGTCCTTGGACCCAACGCCACGGCCACCCGATACCACAATCTTGGCAGAGGTCAGTTCGGGGCGGTCGGACGAGGCGGTCTTGTCTTCCACCCAGGCCGAAAGGGCATTCGGGCCGGTGACGGCAACCTTTTCGACCGCGGCAGAACCGCCTTTGCCAGCCGCCTCAAACCCCGCCGTGCGGATGCTTGCGACCTTTTTGGCGTCAGAGGATTTGACGGTCTGGATCGCGTTGCCTGCATAGATCGGGCGTTCAAACGTGTCGGCGTCGATCACTGCGGTCACATCAGAGATCACCATGACGTCCAGAAGTGCGGCAACACGAGGCAGCACGTTCTTGTTGAACGCCGTCGCAGCACCGACGATGTGGCTGTAGGCCGGGGACAACGAGACGACCAGATCGGCGGTCGCTTCGGCCATGCCGTGGCAATAGGCGTGATCCTCGGCGAACAGGACCTTTGCGACACCTGCCAATGTGGCGGCCTCGGCAGCGGCAGAATCGCCACCGGTTCCGGCGACCAGCACGTGGATTTCACCCAAACTGGCCACTGCGGTCAGGGCCTTGGCAACCTGATCGGTCGCAAGATGGCCGTCATTCACGTCAGCAATCAGAAGTACGGCCATCTAGATCACCCCTGCTTCGTCTTTGAGTTTCGCAATCAGTTCGGCGACAGAGCCAACCTTGACACCGGCCTTGCGGCCCGCCGGTTCGATGGTTTTCAGAATGGTCAGGCGCGGGGAGACGTCCACCCCGTAATCTGCCGGGGTCTTCAGCGCCAAAGGTTTCGCCTTGGCCTTCATGATGTTGGGCAGGCTGGCATAGCGCGGTTCGTTCAGGCGCAAATCAACGGTCAGCACGGCAGGCAACGTCACCGCGATGGTCTGCAAGCCGCCGTCCACTTCCCGCGTCACGGTGGCCTTGCCGTCTGCAATGGACAGTTCGGAAATGAAGGTGCCCTGCGCCCAACCCAGAAGGGCCGACAGCATCTGGCCGGTGGCATTCATATCGTTATCAATGGCTTGCTT
>JBBRKS010000107.1:0-13425 GCA_038231775.1 Rhodobacterales bacterium | reverse complement strand
TTTTGGGTCTGTGAGCGGCCTCGGTCGCTGGATGGCGGTGCTGTCGCGCTCCCGGGTTCGTTTTTGGCAGATGCCGGAGGCGGGCGATCACCTCTTGCGCATGACGACGGGCCGCCCGCGGGCGTTTTCGGTTTCATAGGCGGGGCCGGCGTCAGTCCGCTACGGATCCGCCCAGTGCAGGGCCATGATCCCGGGCCAGAGCATCGACCAGAACGGTGCCGCGGCTGAGGACAGCGCCAGCGTCATCCGGCGCCCCGAGATCACCAACCGCGCACCGCCCCGGAGCACCCGCTCGCGCAAGCGGCGCAGGCTCCAGCCCGTCCCGGTCGCCTTCGCCAGAACCCGGCGGGCGATGTGCATGATCTGGTAGGCGAGGCAGGCGACAAGCAGCCGGACCTCGTTGCAGGCGAAGGCATCGATGGCCGGCGTCACCGACTTTGGCTTCTTGCCCTGCCAATGCGACTTCGCCCGGTTGGTCGAGGAGAGTGCCGGGGCCAGCACGTCTTTCAACTCACCCATATGCCCTTCGGCCTTGCCACGTTCGCGGTAGTGAGCCAGCACCTCGTGGCGCAGTTTCGCCGTCCAGCCGAGCGAGGTGACCAGGAAGAAGCGATCCAGCAGGAGATCACCCTCGCGCTCCTTGACGACCAGGATCACGCGGCGCGGCTTGTCCCAACTGTCGGCCTGATACCGCAATTCATGGAGCCAGGTCCGGGGCTCAGCCGGGCGGCGCCCCGGCGGACGCTTCATGAATGGTTCCGCCAGCCGGTCCAGCACGGGATTGGCGCGCAGACGAGAGACATGGTCGATCCCACGCAAGTCGAGACCAGCGAGCAGGGTTGCGGAAGGAAATCCCGCGTCAATCCTGACCATCGCCACGTCGCAGAAGCTGGTCCGCGCCCGGTCGACAACATCGAGGATCACGTCCAGCGCACCATCTGCCGTGCCGACATTGCCAGCCCGCAGACGCGCATCCAGCATGTCGCCGGTTTCGGCAATCGAGGTGATCAGCGGATGATAAATGCGGGCGTTGTAGTGCCCGTTCTACTCCGCCTTCGGCTGGTGGCCATGAACCTCAATGGGGGCACTGTCGACGTCGAGCGTCACGCAGGCCATCTTCTTTCCGCCCCGCTCGGCCCTGATGCCTCTGCCGGCAAGTTCCAACACCGCCTCACGCAGGACCTTGAGGTTCGCGGGCTCCGCCATCAGCGCGGTGAACCGTGACAACGTCGGTTGCGAGGCCAGTCCCGGCCCCCCGAGCGGCGTGAGCCCCGCCGAGGAACTGGCGGCCAACCGGAAGGCAGGGTCATGGCGCAGCGCGTCGGCATCGTCTTGGTCCCGCCAGCCCTGCGCCAACAGAAGCACGCAGGTGCGGATGAGTGAGGCGAGGTCGTGGGTGACGTCCACCTGGCTGCGCGGGTCCCTCAGGCGTGCGGTCATCCAGCCCAAGATGCCGCTGCGCTCCAATATCTCTCTCAGCACCACCGCACCCGGATCGCCGGTCAGCCGATCAGTCCTGCTCTCGATCCGAAGCGAACGATTGAAACTGGGCGTGACCGGCTGTAACGTTTCACCCATGCGTGCGTCCGATGCTGCCGTCGGTTTCTGTCTAGCAGCTTGAATCTACAGCGCTTTCAGACGCACGCAACCAATCCTACCGATTTCCGTGAATAAGACGGGCTAAGCCGTACATCGGCGTTTGCCTCTCACCACAGCCATGGGTTCTGGTCTGGAGGACTGGAACGGCATGGGCACGGCGTGCAGCTACGCCACCACCGCCAATGCCGAACATGACGCTGCGCGAACGGGCGGGCATGTTTGACATGTAAACGCTGAAGAAAGTTCTTGTGCGCGGGCAGGACGCCGCTGCCACGCTGGACCATTTGACCACGCGAGACATCTGCAAAATGGCACCGGGGACAGCCGCCTATCTTTGCGTGCTGACCGAAACGGGCGGCGTCGCAGATGATGCGATCGTCTCAAACAATGGCGGCGATGAATGGATGATCGTGCATGGGTCGGGCGACACCATGGCCTTGACTATGGCGTCGGTGCAGGGGCGCGGTGCGCAGGTGCCTTTACCGACTCGTTGCACGACCTGTCGGTGCTGGGCCACTTTCTTGCGCCATCCTCAACGCAAACTGCGATATTGATCGGACGACCCTTGGCTATTTCCAGCACGCGCCCGCCCGGTTGTTCGGCCATGCCTGCCGCTTGTCGCGCACCGGCTATTCCGGCGAACGCGGCTATGCGATTTTTGCCGATGCTGCGGCGATTGGCGATATTTGGGACAGAGTTGTAGCCGAGAGTGCTATGCCCTGTTCGTTCAGCACACTGGATAAGGTGCGGATTGAGGCGGGGTTGTTGTTTTACGGCTATGACATGACCGAGGAGAACATGCCATGGGAGGCTTGCCTTCGCTTCGCAATCGCCAAAGCCAAGGGCGACTTTCGATGCAAAGCGGCCCTGATAGCCGCAAAAGGGAGAGAGGCGGTCAGAAAAGTCTGTCTTGGAAATAGAGTGGCCCGAGATGGTCGCGGGTTGCGCGGTGTTGGCACTGGATGGGGTGGAGGTGGGCATCGTGAAAAGCCTATGTTTTCCCATCGGATGGGAAAGTCCTTGGCCTTGGTACATATCAAGGCAGAAATTGCCACGGTACCGTTCTGTCGTTATCCACTGATGGCATCGAAACGACCGCAACCGTGGTTAAAAGCCCAGTTTTTGACTCCAAAAAAAACCAGAACTCATGGCTAGCTTTGTCGCAGTTGATTGCGATGGTTGGGGGCCTGACGGGGGGCAGTTCAGATCCTTTGTCCAGAGGCGACATGCAAATTTCTCTGCTTTCGATCAACGATTTCGCCGCAGTGTCTTTCCACCTGAGGCTTAGCTGTTCGGTCGCACCCGTGCCGCACTTTTGTCGGCAAAGGCCGCGAGCCTTGCGCGCGCCTCGGGCTGGGTGTTGACCACACCCGCCACCACAGACTCGGCATAGGCCGCATCCATCGCCGACATGTTCTTCATGTGGCTGACAGCCGAGCAAATGGCGAAATTCGACAAGGGCAGGTTTTGCGCGGCTTTGCGGGCGATCTCCATCGCCTTGTCCAAGCTGGAGCCTTCGGTAATGTATTGCGCAAGACCCAGATCAACCGCCTGCTGGCCCTGATAGACCCGGCCCGTCAGCATCATGTCGATCATGCGCGCCTTGCCGACCAGATCGGTGACGCGAATCGTGGCACCGCCACCGGTGAACAACCCGCGCTGACCTTCTGGCAGGGCGAAATAGGTAGTCTCATCCATGACGCGGATATGCGCGGCGCTGGCGAGTTCCAACCCGCCGCCGACCACGGCGCCTTTAAGCGCGGCGATGATCGGCACGCCGCCATATTCCATCTTGTTGAACGCCTCGTGCCAGCGCAGGCAAAGATGCATGAAGTCCGCAGGGCTGCGATCTGCCTGATGATGTTCGACCAGATCCAGTCCGGCACAGAAATGGTCCCCCGATCCCGCCAGCACGATGGCACGAACCCCCGCACGGGGAGCGGCGGCAAAGAACTCCACCATTTCCTCGATCGTGTGCGAATCCAGCGCGTTGCGCTTGGAGGGGCGGTTCAGCGTTACAACCCAGACGCCATCGTCATGGGCCACGATGTTCAGGTTCTTGTAGCGGGAGATGTCGATTTGGATGGCCATGATGCGGTCCTTTATTGGTCAGATGGTGGCTGTGGCGCGGATGCGCTGCAACCCCGTCTCGGGCAAGATATGATGGGCGTAGAACCGTGCGGTGGCGATCTTGGCGGCCATGAAGTCGCCGCTTGACGCCCCGGCTACCAGCACAGACCGCGCCATCTGCCAGCCCGCAACCAGATTGCCCGCCAGCATCAGATAGGGCACGGCAGCACCATAAGCGTCATTCGGCGCGGCAGTCAGCAGATGGGCCACCACGGCCTCAAAGTCAGACCGCGCCGCACCAAGCCGCACCGCGATGTCCTGCGTGGCGGGCGATGCCATCAGCGCCGCCTCCGTCTCGGCTATCATCCGGACTATCCGGTTAACCGTGGCCCCACCATCGCGCAGGGTTTTGCGGCCCAAAAGGTCGTTGGCCTGAATGGCCGTGGTGCCCTCATAGATCGGCAGGATACGCGCGTCGCGGCTGTGCTGGGCCGCCCCGTTATCCTCGATGAACCCCATGCCGCCATGGATTTGCACCCCGAGCGAGGTGGTCTGCACCGCCATTTCAGTGCAAAATCCCTTGACCAGCGGCACCAGAAACTCTGCCAGCGCGGTGTCGCCCAGGTCCTGCCAGCCCGCGGCATAGGCGGCCAGCGCGCGGCAGCCTTCGGTGGTGGCGCGCATCTGGCTCAGCATACGGCGCACATCGGGGTGGTGGATTATGGCGACAGCCCCGGGCGCGCTGCCGTCCACCGGGCGGCCCTGAATGCGGGTGCCCGCATAGGCCAGCGCCTGCTGATACGCCCGCTCGGCAATCGCAACCCCTTGAACACCCACGGCAAAGCGGGCGGCGTTCATCATGGTGAACATATATTCCAGCCCGGCATTCTCGACGCCGATCAGATAGCCGGTTGCCCCTTCGAACTGCAAAACACAGGTCGGGCTGGCACGCACCCCCAACTTGTGTTCGACGCTTTGGCAGCGGACGGCATTGCGCGCACCAACGGGCAGAACCTTGGGCACCAGAAACAGGCTGATCCCCTTGATGCCCCGCGGCGCATCCGGCGTGCGGGCCAGCACAAGGTGGATGATGTTTATGGCCAGATCATGCTCGCCGTAGGTGATGAAGATCTTGGTCCCGGTGAGGAGATAGGTGCCATCCGCCTGAACCTCGGCCTTGGTGCGCAACAGCGCCAGATCGCTGCCCGCCTGCGGTTCGGTCAGGTTCATCGTGCCCGTCCAGCGGCCCGCGACCAAAGGCGGCAGGTAGGTGGCCTTCATCTGATCCGACCCGAAATGCCGCAGCGCCTCGATAGCATCATCGGTCAGCAGCGGGCACAAGGCAAAGCTCATGTTGGCCGCGTTCAAAATCTCACCCGCCGCAGCGCCCACAACCCGGGGCAGGTCCTGCCCGCCATAGTCTGACGGATGCACCAAACCCTGCCAGCCCATCGCGACAAACTTGGCATAGGCCACACGAAACCCCGCTGGCGTCTTCACCGTGCCGTTCTGGCAGACAGCGCCTTCGCGGTCACCCGAGGCATTCAGGGGGGCGATTTCCTCGGCGCAGAACCGGCCGAACTCTTCCAGCACGGCACCGGCCATCTCCAGATCAGGCGCACCCGGGGCAATATGCGCAAGGTTGAACAGCATGTCCTGCAACGGCGCTTCATAGGTCATGGCTGCGGCCCCAGATCGCGGGCCGCGACTCGCAGGATGAACTTTTGTATCTTGCCGGTGGCGGTCTTTGGCAAGACCCCAAAGACCACGGTTTTCGGCGCCTTGAAATGGGCGATGTGGTCGCGGCAAAAGGCGATGATGTCGGCCTCGGCCGGGCTTGACCCCTCGCGCAGCTCGACAAAGGCGCAGGGGCTTTCGCCCCATTTCGGATGTGGTCGGGCGACCACTGCCGCCGCCAACACGCCGGGATGGCGGTACAGCACCGCCTCAACCTCTACCGAAGAGATATTCTCACCCCCCGAGATGATCACGTCCTTCAGCCGGTCGCGGATTTGCAGGTAGCCATCAGGATGCACCACCGCCGCATCGCCTGAGCAGAACCAGCCGCCGGAAAAGGCTTCAGCCGTCGCTGCGGCGTCTTTGTAATAGCCCTTCATCACTGTGTTGGCGCGAATGGCAATCTCGCCCTGCGTCAGGCCATCACGCGGCACATCGGTCCCGGTGGCGCGGTCGACCACGCGGATATCTTCGACCATGGGAAAGGTCACACCCTGCATCGCCTGCTTTTCGGCCTGATGTGCGGCGGACAAGGCATCCCACTCATCCTGCCACAGACATTGCGAGATATGGCCATAGGTTTCGGTCAGCCCGTAAACCTGCATCACATCCAGACCCAAGGCAGCGGCCTTTTGCAGGATGGCGGGGGCGGCGGGGCGCCTGCGGTCAGAACCTTGATCTTGGGGTCAAAGGGCCGTGCGTCAGGGCTTTCGCACAGCATTTGCAACACGATGGGCGCCGCCCCCAGATGGGTAACCCGGTGCGTGGCCATCGCGGCCAACAGCTTGGCAGGCGTCGCGTCGCGGGTAAAGATCATGTGGCCGCCCACAATCGCCATCGCCCACGGGTGGTTCCAGCCGTTGCAATGGAACATCGGCACCACGGACAGATAGGTCGGATGCGGGCCAAGCGCCCACCCCGCCACCGTGCCCATCGCCATCAGATAGGCCCCCCTGTGGTGATAAATGACCCCCTTGGGCCGGCCAGAGGTGCCAGAGGTATAGTTCAGCGCCAACGCCTGCCATTCATCAGCAGGCAAGGCCCAGTCCATAGGCCGATGGGCCGCAAGCGCCTCGTAGGTGGTCTGACCAAAGCCCGCTCCCGACACATCGGCAATATCAACAACCGGAATTTCCCTGCCGTTGATCGCAAAGGCCTGCCGCAGCAAGGGGGCAAGGGGGGTATCGCAGATCACCAGCCGCGCGTCCGAATGGTCCAGGATATAGGCGACCGTCTCAGGCTCCAGCCGAGTGTTGACCGTGTTCAGCACCGCACCCGACAGGGGCACGGCATAGTGCAGTTCAAACAACTCGGGGATGTTGGGCGACAGGACCGCAACCGTGTCGCCGTGCGCAATGCCCATGGCTATAAGCCCCGCCGCCACAGACCGGCACCGCGCCCCGGCTTCGCCCCAGGTGCGGTGTATCTCGCCATAGGTCACGGCAGGGCGATTGGTATAGACTGTCTCGGCCCGCTTGAGGAACGACAGGGGCGACAGCGCCACATGGTTGGCCTGATCGCGCAATTGGGCGTCAAAGTGCTGCTGCATGGGCTTACAGGAACGGCAGTTCGACCAGATTGGCCGCAACCGGCCCCTGATCGCGGATCACCTGCACCGTATCGCCCGCAGGAACAGAGGCGTCGATCAACGCATAGCCGATATTGGCCTTCATGCGTGGCGACCAGACGCAATTTGTCATCATGCCGATGCGCTGACCGCCCCGCAAGATATCCTCGCGCCGAAAGCCCAGCGGGGCAGGCGTCGCCCCCTCCAGAACCAGCCCCAGTTGGTGGCGCTTCACCCCTTCAGCCTTGATCCGGCGCAAAGCCTGAATGCCCACCACGTCATCGGCCACGTCCAGATCAACATACTTGCCCAGGCGCACCTCGAACGGGTTGGTCGCCTCATCCGTATCACCGCCGACCGACACCAGCCCGCTTTCCGTCCGCTCTGCCGTGGCAGGCGCACCGGGGCCGATGCCCCAAGGCTTGCCCGCCTCTTTGAAGATGTTCCAAAGCTCGGTCCCGCGCGTGCCGTCCTTCAGGTAAATCTCGAACCCGCCCTGTTTTGACCAGCCCGACCGCTGCACCGCCACCGGGATGCCGTTGATTTCCGTCTCGCGGAACCAGAAGTATTTCAAGGCCCGTACCCAATCACCAATCACATGCGCCACCACATCCTCGGCCTTGGGGCCCTGCAAAGCCATCGGCGACACGTCAGGCTCTGACACCTGCACGTCCAGCCCCCGCTCGGCTGCAATCGCACTGGCCCAGAACCAGATGTCACTGTCGGCAATCGACAGCCAGTAAAGGTCATCGGCCAGCTTCAACAGGATGGGATCGTTGATGATCGTGCCGCGATGGTTGCACAATGGCACGTATTTGCCCTGCCCGACCTTGCAGCCCGACAGATCGCGCGGTGACAATATCTGCGCCAGACGCCCCGCATCCGGCCCCTTCAACTGCACCTGCCGCTCCACCCCCACATCCCACTGCGACACACCATTGATCAACCGCCAGTATTCGGCCGAGGGATCACCGTAAGAGGTCGGCATGATCATCCGGTTGTAGATGCTGGCGGCGGTCATGCCCTCGGCCACAGCCGAGGCATAAAATGGCGAAGGGCGCAGACGCGCCGTGGGGAATACTTGGAACATGAAACCTCCCGTGGTTGCCCTTCAATGATCCTGCTGGCGCGGTTTGGTCAAACGACGTATTCAGGGGCAGCACCCATACAAAAAGTTATGGCTGCATTGTGAGCCGCGATGAACCTGGACCTGCCCCCCCTGACCTGGCTGCGCGCGTTCGAGGCCTCTGCCCGCACGCTCAGCTTCACCCATGCGGCAAGTGAACTGCACATCACCCAGGCCGCCGTCTCCAAACATGTGAAGTCGCTGGAAAGCCACCTGCGCCAGCCCCTGTTCCTGCGCCGCGCGCGCGGGCTGGAGCTGACCAAATCCGGCGCCGCCTACCTGCCCAAGGTCCAGGACGCGATGGAGCGGCTGGCCATCGGCACGCGCGAAGTGTTCGGCCAGCGCCGCAGCAGCGCCCTGACCCTGCGCTGTGCGGTGTCCTTTGCCGTCAACTGGCTGACTCCGCGCCTCCCCGATTATCTGAACCGTCATCCGGGCAAAACCCTCCGCCTGCTGTCCAGCGTCTGGAATGACGCCTTTGACGCGCAGGATTTCGATCTGGACATCCAATACGGCACTGGGCACTGGCCGGGCTTCAACAGCCATCGCCTGACATGGGAGACGCTGACGCCGTTGTGCGCGCCCGGACTTGTGCTAAGAGCACCCGAAGACTTGCGCCATCATCGTCTGTTGCATGTGCTGGGCTACCACGAAGGCTGGGGCATCTGGCTCAACGCGGCAGGGGCGCATCAAGTCGATGCCGGATCAGGGCTGCATTTGGACACGTCGTTGACGGCATTCGAACTGGCGGCGCATGGCGGTGGCGTTGCACTGGGCCGCAAGTCGCTGGCAGGGCATGCCTTGGCATCAGGACGACTGGTTGCGCCGTTCGGCCTTAGAGTGCCAATCGATGAGGCATTTCACTTGGTTCAGCTGGCAGGCAGCAGCAACCATCCTGATGCCGAGCGGTTTGTCACCTGGCTGCTTGCGACCGCGGGTGCAGACCAATGAACTGGAAATCCATGAGCCCGGCATGGCCAGCAGTACAGTCCAAAACACAAAAAACCCCTTTGGTTTCAGGGGGACTCGTCAAACGTTGACGTGGCGTTGACGTGTTTTGGGCAAGCCAAAGCTTGACTGTTTAAGTCGGGTTCTATCTATTTGATTTATTTGGTTTTTTTGGTTGCGGGGACAGGATTTGGCCTTCACCGAACAGAGGTACGTCTGTGACTTCGCAGTGACACGAGGCAATCGTCGCACTCGGCTGAGGCTGTGTGGAAACTCGGTGGCGCGGCAGTTTGCTGTGCAATTTTGGTGTGGTGGTCGACTATCTCGTCAGTTCGGCACCACACGGTCTATGATCGAGGCTAAGGGGCAATAAAGGCTATTCCAGCAACGTTTTTTTTGCTACCGAGTGCCAATATCAGCCCGGGATCGCCTGCATGAGCCGCCGGATACCGATCAAAGCTACCATCCGCTTGATGTTGTAGGCCAGCACGTTGAGCGCCATCTCGCTGCGCACATTCTTCAGCCTCCGGGTCAGGAAATGGGTGTGGCCCATCCAGGCTTTGATCGTGCCGAACGGGTGTTCGACCGTGCAACGTCGTAGGGCCATGGCATCGGGATCACGGCCCAGCCGGTTGCCCATATCATCAACCAGACGTTCGTGCTCCCACCGAGTGATCCGCCGTTCCGTGCCGGTGGTGCATTTGCTCCGGAGCGGACAAGTCTGGCATGCGTTGATCCAGTAACGCCGGAGTTGGATGCCGCGCTCCTCGGTTGTGTAGCGGTAGGTCAGGTCCTCGCCCGCCGGGCAAACATAGACATCGCGCCCGGCGTCATAGGTAAAGTCGGCCTTCACATACATGCCCTTGGCCGCGTAGCCCGAGGTGGCCGGGCGCGGCACGGTCGTGGTAATGCCCGCCTCGTGACAAGCGAGGATCTCGCTGCCGCTGAATTAGCCCTTGTCGGCAATCGCATGCAGGTCATCGCGGCCCAGAGCATCCTTGGCCGCGATTGACATCGGGCTGAGTTGGTCGCGGTCGAAGCCCTGATTGGTGACCTCGTGCGTGACAATGATGTGGGTCTCAGTGTCGACCGCGCTCTGGACGTTGTAGCAGACCATCCCGCTGTGTCGGGCGCTGGTTGCCATCGCGCGGGCATCGGGATCGGTCAGGGAAATCTGGCCATCAGGTGCGTCGGCCAACGCTTCGTCCATCGCCTTCAGCCGTGCGATTTCCTGCCGGATGCGGCCATAGCGCCGGGCAAGATGGGCCACCCTCTCTGACCGCGCCTCGCCTTCTTCCTGCCGATCAATCCGGACCATCTCGTTGCTGTAGCGATCAACATCGGCCTCAACATGCGCAAGGCGGCTGGCGATCTTGCCCTTAGTGAAGTTCTTCTCACGATTGTTGACGGCTTTGAACTTGCTGCCGTCGATGGCAACACAATCGCCCTTCAGAGTGCCGATCCGGCGCCAAAGCTGGACAAACTGCGCGCAGACCTTGCGAATGCCAGGGCCGTCATCGCGCCGGAAATCGGCAATCGTCTTGTGATCCGGCACCAACTTGCCGGTCAGCCACATCACTTCGACATTGCCCCCTGCCTCGCGCTCCAGCCTGCGGCTGGACGGGACATGGTTCAGATACCCAAAGATGAACAGTTTGAGCAGGACCGCCGGATGATAGCCGGGCCGCCCTGTCCGCGCGGGCGCTGCCCGACCGAACCCAAGCCCCGGCAGATCCAGTTCAGCGACGAAAAAGTCAACGACGCGGACTAAACTGTCTTCGCCGATCCAGTCCTCCAACCGGTCCGGAAAAAGCACCGTCTGGCCTCGATCAACACCCTCGATAAATCCCGCCATGCGCACCCCCGATGCCATGCAGAAGTCTACCACAAAAGGCAGCTTCCACAAAGCCTCGGCCGATTGCGCTTGATATTGGAGCGATGGAGCGGCACGATCTTCTAAGCCTCTGGCCTTCGCTCATGGGGACTCCCGTTCCTCGGGCAATGAGTCTGGGTCCGTTACGGCGATTTTTGGCGTTCGAGGTTCAGGTGCGTGCAGACGGCGGGCTTGCGCGCCGTTTTGCGGTTGGTCAGCAGAACTTGAAGCTCAGGGCGGTCGGCGGGGCAAAGGTATAGGCAGATATCGGAGCGTCTCATCCGCAGATTATGCCACAGCGTGGCGCCGTCGAGAATCCTATGTCAGATGCAGAACACTAGAGAACGAAATTTGACCAATTCAATTCGAATACCCCAGTTAAAACAACTGCGAAATCTGCAACTTTGTCTCCATCGAGATCACCGCGAATGTAAGTGCTCCCATTTGATACAAATGATCTCAATTCGCCCAAGCGCCCGCTAAATTGCGCATTTCCAATAAATAGCATACCCGTATGATCAAAATGGTTTCCGATTGTATGAATAGCGGAAAGGTCAATTTTATCCGCGCCCTGTTCAAAATCGCCGATCAAATCTACGTCACCAAGCTGTAAATCCCCATCATCTGTGAAGACGAATACATCAGCACCAGCTCCACCGAACAACGTGTCAATACCGGAGTTTCCGGCAATTGTATCGTTCCCACTCCCGCCAAAGAGGGAATCCCGACCCGCTCCACCCAAAATCAGATCCGCTTCACTGCCACCGAGCAACGTATCACGCCCGTATCCGCCAAAAATGGAGTCGCAACCAAATCCTCCAATTATGTAGTCACTTCCCTGTTGACCGTAGGCTAGGTCATCCCCCCACCCACATGAAATTATATCATTCCCCCATCCACCCAAAATACTGTCGTTTCCAAGGTCTCCATTTAACATATCACTTCCAAATCCTCCAAATATTGAGTCGTCTCCCGTAAGGCCAAATATTGTATCGTCGCCGCTACCTCCATACGAGACATTGTTTCCGAGGCCGGCCTGAATACGATCCGAACCATCTCCGCCAAATATGGTGTCACTTCCTGGTCCGCCCACTAAGTAGTCAGACCCGGATTCACCCAGAATAAAGTCATTTCCATCTGACCCATAAATGGTGTCGTCCCCATCCCCTGCAGAGAGACTATCGTCTCCGCTGTCGCCAACTATTGAATCATTGCCCGCGCCACCTTGCAGGGTATCACGTCCGATGAGCCCAAGAATAGTATCATTGCCATCGCCGCCATAAGAAAAATTATTTCCAAGGCCAGAAATAATTAGGTCATTCCCAGCGCCTGCATAAATCAAATCGTTGCCGGCGCCAGCACTTATAGTATCGTCGCCACTATCTCCATACAAGAAATTGTCTCCGAACCCGACCTGAATACGATCCGAACCATCTCCGCCAAATATGGTGTCATTTCCTGGTCCGCCCACTAAGTAATCAGACCCGGCTTCACCCAGAATAAAGTCATTTCCATCGGACCCGTAAATGGTATCGTCCCCATCCCCTGCAAAGAGACTATCGTCTCCAACGTCCCCAACTATTGAATCGTTGCCTGCGCCACCCTGGAGGGTATCACATCCGATGAGCCCAAGAATGGTATCATTGCCATCGCCGCCATCAGCAAAATTATTTCCAAGGCCAGAAATAATTAAATCATTCCCGGTGCCTGCATAAATCAAATCGTTGCCCGATCCAGCACTGATAGTATCGTCGCCAATATCTCCATACAAGACATTGTTTCCGAGCCCGACCTGAATACGATCCGAACCATCTCCGCCAAATATTGTATCATTTCCGGGCCCGCCTACTAAGTAATCACACCCAGCTTCACCCAGAATAATGTCATTTCCATCGGACCCGTAAATTGTATCGTCCCCATCTCCTGCAGAGAGACTATCGTCTCCAACGTCCCCAACTATTGAATCGTTGCCTGCGCCACCTTGGAGGGTATCACATCCAACGAACCCGAGAATGGTATCGTTGCCATCGCCGCCATCAGTAAATTTATTTCCGAGGCCGGAAATAATCAGATCATTCCCATCGCCTGCATAAATCCAATCGTTGCCGGATCCAGCATTTATAGTGTCGTCCCCCTCATCTCCCCAAATGCGATCATTTCCGTCCGCGCAAAAAATTGAGTCATTCCCGCCGCCACCATAAGTACTGTTGTTCCCTCCTCCGGCTAAAATTGTATCATTGCCGATTCCGCCGAAAAAGGTATCGTTTCCGATTTCTCCCGTCAGGAGATCGTCGCCATTCCCGCCGTCCAGAAGGTTCGCTCCCGGACCCGATCCGATGATGTCGCCATCTTCTCCCCCGTACAACCTGTCGTCTCCATACCCACCGGTGATATAATCGATTCCATCGCCGCCGTACACCACGTCATCTCCGCCCCCCGCCAGTACCGTGTCGTCGCCCGCTCCGCCGTCGAGCGTGTCGTTGCCCGCTGTCTGTCCCAAAGGTA
>JBBRKS010000106.1:0-13437 GCA_038231775.1 Rhodobacterales bacterium | reverse complement strand
CCTTCATTCCTGAAGGCGCAACTATCCTCAATTTGCCGACCAGACCTGCCCGCGATCCCGCGAAATCAGTGCCCAGCTTCACGCGAAATGACTGCCCATGATCCCGCGAAATCGATGCCCACCATCACGCGAAACACGCATCCCGTCCACTATCTGGCCATCCCGCCTGTCTTGTTCGAGCCTGTCATCAACGGACTGGACGTTGCAGGTCTGGCCAAACAGGGACGCATCATTGTCGAAAAGCCATTCGGCCGCGATCTGGCCTCGGCGCGTGACCTCAACCGCGTGCTGCGGTCGGTTTTCGCGGACGAGGCGATCTTTCGGATTGATCACTTTCTCGGCAAGGAGGCGATCATGAACATCCTCTACTTCCGCTTTGCCAATTCCTTTCTTGAGCCGATCTGGAACCGCGCGCATGTGGCCAGCGTACAGATCACGCTGGCTGAGGAGTTCGGTGTCGTGGGGCGCGGCACGTTTTACGAGAGCGCCGGGACCCTGCGCGATGTGGTCCAGAATCATCTGTTCCAGATCGTCGCTTTACTGGCGATGGAGCCACCGGCATGTCAGGGGTTCGAGGTCGTGCATGCCGAAAAGCTCAAGGTGTTCCGGGCGATGCGCCCGCTGCAACCCAATGATCTGGTGCGGGGCCAGTATCGCGGCTACCGCCAAGAGGCCGGGGTGGCGAAAAACTCTGACGTCGAGACGTTTTGCGCCCTGCGACTGTTCATCGATTCAGGGCGCTGGGACGGCGTGCCGTGGTATCTGCGCTCGGGTAAATGTCTGGCAGACACGGTGGCAGAGGTGCTGGTGGAATTGCAGCCGCCGCCACAGCGACTTTTCGACGATGCGAAGGCGGCGAAGGGCCGCGCCAATTATCTGCGCTTCCGGCTCTCACCCCAACCCGCCATCGCGCTGGCTGCGCGCGTCAAGCTTGCAGGCAAGGCATTCACCGGAGAGCAGCGCGAGCTTTACCTGCTGGACGAGGAGCTCGAGCAACAATCGCCATATGAGCGCCTGTTGGGTGATGCCATCGCCGGTCAAGGCGCCCTGTTCGCCCGCGCAGACTGTATCGAAGCCGCTTGGGCGGTGGTGGGTCTCGTGCTGACAAAGCATCAGCGTGTTACGCCATACGAACCCGGAAGTTGGGGGCCGAAACAGGCAGATGCGCTTATTGCTGCGAGCGGAAGCTGGTACAACCCCAAGCCGGAGGAGATGGAATGATGCCGCTGGATGAGGTCGTATTCCTGTTGGATGTGGATAATACCCTGCTTGATAACGATCGAATTGTGGCGGATCTTGACGAACATCTGGGCCGCGAGTTTGGCCGCGAAAGCCGGGACCGGTACTGGAAAATCTTCGAAGCGTTGCGCGATGAGGTCGGCTATTCCGATTACCTCGGTGCCTTGCAGCGCTATCGGATCGAGGATCTGACCGATCCAAGACTGCTGATGATGTCCTGCTTTCTGGTGGACTACCCGTTTGCGAAACGACTTTATCCCGGCGCGCAGGACGTCATTCAGCATCTTGGCAAATGGGGTCCGACGGTCATCCTGTCGGATGGCGACGTGGTGTTTCAGCCGCGCAAGGCACAGCGATCGGGATTATGGGATGCTGTCGAGGGTCGGGTGCTGATTTACCTGCACAAAGAGCAGATGCTGACGGAAGTCGAAAGCCGCTATCCGGCGCGTCATTACGTCATGGTGGACGACAAACTGCGCATTCTGGCGGCGATGAAAAGCATCTGGGGCGACCGCTTGACGACCGTCTTTCCGCGTCAGGGACACTACGCCTTCGATGCAGACATCATCGCCAAGTTTCCGCCGGCGGATCTGACCATCGAACACATCAGCGATCTGCTCAATGCTAACTTACCGACCTTGCTGGGCTTTTCCGAGGTGGGACGTCACGGCGCGAAGCAATGAGCCGGGTGGACACGGACCCAACGATCGAGGCGCAGCATGAGTAACGCAAAAGAGCCGATACCGAAAACAGTCCCTCGGGCAGGTCTACTTGCCGCGCCTTCGATGCTGGTCAATATACCAACGTTGATCACGGCGTATTTCTGCGAACGGCCCGATCTTTTGGTAGCGGCGCAGCAGGTTGCATTTGGCACCTCGGGGCATCGCGGTTCGGCATTCGATAAAACCTTCAACGAATGGCACGTGCTGGCGATCAGCCAGGCCATTTGCGACTATCGCAAGCAACGGGGCATCGACGGCCCGCTGTATCTCGGCATCGACACGCACGCGCTGTCCGCACCGGCCTGCGCCAGTGCGCTTGAAATCCTCGCGGCCAACGGCGTGAACGTCATGATTGCCGAAAACGCCGAATATACACCGACGCCTGCGATTTCGCACGCGATCCTGAGCTACAACCGCAGGCGAAAGAATGGACTGGCCGACGGCATCGTGATCACGCCGTCGCACAATCCGCCCGAAAGCGGCGGCTTCAAATACAACCCACCGAACGGCGGGCCCGCCGACAAGGACATCACCGACTGGATCGAAATCAGGGCGAACGCGCTTCTTGCCAACGACCTGAAGGACATCAAACGCATTGGATACGACCGGGCGCTGCGTGCGGGTACGACCCACCGCCACGATTATGTCACCGCTTATGTGAACGACCTTGCCAACGTGATTGACTTGGAGGCCATTCGCGGCGCGGACATTCAGATGGGCGTCGATCCCCTTGGGGGTGCGGGGGTGCATTATTGGCCCCGGATTGCCGACCGTTACCGGCTGAACCTGACCGTCGTCAACGACACCGTCGATGCGACGTTTCGGTTCATGACACTTGATTGGGATGGCCGCATCCGCATGGACCCATCATCGCCCTATGCGATGCAAAGCCTGATCGGGCTGAAAGATCGTTTCGACATCGCCTTCGCCTGCGACACCGATCACGACCGCCACGGCATCGTGACGCAAAGTAGCGGTCTGATGCCGCCCAATCATTTTCTTGCCGTGGCGATCGACTACCTGTTTCAAAACCGGCCGCAATGGCGCAAGGACGCCGCCATCGGCAAGACCATCGTCAGCAGCACCATGATCGACCGCGTGGCCGCGAGGCTGGGCCGCAGGCTTTATGAAGTGCCGGTCGGGTTCAAGTGGTTCGTGGACGGATTTTTCGATGGATCCCTCGGGTTTGGCGGCGAAGAAAGCGCCGGCGCGTCATTCCTGCGCAGAGATGGCAGCGTCTGGACGACCGACAAGGACGGCATGATTGCAGCGCTGCTCGCCGCGGAAATCACGGCGCGGATGGAACGCGATCCCGGCGAGATCTATGGTGACTTGGCGCGCGAATTCGGCGAACCGGTGTTCGAACGGGTCGACGCGCCTGCAACGGCGGCGGACAAGGCCCGGTTGTCCAAGCTTACACCAGCACAAGTGAAGACCAAAGAACTGGCCGGTGAAAAGATTAAAAACATTCAGACCCAGGCACCGGGCAACGGTGCTGCAATGGGCGGAGTGAAAGTGATTACTGAACACGGCTGGTTTGCCGCGCGGCCCTCGGGCACCGAAGACCTCTACAAGATTTATGCTGAAAGCTTTCGGGGCGCGGATCATGTGCGCCAGATCCTGGAGGAAGCGCAGGCAATCGTCAGCGACACGCTGGCGGCGGAGCGCCTTTGAAAGAGGTGTGCAACGCAGCGGCGTCGCGCATTCAGTCGAAGCCATCACCGGAGGAACACCATGAGCGACCAAACACCGGCCAGCGACCTGAAGGCGGCCAATGTCTCTACGGACGCAAACGGAATTGATGCCCTGACCGGACCCATCCATTCCTCTGCCGACGCGTCGCGCCAACACTGCCTGCTGTCAAACGGGACGTATAGTGTGATGCTGTCGAACAGCGGTTCTGGTTTCAGCCGCTGGCGCGATCTGTCTGTGACGCGCTGGCGCGAGGATGCCACCCGCGATTGCTGGGGCAGTTATCTGCTGCTGCGCGATGAGGACAGCGGCGCGGTGTGGTCGGCCACCCGGCAACCAATGGGTGCCGCGACGCCGGATATCGTGGTGAGTTTCAGCCCCGGTCTGGCCCGATTTGTACGCCGCGACGACATGCTTGACAGCACGCTGGAAATCGCCGTGGCGGGCGACGCCGATATCGAATTGCGCCGCCTTACTTTACGCAATCATGGCGACAAGCAGCGCACCCTGTCAGTGACTTCTTACAGCGAATTGGTGGTCGGTCCGGCTGGTCCCGACAACGCCCATCCTGCGTTTTCCAAGATGTTCGTACAAACCGAATGGGAGGCACGCAATGGCGTGTTGCTGGCCACAAGGCGGCGGCGCGCGGATGATGAGCCGGTCATCTGGGCCGCCCAGGCGATGCAGATCGAAGGCGAACCAGCCGACCGTGCGCATGAACACGAAACCGATCGTGCGCGTTTTCTTGGCCGCTGCCACACGTTGCGTGATGCGCAGGCGATGCAGCCGGGTGCCGCCTTGTCCAACACCACGGGCTATGTGCTTGATCCGATCTTCAGCTTGCGCAAACGTGTCACGCTTGCGCCCGGTGCCAGCATAAGGCTTTTGCTGTGGACGCAACTGGCCGACACGCGAGAGGGCGCACTGGCGTTGACCGCCCAGTTGGACAACGCGAACGCCGCCGGTAAATTATTCGCCGGTGCCGCAGGTTTCGCCATGGCAGAACAGGCACGTCTTGACATCGACGCGCAGCAGGCCGCAGGTTTTGCGCAATGGCTGAGCGCGGTGCTGATCAGCGATCCGCGCCAACGCGCACCCGCCGACGTGTTGGCACGTGGTCGCGGCGGGCCGCCGACGCTTTGGGCCGCTGGCATTTCCGGGGATCGCCCGATTGTGCTGCTGCGCCTTGACAACCCGGCCGAACTGTCGCGCGTGCAGGACCTGCTGTTGGCGCAGAGCGACTGGCGCAGCAAACGGCTGGGCGTCGATGTGGTGCTGTTGAATACCGCAATCGGCACCGCTGGCGATGCCTTGCTCAGCACGCTGGAACCATTTCTGAGCACTCAGCAGGCGCTGCTGAAAGCCGATACCACGGCGGTCAAGGCCGAACTGATCGTATTGCGCGACGACGCGGTCAGCGACGATTTGCGCGACGGCTTGCTAACGCAGGCACGCGTCGTGCTGGGCAACAATGACCATTCGGATACCGGCCCCGTTGCCGCGCCGATCACGGGCGAGGCCATGTGCGCCAGTACGCCCGCACAGGCCGCCAGCGCTTCGGATGGCCCGCTGGAATTTTCCAACGGCAGCGGTGGGTTCAGCGATGCGGGTCGCGCGTATCACATTCATCTCGACGACGATTCCTGCACACCGGCACCGTGGATCAATGTGATCGCCAATCCTGCGTTCGGCTTTATCGTATCGGCAGAGGGCGGCGGTTACACGTGGTCGATTAACAGTCAGCAAAATCCGATCACGCCTTGGCCGAACGATCCGATCAGCGATATGCCGCATGAGACGCTATATCTACGCGACGAAGACAGTGGCGAAGTGTGGAGCGCAACCGCCCTGCCGATCCGCGTCCCCGGCGCGACCTACCAGATCACACATGGCAAGGGTTTCAGCAGGTTCATCAACGATGCTCACGGCATCGCGCTGGAGCTGACGATGTGCGTGCCGACCGCAGATCCGGTCAAGCTGTCACGGCTGCGTCTGTGCAACCGTTCGACGGATACACGGCACCTGTCGATCACCGGATATGTTGAATGGGCGCTTGGGGCTAACGGCACCACGCCGGGGCCGTTCGTAATCACCTCAAGCGATGAGCAGACGGGTGCGCTGTTCG
Source organism: Rhodobacterales bacterium (assembly GCA_038231775.1). Lineage (GTDB taxonomy): Bacteria > Pseudomonadota > Alphaproteobacteria > Rhodobacterales > Rhodobacteraceae > Stagnihabitans. The sequence continues at coordinate 7,659 of JBBRKS010000106.1, read as the reverse complement.
CACGCAATCCGTGGCGCAGCGATTTTGGCAGACGGGTCGCGTTCGCCGATCTTGCGGGCCAGCAACAATCGATGACCGGCAATCGCGGTGAATTTCTGGGACCGTTCGGCGCGATCGACCGGCCTGCCGCGCTGCAAGACAACACGCCGCTGTCGGGTCGCCTTGGCGCAGGTCTTGATCCGTGCGGTGCCCTGCAGACGCGGATCGAACTGCCGCCCAATACGCAGATCGACCTCGTCTTCCTGCTTGGCGATGCCGCTACCGAAGCCGAGGCGCAGAAATTGGTCGTGAAATACCGCGCGGCCGATATGGAGTGGGTCCTCGGCGAAGTCGCAGCCCAGTGGAACGGTCTGCTTGATGTCGTGCAGGTCCGCACGCCGGATCGGGCGATGGACATCATGCTCAACGACTGGCTGCTGTATCAGGTGCTGAGCAGCCGCGTCTGGGCGCGGGCCGCCTATTATCAGGCAAGTGGGGCATACGGTTTTCGCGATCAGTTGCAGGACGTGATGGCGCTGTGTATCAGTCGGCCCGATCTTGCCCGCGAACATCTGCTGCGCGCAGCCGGTCGCCAGTTTGCCGAAGGCGACGTGCAGCACTGGTGGTTGCCGCCAGCCGGTCAGGGCATCCGAACCAGGATTGCCGACGACCGCGTCTGGCTTGCCTACGTTGCCATGCATTATGTCGACGTGACGGGCGATGCTGCGGTGCTGGACGCAGCACTGCCGTTCCTGACCGGCCAGACCATTCCCGACGGTGCCACCGATGCATTCTTCCAGCCGGGCGAGTCTGACCAGACCGTCAGCGTTTATGAACACTGCGCCCGGGCGCTCGACTCCAGCCTGACCAGCGGCACGCACGGCCTGCCGCTAATCCAGACCGGCGACTGGAACGATGGCATGAACAGCGTCGGCGAAAAGGGTCGCGGCGAAAGCAGTTGGCTGGCGTGGCATTTGTTGGCCGCCATTGCGGCGTTCGCGCCCTGTGCCGACCAGCGCGGCGATACCGAACGCAGCCGACGCTGGCGCGACTACGCCGCCGACATGCGCTTGGCCCTAGAACAGGCGTGGGACGGTGAATGGTATCGCCGGGGCTATTACGACAACGGCGCCCCACTGGGCTCGCACGAAAGCGACGAATGCCAGATCGACAGCATCGCCCAATCGTGGAGCGTGCTTGCACGTGCTGCAAACCCGCAACATGGCGCACAGGCGATGGGATCGGTTGATCGCCTGCTGGTCGACCATCGGCACAAGGTCGCCAAACTATTCACCCCGCCGTTTGACGGCGGCGCGCAAAACCCAGGCTACATCAAAGGCTATCCGCCGGGCATCCGCGAAAATGGCGGCCAATACACGCATGGCGCGACCTGGTCGGTCTTTGCCTGGGCCAAACTCGGTGACGGCGATCGTGCAGGTGCGATGTTCGATCTGCTCAACCCGATCCACCACAGCGACAGTGCCGACGCCGTGGCACGCTACAAGGTGGAACCCTATGCCGCCTGCGCCGATGTCTATTCAGTCGCGCCGCACGTCGGTCGCGGCGGGTGGACCTGGTACACAGGTTCCGCCGCGTGGTTGTATCGCGCCGGACTCGAAGCGGTGCTTGGCTTTCAGTTGCGCGGCGATCGGCTGCTGATCGATCCGTGCATCCCGAAATTCTGGCCCGGCTTTCAGATCACCTATCAGCGGCGCGGGCTTCAGCATGCCGTCACCCGATACGTCATAACGGTGGAAAACCCGGACCATGTCTGCCACGGTGTCACTCGCTTGGAACTCGACGGTAAGGTCATCGCCGCCACAGGCGGGATTGCTCTGGCGGATGATGGCAAGACCCATGCCCTACGCGTCGTACTTGGCGAAACCTGAAAAGGCGCAGTTCAGCGTGAGCTACGCGGTTGCACCGGTGACGCTGAGAGCTAATTATTTAAGGCGAGAACATGATCGAACCGAAAGACACGCTTAGTGACCCGCTGTCAGCACACACCTTCACGGAGAGATTCGCGTCGATGTCGGCAGAGGAAGAATGAGTCGCATGATCCGGCCATCTCTGGATGATGACCTGCTGGAGGGGATCCAGCGGGATACGTTTGCATACCTCATGGACCAGGTGAACCCCAGCAACGGACTGGTACGGGACCGGACCGGAGAAGGCGCACCGTCCAGCATTGCGGTCGTGGGCTTCGCGCTGGCGGCGTACCCGGTAGGGGTCGAACGTGGATTCTGGTCGCGTGCCGACGCCGTCGCACTGACGCTGACGACACTGCGATTTTTCTGGAACAGCCCGCAGGGAACCGAACCGGACGCGACTGGCTACAAAGGGTTCTACTACCACTTTCTGGATATGCAGACCGGGCGGCGGGTGTGGGAGTGCGAATTGTCGACCGTCGACACGACGTTTCTGATCGCTGGGATGCTCACCGCCGCGGCTTATTTTGACCAAGAGCTTGTGGAAGAGATCGAGATCAGAACGCTCGCCGATGCACTTTACCGGCGGGTCGACTGGCGGTGGGCACAGAACGGCAAGGCCACCGTCACTCATGGGTGGAAGCCAAAAAGCGGTTTTCTGAAATACCGTTGGGAAGGCTATGACGAGGCGCTGCTTCTCTATGTGCTGGGCCTCGGCTCACCCACATTTCCGTTGCCCGAAGAAAGCTACGCCGCATGGACGTCGACCTATGACTGGACGACGATCTATGACCGCGAATTCCTCTACGCTGGCCCTTTGTTCATCCATCAATTCTCGCATCTGTGGATCGACTTTCGCGGTATTCAGGACGCGTACATGCGCGACAAGGGGATCGACTATTTCGAGAACAGCAGGCGGGCGACCTACGTGCAGCAGGAATACGCGGTGCGCAACCCGCATGGTTTCAAGGGGTATGGCAAACTGGCCTGGGGCCTGACTGCCAGCGACGGCCCCGGACCGGGATCGCGCCGGACCGACGGCAAAAAGCGCAGCTTTTTCGGATACAAGGCGCGCGGCGTGCCCTACGGGCCTGATGATGGGACACTCGCCCCGTGGGGGATTATCGCCTCGTTGCCATTCGCACCCGAAATCGCCCTCCCAGCGATCCGGCATTGTCAGGACGTATATCCGCAGACCCGAACCTCCTACGGCTTCGTCGGCAGCTTCAATCCGACCTACCCGTCTCGAACTGGGGATGCAGTGGGTTGGGTCTGCGAGGAGCATTTTGCGCTCAATCAGGGGCCCAATATCTCGATGATCGAAAACTACCGTTCGGGTTTAGTCTGGCGGCTGATGCGGGATTGCCCTTATATCGTTGCGGGACTGCGGCGGGCCGGGTTCACGAATGGCTGGCTTTGAGCGGCCTTTCGAGACTGAGGAGCCGCAGCTGGAGCGAGTTTGGCGTGTTTGGGCGCATCTGCGTGGAACCCGCCAAGGGTGGCGGTGCGAGCGGAGTTCTGACCAAAGTTTCAGTCAACTTTGTAACCCACATACGAAGCCCAGCCGATGCTTCGGCCCTATCGGCGAAAACTAAAGCGCCAATTTTCTAACTACCTGACAAGGGGCGTCATTTCGACTGTCCAACTCCACCGTCCGTCTCTGCCAAAAGTGACGTAGAATGGATGCAGCCAAGAAACTCTGATCCATATAGCAAGCCAAATTCCGCGGCCGAAACTGGCGAGCAACGCCAAACCACGGCTTCAAGATACCGCAGGGCAGCCGTCAACTACCGCAGTAACGGGCCGTAGTCATCCAGATAGGTGCGGTCGAAGTCGGCTACATCCACCAACTTTTCGAAGTCGTGAATCGTCACCTTGCCTTTCTGAAATGTCAGCAAGCCTTCCTCACGCAACTCACGCAGCACTCGGTTCACATGCACAGCACTAATGCCAAGAGCGTCGGCCAGCATGTATTGCGACAACGGGCAGGCGTAACCTTCGACCGTGCCAAGACCAACCAGCTTCAACCGTGCACTGAGTTCAAGGAAGAAATGTGCCGTTCGCTCCAGCGCGCTGCGCCGCCCGATGCTGACCAGATGCTCAACCACCATCGCCTCATCGCGCGATGCCGCCCAAAGAACTGCCGTTGCCAAGCGGGGGGACGAGGAAAAAGCATCAATCAGGTCGCTCGCCAAGACCTCTGACGCCGTAACCGGGGTAATCGGCTCTATATTGTGGTCAGCGGTGTGGAACAGAACCGATCGCAAACCCAGAAAGTCGCCCGGAATCTGGAAGTCCACGATCTGGCGTTTGCCATCCCGCATCAGTTTGTAAGAACACACCCAACCGTCCGAGAGGATATAAGCCGCCTGATCAGTCTGACCTTGGTGCATCAAGTCGCGGCCAGCAACAAAGTTGCGTCGTCGTCGGTGCAAATCGTCAAGCGTTTTCAACTCTGCGCTCGACAAGACAACAAAGCTGCCCAATTTGCGGGTCTACGGGCTTTGGACACTTTGCATTTGACCGCCTTTCGCCGCGTTGCCTGACCTCAGGGTCTTGCATCAACTTTTGTCAGGCTTTGCAGACAGCAATGCTACTTTAGATCAGTTTTTAATATCACAAACCTGCGACAGTAGCGATGATTGCTGAAACAAGGTGGGCGGGCATACTGCGCGTAGCCACGTCATCGCGAGGTTCCCACCATGTCCGGTCCAGAGCACCTGCCAAAGTCAAAGGCTCCCATTGTCGCACCGCCCCCGGCAGATGTGGCAGCCGCAGCTGCGCTTGCCATCTGCGAATCGCTGCTGCTGGCGCTGAATGATCACAAGATCCTGCCAGAGCGCGAGATCTTAGGCGTTCTGCGCGACGCGGCTGCCGCCCACAATTACGACCCTGGAGACGATGGGCAGACCGAATTGCACGAAGCGGTCGCAACTTTGATCCACAAGATCATCGAAGGCGGAAATTCGGTGCGACGACCTTAACTTGTTCGAGGTGATCTCTGCCATTTGCGACACGGAACGTGCTGCCGGGAAGGGCCTGAGTCCAAACCAGTTCAATGCTCCGTCAGCCGCCCGCAGTTGAGGCTGCTCCTCCTTCGCTTGCTCGTCGCTGACTCGAGATAAGTCGGCCTGATAAAGATGAAGCTGCGCAGAAGTGCACGCAAAACACGGAAATCATCCCGGAAGAGTTTGGACATTCTCTTCTGGCCGGCTGAATGTCGCTTGACGCTAGTGCCCGTGCGCCGATATCACAGCAGCGTCGATCGGCCTGACCTTTTCTGACTGCAGAAACTGAATTTCAGGCCAAATGCAGCGGTGAATTGCTTGAATCAATTCTGGCGTCTGGCCCTGCGGAGGATCGAAAAAAAGACCGCGCCGAGCGGCTCCGCTGATCTGCGTTAGCGACGCCGCGGAGAGCTACCGCTAGGGTAATGTTTCTGCTGGAAGATCTTTGGCGAACAACCTTTATCCGGACAGTGCCGACACGCAGTGCCAGCAAACGGCTTTCGTTACAGACAGTGCGTTGGCAGTCCTGCGAACATGTCGTACAGCTCACTGGCACTGGGCGCCTCTTCTATCATCGGGTTCTGCCAAAATCCGAGTCTTGGGGGCAACGACCATGGACTGGAACCAGATCGCACGGAAATGGGACGAGATGTCTCGCCGCCTGCAACCGGCGTCGTCGCTGGCATCCGCCATCCAAGCCAAGCCACTACTGCCTGAACTGGTCAGGGACGTGGAAGCGCTGTCCAACCCAATCACCCAGACAATCGCTACCGCACCGGTTGCGTGAATCTGCGCCTCGCCGCTTTTCTGAGGATTTAGCTGGATTGTTGGTTTCGACTCACGCCGGGCCAACCGACGTCATCTTGGCGCGGTGCGTCGTCGTTCCGCGAAGAGATGATTGGTTCCGAGCGGCGGGTCCTTCATGTAATAAGCTTTGGCCCACCTCAATCCATCGCCCTGCGGCCGCGAAGGGTGCCGAACCTGCCGGTGTCGCTTCAGCAAAATGCGGGTGTATCGCTGGTGGAGCAAGCTTGGCGCAATAGCGCGGCAACCAGATCATCCATGTGCAGGAAGGATTGACGGTGCGAGGTTTCGCCGGAGTAAAGGTGGCTCGCCAGTTGCCGCTCGAAAATCCGCTGCATCTGATCGGCCAGCGGCGGCGAGTGGCACACGTCGTCATAGACCCCGGCCAGCCGCATGATCGCGTCTGGGATCTTGCCATGTTCGGCACGGGTCAGCGCCTCGGTCCGCACTTTCGATTCAGGATAAGCCCAAGTTGCACCAATCGGCGATTCTTCAGTCAGCACCGCGCCCGGCTGATTGGGTGCATGCACCAGCATGGTGCTGGAGAAAATGAACTGCTCGACCTCAAAGCCATCCTGCAACGCACGCAGTAGTCGCTGGGTACCTTTGAAAGTAATTTCCTCATATTTCGGATTTGGTTCACCCAGAAAATCGTAGTAGCAGCCAAATGGATCACCGACGGGATCTTCGAGCCGTGATGCGCCCGCAACATCTTGAGACTCTCATTCAGGCTGTTGTCAGAGCTGGTATCAACGGCGATACGTACACAATCCGGCGGCGGCGGGGTCGGAGCTTTCTGGTCAAATCCGATCACCTGACCGTATTTTCCGGTCAGCCGTTTCATGACTGCGCTGCCGATCCGTCCATTCGAGCCGGTGACGAGGATAAGACCTGATGTGTCGCTCATATTGGTAATTCCTGATCTGGATCACATTGATTTTACCCGCGCGGGGCTGGTCCTAGCCTGGTGACGCGCACATCAGGGGCTAATGATCACTTTCAACGCCTTGGTGCTCTCCACGATTTCACGCAAACGTGCGGATAGGACTGACACAGATCAATCCGCTAACCACTTCCGTCGCGCATGATTCGGCCATTGGTGCGTTCACGTCTTCGCCCCTTCAGGTCTGACAAAACCTTAGCCGAAGTTCGCAACTTGGCGATCGCGTCAAGTGGCCTGATCCGGACCTGTCTTTCGCGTCCAGCCTGCCCTCCAAAGCGGGTCAACCAAAAGGAATTCGGATATGCTGCTTAATCTGTCAACCATCCGGGGACATAGCATCGAGGCCAGCGACGGCACGATTGGTTTTGTCAGCGATGTCCTCTTCGATGACACCAGCTGGATGATCCGCTGGTTGGTCGTGGATACCGGCGATTGGCTGCCCGGCCGAAAAGTATTGTTGCCGCCATCGGCTTTGGGCCATGCCGCGCCCGACAGCACGACCTTTCCCGTGCGTCTGACGCGGGCTCAGGTCAAGGCAAGTCCCGATTTGGACACCCACCGGCCTGTATCGCGCCAGTTCGAGACATCGACCTATGACTACTATGGCTGGAGCCCATATTGGGGTTCAGGCTATTACATGGGCGGGTATGGTTTGTTGGGTGCCGCCATGCCGATGCGCGCGGACCCCGAGGTGCAGCGCCGCGCCGACGACATCGCCCGGCACCAGCACGACCAGGATGAGCCGCACCTGCGCAGCGCCGAGGAAGTCACCGGGTATCACATCCACGCGACCGACGGCGAGATCGGGCATCTATCCGGCTTCGTGATCGAGGATACGGACTGGAGCATTCATTTCCTGATCGTGGATACCAGCAACTGGTGGATGGGGCAAAAGGTGCTGATCTCGCCCCGTTCGGCGCAGGATATTCGCTGGACCGAGCAGCTGATCTACCTCGATGTCAACCGGCAGAAGGTCAAGGACAGCCCACCTTTCGAT